>CP119753.1:2792382-3102646 GCA_029319145.1 Microbacter sp. GSS18 | reverse complement strand
GACGGGAACCCTGGGTGTGGACAGCTCGACCGCCGCGGGACGGGTGTCCTGGCGCGGCATCCTCGAGATCGACGGCAAGCGGCACCCGCTCGTGAAGTCCCGCACCGTGATCGGCCGCGGGTCCGACGCCGACGTCACGATCGCCGACTCCGGCGCCAGCCGAAAGCACGCCGAGATCCTGTGGGACGGCGAGCGGGGCATGGTGCGCGACATGAAGTCGACCAACGGCACCAAGCTCGACGGCCAGCCGATCACCGAGGCCCGGCTCACCGCGGATTCGACCGTGACGATCGGCCGCACCGATATCGTGTTCCGCGTAGTGGCGCAGGCGGCGCCCCCGAAGCCGCCGCTTCCCGACGCCACGCGCGCCTACGACATCCGCGAGCAAGGGCCCCTCACGTGAGCGAACTGACCTATCTGCTGCTTCAGATCGGCTTCCTGCTGCTGCTGTGGTTCTTCGTGTTCTCGGTGGTCTACTCGCTGCGCGCCGACCTGTTCGGCGTGAAGGTGCGTCGTATGCCGGACGCCGCCCCGGCCCCGGCCCCGACGGGCTCGGGATCGGCACCGGTCCGACCCGCGACCCCGCCCGCGCCCAAGAAGGGCGGGAAGGCCACCGCCGACGCCGTCTCGCGCATCGTGATCACGAGCGGCCCCAAGGCCGGGCTCGAGCTGCCCCTCGGCGACGAGCCGCTGACCATCGGGCGGTCCAGCGAATCGGGCCTGGTCATCCGCGACGACTACACCTCGAGCCACCACGCGCGCCTGCTGCTGTGGGGGGAGCAGTGGATGATCCAGGACCTGGACTCCACCAACGGCACGTGGCACGACGGCGTGCGTGTCAGCACGCCCGTCCCGGTCGTCGTCGGCGCGCCGATCAAGGTCGGCGCCACGACGTTCGAGCTGCGGAAGTAGCGAGCGGGTCCGTCCTTCATGGTCTTCCAGGGTTCGAGCGCGGCGATCTCGCACACCGGCCGCGTGCGCTCCAACAATCAGGACTCCGGCTACGCCGGATCCAACCTCTTCGTCGTCGCCGACGGCATGGGCGGTCACGCGGGCGGCGATGTCGCCTCCAGCATCGCCGTCCACCGGCTCGAGCGGATCGACCACCCGTACGACGGGACGGCGGCGGCGGAGCGCGAGCTGCGCGACTCGATCGTCGACTGCGCGACCGAGCTGATCGACACCGTCGTCCAGCGACCCGAGCTCGCGGGCATGGGGACGACCGTCAGCGCACTGCTGATGGTCGATCAGTACGCGGTCATCGCCCACATCGGCGACTCGCGCATCTACCTGTACCGCGACGGAGCCCTCACGCAGATCACGACGGACCACACGTTCGTGCAGCGCCTGGTCGACTCGGGCCGGATCACCCCCGAGGAGGCGCGCTACCACCCGCGTCGCTCCGTGCTCATGCGCGTCCTCGGCGACATGGACCCCGACCCCGAAGTCGACACCTTCATCATGCCGACCGAGCCGGGGGACCGCTGGCTGCTGTGCTCGGACGGCCTGTCCGGCGTCGTCGACGACGCGCACACGTCCAAGGCGCTCGCCCTCGGTCTCGCGCCGGGTCGCACCGCCGACGTCCTGCTCAAGCAGGCCCTGGACGGCGGCGCCCCGGACAACGTCACGATCGTGATCGTCGACGTCGGGGGAGCGCACCCGGTGTTCTCGGGGACGGCGTCGATCGTCGGCTCCGCCTCGACGCCCGAGGGCGTGGAGGTCCCTGCGGCGCGCCCGGGTCGCACGAGCTGGCTGCACCCGGGCCGGCAGGCGGCCAACGAGCCGACCCACTTCGAGCCGGCCGCGGAGTTCCTCGAAGAGCTCATCGAGGAGGATCGCCGACGCGCCCGCGGTCGCCGGATCGGGTGGATCGCGGGGCTGGTCCTGGTCCTGCTGCTGCTCGGGGCGGGGCTGTTCGGCGCCTACCAGTGGTCGCAGACGCGGTTCTTCATCGGGGCGGATGCCGACTCCGTCGTGATCTACCAGGGAATCCAGCAGGACATCGGTCCGATCTCGCTGTCGACGGTCTACGAGGACACCGGCATCCTGCTGGACGATCTGTCGCCGTTCACGCGGGCTACGGTGGAGAACACCATCAGCGCGGACTCCCTCGAGAACGCCCATGCTGTGGTCGATCGACTGCGTGCCGTCTCGGGAGGTGACTGATGAGCGCCACCGAGGAGCTGAGCACCGACACGGCGGTCGTCCGCGCCCTCAAGCGCATCCGCGTGCCGCAGACGCAGCGCAACCGCGAGCTGTTCCTGCTCGTGTTCGCGTTCGCCGTCAACGGCGCCGCCATCGCGCTCGTCCAGCTGGGCGCCGTCGGCGCCATCGACTGGACGTTCCTGGTCTACTGCGTCGGCCCGACGGCGCTGGTGCTGGCGCTGCACATCGTGCTGCGTCTGCGGGCACGCGACGCCGACCCCTTCGTCGTCCCGATCGCCACGCTGCTGACCGGGATCGGCCTCGCGATGATCTACCGGCTCGACCTCGCAGCCGATCAGCACGGGTGGGGTGCCTTCTCGACGCGGCAGCTCGCGTGGGCAGCGATCGCGATCGTCCTCGCCATCGTCGTGGCCGTCGCGCTGCGGAACTACCGCGTGCTGTTCCGGTACACGTACCTGTCGGGGCTCGCGGCGATCGTGCTGCTGCTTCTCCCTCTCGTGCCGGGCCTGGGCACCGACGCCAACGCCGACGTCTGGGTGTCGTTCGGCATCTTCTCGTTCCAGCCGGGTGAGATCGCGAAGATCCTGCTGGCGATCTTCTTCGCCGGCTACCTGGTGCGCACCCGCGAGAGCCTGTCGTCGGTCGGGACGCGCTTGCTCGGCATGACCTGGCCGCGGGCGCGCGAGCTCGGCCCGCTGCTGGTCGTGTGGCTGATCTCGGTCGGCATCATCGTCCTCCAGCGCGACCTCGGCACCGGCCTGCTCATCTTCGGCATGTTCGTCGCGATGCTCTACGTCGCGACCGGCAAGACGAGCTGGGTGCTCATCGGCGTCTCGCTCGCCGTGGCCGGCGCCGTGCTGGCGGCGCAGGTGCTCACCTACGTCGGCTGGCGCTTCAACAACTGGCTCAACGCCTTCGACCCCGAGGTCATCGACGCGACCGGCGGCAGCTATCAACTGGTCCAGGGCATCTTCGGCCTCGCTCAGGGCGGACTGCTGGGAACGGGACTGGGGCAGGGCCGGCCGTATCTGACGCCGGTCGCCGAGAGCGACTACATCTTCGCCAGCCTGGGCGAGGAGCTCGGCCTCGTCGGCGTCTTCGCGATCCTGTGCCTGTACATGGTGTTCGCCAGCCGCGGCGTGCGGATCGGTCTGGCGGGCCAGGACGACTTCGGCAAGCTCCTCGCGACCGGCCTGTCGTTCACGCTCGCGCTCCAGGTCTTCATCATGGTCGGCGGCGTGACGCGCGTCATCCCCCTCACCGGCCTGACGACGCCGTTCCTGGCCGCGGGCGGATCGTCGCTGGTGGCCAACTGGATCATCGTCGCGCTGCTGCTGCGCATCTCGGATGCCGTGCGCTCGCGTCCGCGGGTGGTGATCGGCTGACATGACGAAGGAGCTCCGCCGACTCAGCATCATCATGCTGCTGATGTTCCTCGCGCTGTTCGCGTCGACGAGTGTCATCCAGGTCGTCCAGGCCGAGACGCTGTCGGACAATCCGCGCAACACCCGCGCCCTGTACGACTCGTACGAGGTGCAGCGCGGATCGATCATCGCCAGCGGCTCGGCCATCGCGTCGTCGCTGCCGTCGCCCGACGTCTACAGCTGGCAGCGCGTGTACACGGATGCCGAGATGTGGGCTCCGGTCACCGGCTACATCAACCCCGCGCTCGGCTCCGCGATCGGCATCGAACGGGCGATGAACGGCGTGCTGTCCGGCCAGGACGACTCGCAGTTCTTCGCGCGGCTCGAGCGGATCTTCACGGGTCAGCCGCCGCGCGGATCGAACGTCGTGCTCTCGCTCGACGCCGAGGTGCAGCGGGCCGCGTTCGAGGCGCTGTCGGGGCTGCAGGGGGCGGTCCTCGCGATCGAGCCGTCGACCGGGCGCGTGCTCGCGATGGCCACGAGTCCCAGCTACGACACGAATCTGCTGGCCTCGCACGATTCGGCCGCCGTGAACACGGACTACGACGCGCTCATCGCCGACCCGTCCGATCCGCTGTACAACCGCGCGATCGCGGGCGACCTGAATCCGCCCGGCTCGACCTTCAAGCTCGTGACGGCCTCGGCGGCCCTCGCCTCGGGCGAGTACACGCCGCAGTCGACGCTCCCGAACCCCGCGACCTACACGCTCCCCGGTTCCACCGCGGTCATCCGCAACGCCGGCGGCGGCACGTGCGGCGGCGGCTCCGAGGTCACGATCGCCGACGCGCTGCGGCTCAGCTGCAACATCCCGATGGCGGAGCTGGCGGTCGAGCTCGGCGACGCCGCCATCCGCGAGGAAGCCGAGAAGTACGGGTTCAACCAGTCGTTCGAGCTGCCCCTGGTGTCGACGCCTTCGAGCTACCCGCGGGCGCTGGACGACGCGCAGACGGCGCTGACCGGGTTCGGGCAGGGACAGGTCACGGCAACGCCCCTGCAGATGGCGATGGTGTCGGCGGGGATCGCCAACGGTGGCGTGGTGATGGCGCCTCGCATGGTCGACCGCGTCATCGGCGCGGACCTGTCGGTGCAGCAGACTTTCGACGACATCGAGTACGGTCGCGCCCTCGACCGCGGCCTCGCGGCGGAGATGGTGGCGATGATGGTCGCCAATGTCAGTGAGGGCGTCGCGTCGGGTGCAAGAATAGACGGGGTCGAGGTGGCCGGGAAGACCGGCACCGCAGAGAACGGAGACAGTGAGCCATACACGCTGTGGTTCACCGGCTTCGCCCCGGCTGACGATCCCGAGGTCGCCGTCGCCGTGGTCGTCGAGGACGGCGGGGGTCTGGGACAGTCGGGCAGCGGCAACACGGTCGCCGCTCCTATCGCGAAGAAGGTCATGGAGGCGGTGCTGGGACGATGAGACCGACGCAGGGTGTGACCTTCGGCGGCCGCTACGAGCTTGATACTCGGATCGCCATCGGCGGTATGGGCGAGGTGTGGGAGGCGACCGATCACGTCATCGGACGCACGGTCGCGATCAAGATCCTCAAGGACGAGTACATGGGGGACCCCGGGTTCCTCGAGCGCTTCCGCGCCGAGGCCCGGCACGCCGCCCTCGTCAACCATGAGGGCATCGCGAGCGTCTTCGACTACGGCGAGGAGAACGGCAGCGCCTTCCTGGTGATGGAGCTCGTCCCCGGCGAGGCGCTCTCGACGATCCTCGAGCGCGACGGAACGCTCTCCACGGACCGCACCCTCGACGTCGTGGCGCAGACCGCGGCCGCGCTGCAGGCCGCCCACGCCGCGGGGCTCGTCCATCGCGACATCA
Source organism: Microbacter sp. GSS18 (assembly GCA_029319145.1). NCBI lineage: Bacteria > Pseudomonadati > Bacteroidota > Bacteroidia > Bacteroidales > Porphyromonadaceae > Microbacter > Microbacter sp. GSS18. The sequence continues at coordinate 3,097,228 of CP119753.1, read as the reverse complement.
AGCCCGGCAACCTGCTCATCACGCCCGACGGCCGCGTGAAGATCACGGACTTCGGCATCGCGCGCATCGCCGACCAGGTCCCCCTCACGGCGACCGGTCAGGTGATGGGCACGGTGCAGTATCTCTCGCCCGAGCAGGCGTCGGGCCACCCGGCCTCGCCGGCCACCGACATCTACTCGCTGGGCATCGTGGCGTACGAGTGCCTCGCCGGCAAACGTCCGTTCACCGGCGAGTCGCAGGTCGCGATCGCGATGGCGCAGATCAACGAGCAGCCGCCTCCGCTTCCGGCGACGGTGGCCGAGCCGGTGCAGAACCTCGTCATGGCCATGATCGCCAAGAAGCCCGAGGACCGGCCGGCGTCGACCGCGGCCGTGGCGCGCGCCGCCACCGCACTGCGCCGCGGCGATCTCGAAGCCGCTGCGGCGGCCGTCCCCGCGCTGGCTGCAGCGGGCATGATCGCCGACGATTCGACGAAGCTGCTGACCTCGAGTGCAGACACGGCCGCGGCGACGCAGCTGATGGCCGCTCCGGTCCCGCTCGAGGGCGAAGAGGCGATGGCCGCCCCGAAGAAGCGCAGCCCGTGGACGTGGCCGCTCATCGCGCTCATCGTGCTGCTGCTGCTCGTGCTCGGCGGGACGGTCTGGGCGCTGCTGGCGAACCAGCCGGGAACCCCCACCCCGAGCCCCAGCGAGAGCAGCGCGAGTGCGACCCCCACCCCGTCCCAGACGCCGACGCCGACCGATGACGGCCGCGTCAACGTCAGCGAGCTCGACCTGGACGGCAAGACCTGCGACGAGGCCCGCGCCCTCGTCGAGGACGCCGATCTGGTGGCCAGCTGCGTCGCGGGCAACCCCGCGCCCACGGCGGCGGACGAGAACGTCGTCTACAACGTAGACCCGACCGGTCGCGTCGAGACGGGCACGACGATCACCCTGACGTACTACGCCGCGCAGCAGGCGATGAACGTGCCCGCCGCCCCCGTCCTGAACGCCGCGACCGTCGCCCCGGGCGCGACGATCGAGGTCACATGGGAGGGCTACACCTGCATCGCCGGCGAGGGTTCGGTCAGCAGGTACGACTTCACGGCGACCAACGGGATCTTCACGGACTCCGGCGCTGCGACAGCGACGTTCGACCCGGTCCGCCGCACGGCGAGCATCACGATCCCGGACACCGCGTCGGGAACGCTCATCGTGACATACACGGTCACGTGCTCCGGCGGGCCGTCGGGCACGCGCACGTCGGATGAATCGCCGGAGGCGACCGCGACGATCGTGATCCCGCCGTCGCCGTCCGCGTCGGGCACCCCCTGACCGGTCCACAGCCGCGCCGACCACTGCGCGAGGCTCGGCTAGTCTTGCGGAAGGTTCTCATCAGGGAGTGACGTTGACTGCTGCCACGCGCGTGCTTGCCGGCCGCTACCGCGTCGACGAGCCCATCGGCCGCGGCGGCATGGCGAGCGTGTTCCGGGGCTACGACATGACGCTCGGGCGCGAAGTGGCCATCAAGGTCCTCGACCGCGAGCTGGCGGGCGACAACGCCTTCCGCACCCGCTTCCGGCTCGAGGCGCAGGCCGCGTCGCGCATGTCCCACCCCACGATCGTCCGCGTCTACGACGCGGGAGAGGACTCCGAGACGCTTTCCGACGGCACGACCCGCGCCGTCCCGTTCATCGTCATGGAGCTCGTGCAGGGGCGCCTGCTCAAGGACATCATCGCCGACGGCCCCGTACCGGTCGACGACACGGTCCGCTACGTCGACGGCATCCTCGAGGCGCTGGAGTACTCGCACCGCGCCGGCGTCGTCCACCGCGACATCAAGCCCGGAAACGTCATGGTCACGCCCGCCGGTCAGGTGAAGGTCATGGACTTCGGCATCGCCCGCGCGGTGTCCGACAGCTCGTCGACCGTGGCCGAGACGACGGCGATCATCGGAACCGCCGCGTACTTCTCGCCCGAGCAGGCCAAGGGTGAGCCGGTCGATGCGCGCGCCGACCTGTACTCGACGGGCGTGGTGCTCTACGAGCTGCTCGCCGGGCGTCAGCCGTTCCGCGGTGAGACACCGGTCGCCGTCGCCTATCAGCACGTGAGCGAGGCGCCGGTGGCTCCGTCGGAGATCAATCCGACGGTTCCGCGCACGCTCGACGCCGTCGCACTGCGCGCGCTCGCGAAGGATCCGTTCCAGCGCTACCAGGACGCGGCGGCGTTCCGCTCGGCCCTCGATGCGACCGTCGACAGCAAGGCGCCCTCCAAGCGTCAGATGGGCGCTCTGACCAGCGAGCTCTACGGACCGAACCCGCGTCAGGCGGCGGAGACGGCGCGGTCGCTGCGTCAGCTGAGCACCGACACGACGATGAAGCGCACGCAGTCGGGTCCTCCCGTCGCGTGGATCTGGACAGGCGTGGCGCTGCTGGCCGTTCTGCTCATCTCGCTGCTGTTCTGGGTGCTGTCGATCCAGCCCGAGGCGGAGGTGCCGTCGAACGCCCGCATCGTCCCCGACGTCACGGGCATGACCTACGAGCGCGCCAACGGCGAGCTGGGTGACGAGGACCTCGTGGCCTTCCGCATCGACGAGCCCAACTCCGACATCGCCGAGGGCAATGTCATCCGCACCGATCCGATCGCGGGCGAGTCGGTCAATCCGGGTCAGGAGATCCGCGTGTACGTCTCCGAGGGTCAGGAGATGGCGACCGTCCCCGACATCCAGGGTCTCGGTCTGGATGCCGCGGAGTCTGCACTGAGCGATGCCGGCCTGTCACTCGGCTCGGCGAGCGCCGAGAACGATCCCGACCTCGCCGAGGGGACCGTGATGTCCTCCGACCGGAGCGCCGGCGCGTCCGTTCCGGTGGGAACCGTCGTCAACGTGGTTGTGGCCTCGGGCCGTGTGACCCTCGTGGATGTCACGGGATACACGCTCGATGCGGCGCAGCGGGATCTCGAGGCGATCGGACTGGAGGTCTCGACGTCCGAGGATCCGGGCTGCGAGGCCAGCAGCCCCCCGACGGTGTCGAACCAGTCGCTGACGCCCGGAGACGTCCCGATCCATTCGTCGATCACGCTGACGTACTGCACCGGAACCCCCTGACGCGGAGTCGTCAGCGGTGCGGATGCAGTGTCGCGCCGATCGCCGGAGCAGCGGGGTAGCCGACGCGCGCGAGCCAGTTGCCGAGCAGCCGGTATCCGCCCTCGGTCAGCACGCTCTCGGGATGGAACTGGACGCCTTCGATCGACAGCGTGCGGTGGCGCAATCCCATGATCACGCCGCTGTCCGTGCGGCTGCTGACCACCAGCTCGTGCGGAACCGACTCGGGGAGGACGGCGAGGGAGTGGTATCGGTTCGCCGTGAAGGGCTCCGGCAGGCCGGCGTACAGCGGCGACCGGTCGTGATGGACGGGTGATGTCATCCCGTGCATGAGCTCGGGAGCATGGTCGACGCGGGCGCCGAACGCCTCGGCGATCGCCTGGTGGCCCAGGCACACGCCCAGCAGGGGGACGCCCGCCCGCGCCGCCGCGCCCACCATCGCGATCGAGGCTCCCGCGCGCGCGGGTGTCCCGGGCCCGGGGGAGATCAGCACGCCGCGGCGGCCGGCGAGGAGGCTGCCGGGGTCGCTGACGGCATCCGCCTCGATCATGTCGGTCTCCGCGCCCAGCTCGTGCAGGTAGCCGACGAGCGTGTGGACGAAGCTGTCGTGGTTGTCCACGACGAGCACGGGATGCGGTGTCGGCCGGCTCATTCGACGATCACGTCCTGCGGCGCGACGATGTCGGCGACCCAGGGGAAGACGAGGAAGAACAGCCCGTACAGAACGGCGGCGAGCAGCAGCACGAGCAGGAGAACCCTGATCCACCAGGGTCCGGGCAGGATCCGCCACAGGGCCGCGTACATCAGGCGCCTCCGCCGAGGGAATCGGGCGCGCCGTCCGCACGCGGTGTGAAGGACTCGAAGACGCTGTACGCGATGATGCGCTCGGCCGCCGAGTACAGCGGGCTGCAGCTGGTCATGGTCATGTACCGCGAACCCGCGGGAGCGGCGTCGATCTGGGGCACCGGCAGCAGGACCTCGACGGCCGACGGGACGACGTACTCGAGATTGCGAAAGCGGTACGTGTACCACCCGACCGCGGTTTCGATCACGAGCGCGTCTCCCACGTGCAGCTCTGCGATGCGGTTGAACGGCGCACCATAGGTCGTCCGGTGTGCGGCGACGGCGAAGTTCCCCACCTCGCCCGGCATCTGCGTCCCGGGGTAGTGACCGATCCGCTGCCTGTCCAGGGTCCCCGCGCGCGTGACTCCTCCCGCCATCGGCACGGCGTAGTCCGCGCCGAAGCGCGGGACGTGGAGCACGCCGAAGTCCTCGGCTCCGGCCGGCTCCTCGAGGATCACCGGCGCGACCGCGTCGACCTCCGGTCCGCCCGTCGGCGAAGGGGTCGGGGAGGGAGCGGTGGCGGGCGGCGACGGTGCCGGCGCGCCGTCGTACTGCTGCGCCCATGCCTGCGACAGATCCTGTCCCTGTGCATTCGCCTGCGCGCCGTAGATGACGTCGCCCAGCCACAGCTGCCAGACGACGTAGAGCAGAACGACGGCGCCGGCGGTCATGAGGATCTCGCCGATGACGCCGGCGACGGATGTGCCGGTTCTGCCGGCCGATCGTCCAGCCGGTTTCGGCGCGACGCGCGACGGCACCCGATCCTCCTCCACATCGGGATTCTAGTCAGGGTCGGGCGTACGCCCGTCGCCGGTTAGACTGGGTGCATGGCAAGACCCGGCAACGACGACGAGCTCGTCGAGCGCGCAGAAGGTGACGCGGCACCCAACCCCGTGTGGTTCAAGCCGATCATGATCGGACTCATGCTCGTGGGTTTGATCTGGGTGATCGTGTTCTACCTCAGCGGCATGCAGTACCCGATTCCGGGCATCGATGCCTGGAACCTGGTGATCGGCTTCGGCATCGCCTTCCTCGGCTTCCTCATGACGACGCGCTGGCGCTGACGCACAGCGTCGATCCTCTTCTCCGAGCGCAGGACCCACGCGGGTCCTGCGCTCGTCGCATGTGGGCTCCCGGCGAAGTTATCCACAGGTTCTTCCACAGCTGGGGATGAATCACACACGTGTAATTCCTGTCATCCCCGGGTCAGAACATCACCGCCGGCGGCAGCAGCAGGAGTGCGATGAGCACAGCCTCGAGCCCCGCCAGCAGACCGATCTGAAGACCACGCTGACGCGCGGACCGCGTTCGGGCGTAGATCAGACCGACCAGCGCTCCGGCCACCAGTCCTCCCACGTGCGCCTGCCACGACACGTTGAAGCCGGGGATGAATCCGATGACCAGGTTCAGTCCCAGGATGATGGCTATGCCGGTGATGTCGGCTCCGATGTGCCGACCGATGACCAGTAGCGCGCCGAAGAGTCCGAAGATCGCGCCCGATGCCCCCACGACGGGGGTCGTGAACGACAGCAGCGTCACCGCGACCGAGCCGCCGAACGCGCTGATGAGGTACAGCACGAGGAACCGCCAGCGTCCGAGCATCGGCTCGAGGATGCGTCCGATCATCCACAGGGCGAGCATGTTGAGTCCGACGTGCCAGAAGCCGTCGTGCACGAGCGAGACCGTCAGCAGCCGCCACGGCTGGAACGTCCCGGTGAGAGCGGGGTAGAGGTACGGCGCCCAGAAGAGCAGCCAGTCGCGCACCGCCGACCCCAGCCCCGGGATCAGCCCGATGAGCCAGAACAGCGCGCTGATCGCCACGATCGCCTGCGTGACGATCGGACGCCCCGCGGCGGGAGCGAGGAAGCGCGGACGTGACCACCGCCGCTGTGCCTTCCGCTGAGCCGGGGTTCGTCCGGACTGCTGATTGCGCAGGCACTCGGGACAGATGACCCCGACGGGGGCGGGGGTCTGGCACTCGGTGCAGATCGTGCGCAGGCAGCGCTGGCACAGCACGAAGCTCTGCCGGTCGGGATGGCGGTAGCAGAAGTCGTCGCTGTTGCGACGCGGCGCGTCGGTGGTCACGCGGTGGCGGGGCCTCAGGCTGCGGCGATGTCGATCGAGCTGATGACCACCGGCTCGACGGGACGGTCGCCGGCGGCGGTCGGCACCGAGCTGATCGCATCGACGACGGCCTTGGACGCGTCGTCGGCCACCTCGCCGAAGATCGTGTGCTTGCCCTGCAGCCACTCGGGGCCGCGGCCGCCCTGGCCGGGCACCGTGATGAAGAACTGCGAGCCGTTCGTGCCCGACGGCTTGCCGGTGAGCGCGTTGCGACGCAGACCCGCGTTGGCCATGGCCAGCTTGTAGGGCTCGGTGAAGGTGAGCTCGGGGCTGATCTCGTCGTCGAACATGTAACCGGGGCCGCCCGTGCCCATGCCGAGCGGGTCGCCGCCCTGGACCATGAAGCCGGAGATGATGCGGTGGAAGACGACGTCCTTGTAGAGCGGGCCGTCGCCCGGCTTCCCGGTCGCCGGGTCGGTCCACTCGCCGGTGCCGTCGGCGAGTCCGACGAAGTTCTTGACGGTCCGGGGGGCCTGATCCCCGAAGAGGTTGACGACGATGTCGCCGTGGTTGGTGTGGAACGTGGCGACAGCAGTGTGAATCGGCATGACGACATTCTCTCAGAGTTCCCCCCAACCCCTCCCGACACCGATCGGGTCTGGCAAGATGAAGACAACGACATCCCCATCTACCGGGAGGGCACCGTGAGTCTCAGCCGCAAGCGCAAGAAGGAACTCGACAAGCTCCAGAAGCAGGCGACCAGCCTGTGGGAGTCTCAGCAGGTGCTGGCGGGTGAGGCGGCGACACTCGCGCGCGAGGCCGGTCGCCAGATCGGCAACTACAACCGCGAGCAGATCGTTCCGACTGTGCAGGCAGGGTATTCCAAGTACGCGGCGCCGTACGTCGACAAGAGCGCGAAGTACTCCAAGCACGTCCTCCAGGACAGGATCGTCCCGACGGCGGGCGCCGTCGTCGGCAGCGCGCTGTCGGTGTGGGATGCCGCCAACGACACGCGCGCGCGACTGTCGTCGGGCAAGGGCTTCGCGATGCCCGACGGCGCGGTCTACGCCAAGAAGGCGGACAAGTACGCCAAGGACGCCGCGGGCAAGCTGGCGGCCAAGCTCAGCGTCATCGAGCCGGCCCCCCGGAAGAAGGGTCTGGGCGCAGGCGGCGTGATCGCCATCATCCTCGGTGCGGCCGCGGCCATCGGCGTGCTCTACGCCGCGTGGCAGACGCTGCGAGCCGACGACGAGCTGTGGGTCGCCGACGACCCGCTGCGCGCCCCGGATGCCTGACGGGCTCGAACGCGTCAGAACCGCCGCCGCCGACCGGGGCCTGGAAGTCGCCTTCCACGAGCGCCCGGCGGCGAAGAGCCTGCCCGAGGCTGCCGAGCTCCTCGGAATTCCAGAGTCGGGGATCGTGAAGACCCTGGTGGTCAAGCGCGCCGACGACACGTATCTGTTCGCGCTGGTGCCGGGGGATCGGGTCATCTCGTGGCCCAAGCTCCGCGCCGTGGTCGGCGTGAATCGTCTGCAGCTCCCGGATCCCGAGCGAGCGCTCGCTGCGACCGGGTACGAGCGCGGCACCATCGTGCCGATCGGCAGCTCGACCGACTGGCCGGTGTATGCGGACGAGCGGATCGTCGGTGAGCGGATCGCGATGGGCGCGGGCGCTCACGGTTACAGCCTCTTCGTGGACGCCGACGCGCTGATCGCCGCGTACGGCGCAGTCGTCGCGGACATCACGGACCTGCCGCGCTGATCCTCGTCAGAGCCTCAGTCCGGCCATGTCCAGAGCGATGTCGACGAGTTTGACGCGCTGCAGGGATCGCAGGTGGTGGCGTTCGAACCACGCCGCCCGGTCGGTGCTGCCGTCGATCTCGTTGCGGAGTCTTCCACCCGTGATGCGTGCGCGATAGACGATGCGCAGAGTGTGCAGGGGCACGCGACTTCCCGCGGTGATGCGCCGTCCCGGCGGGATGACACGCGAATGGATCCCGAGCAGGTCCTCGACCGCGACCTTGTAGCCGGTCTCCTCCCGTACCTCCCGCACCACGGCGTGCGCGGGGTCCTCGCCGTCCTCGAGCCCGCCGCCGGGCATCGTCCAGCCGGACCGGCCGCTGTCGTTCCAGTGCGCCAGAAGGACGCGGTGCTGGGCATCGACGATGACGGCATAGGCCGCCACGCGAAGATCCATGGGGTCACCATACCGAGCCCCGCCGATCTCGGAGCGTCGATCGGGGCCTCGACCACGCCCTCTGCGCGGGCCAGGATGGGGCCGAAGGGGGCGTGACATGTCCAGCGACGAAGCCGGGGCCGCGACCCCCGGCGCCGCCCGACGGAGACCGAGCCGCGGCGCCATGCTGTGGCTGACGGTGATCCTGCTCGTCGGGATCGTGCAGCTCGGACGCGGTCAGTGGGGCGATGCCGCACTCTTCGCCGTCGCCGCCGGTGTCGTTCTCGTCTCGGCGCTCACGCCGACGTCGGGCAGGCCGGCCGGCATCGCGATGCTGCCGCTCGTCGCCGGCGCGGCCGTGCCCGCGGTGGTCCTGAGCGTCGTGCCGCGTCACTCCGCCTGGTCCGCCATCGCGGTCATCACGGCGGGGATCGCGGCGGCCGCCGTCGCGTGGCGGGTACCCGGTGAGCGGACGGCCCCCGCCGCGAGCCGGTGGACGCCGGCACTCCGCGCGCTGGCGTGGAGCTGGGCGATCGTGATCGTCGTCGCATGCCTGTGGGAGCTGCTCCAGGTCACCCGCGGGCGCACTCTTCCCGGTGGTCGCGCAGCCTATCCGGCGCTCAGCGATCTGCTGGATCCGCTCATGACCCCGCCCGTGGGCCAGGCGATCTTCGCCGTCGGCTGGCTCGCCGTGGGGATCTTCCTCGTACGGCGGGGGGCGACCCGGCGATGATCCTCAGCCCGATCGTCTTCGCGTTGTGCGCCGCGGCACTCGTCGTGTCCGCCGTCGTGGTTCATCGACGGGATGCCGACGCGACCGCCATCGCGATGTTCGGCGCAGCCATGGCGGATCGATCGGTGAGACTGGCCGTGCTCATGTGCTGGTGGTGGCTCGGCTGGCACTTCCTCGTCGCGCAGACCGTCGATCCCGGCTTCGGCCAGTGACCGCGGGCGGCGGATGCCGCGCGCGCCCGCAACCGGGCCGTCCTGTGATGTGGAGCCTAGGATGTGTGGGTTCATGACATAGGTGACGGGTGATGGGTGACACGTGAGTCGCGTCATCGGCGACAGTCACGTGCATGTCGAAGCATCGGGTCGTGGTGTTGAAGGTCGTCTCGGGCGAGCTGTCGGTCTCGGCCGCGGCCGCGGAGTACGGGATGAGCCGTCAGCATCTGCACCGTCTGCTCGTCCGCTACCGGGAGGGCGGGCTCGATGCGCTCGAGCCGCGGTCGCGGGCCCCGCTGTCCAGCCCGCATCGCACGACCGACCGGGTGCGGGAACGCATCATCGTGCTGCGGCTGAGCCTGTCGGCATCCGGGCTGGATGCCGGACCGGTCACCATCGCCTGGCACCTCACCCAGGAAGGACTGCGGGCACCATCGACCTCCACGATCCGGCGGATCCTGACCGACGCGAACCTGATCACCCCCGAACCACGCAAACGCCCCCGGTCCTCCTACATCCGGTTCGAAGCCGCGCAGCCGAACGAGACCTGGCAATCCGACTTCACACACTGGCGACTCGCGGACGGCACCGACGTCGAGATCCTGAACTGGCTCGACGACCACTCCCGCTGCCTGCTGTCCTGCACCGCGCACATCCCGGTCACCGGCGATGATGTCGTCCACACCTTCCTCACCACCATCGACGTCCACGGCATCCCCGCCTCGACCCTCACCGACAACGGCCGCGTCTACACCGCCCGCTCCGGTGGCGGCCGCAACGCGTTCGAATACGTCCTCCCCGTCCTCGGCGTCCGGCAGAAGAACGGCTCCCCGAACCACCCGCAGACCCAGGGGAAGATCGAACGCTTCCACCAGACCCTGAAACGCTGGCTCGCCCGGCAGCCCGCCCCCACCACGCTCCCCGACCTGCAGCACCAGCTCGACCGGTTCCGCGAGTACTACAACCACCACCGGCCGCACCGCGCCCTCGACGGACACACCCCCGCGACCGCCTACAACGCCACACCGAAAGCCGTTCCCGCCGGCTCCCGAAACCCGGTCCACTACCGGCTCCGCTACGACAAAGTCGGCGACGGCGGCAAGATCAGCTTCCGACGCGCCGGCCGCATGCACCACCTCGGCATCGGAACCAGCCACGCCGGCAAACGCGTCCTCGCCCTCGCCGACGACCACACCATCACCGTCGTCCACCTCGACACCGGCGAGATCATCGCGACCAACACCATCGACCCCACACGCGGCTACTGGCGCAACACACAAAAAGAGCCCGGCCGATGGCCGGGCTCTCTCACTTGATGTCTCCCATGTCGCGACTCAGATGTCATCTATGTCGCGACTCATCACAATGTGGAGCCTAGGAGATTCGAACTCCTGACATCCTGCTTGCAAAGCAGGCGCTCTACCAACTGAGCTAAGGCCCCGGGGCGAAGGAGTGGGGCTACCAGGACTTGAACCTGGGACCTCTTCATTATCAGTGAAGCGCTCTAACCGCCTGAGCTATAGCCCCGTCTGCTGCAGCGCTTCCGCGCTGGCAACCTCCAAGACTTTACCTGAATTCGCACGAATTCACGAATCGACGACGATGAGGGCAGGCGATCCTACGTTGCCCCGCCCGTTCGCGATTGCTTGACTGACCGCATGACCGATTCCGGCGCCCTGCACGAGGCCGAACCCCATCGCACCGATGTCAGTCAGCGGCTGAACTGGCTGCGGGCAGGAGTGCTCGGCGCCAATGACGGCATCGTGTCGGTGGCGTCCCTCGTCGTCGGCGTCGCGGGGGCGACGACCGACACGCCGGCGCTGCTCCTCGCGGGCACGGCAGGACTCGTCGGCGGCGCCATCTCGATGGCGCTCGGCGAGTACGTGTCGGTGAGCAGCCAGCGCGACTCGGAGCGCGCGCTCATCGCGAAGGAGAAGCGCGAGCTCGAAGAGATGCCCCAAGAAGAGCTCGAAGAGCTCACCGAGCTCTACCGGCAGCGCGGGCTGTCCCACGAGACCGCTCGTCAGGTGGCCGAGGAGCTGACGGCGCACGATGCCCTGGCCGCTCATCTCGAGGTCGAGCTGCACATCGACCAGGACGACCTCGTGAATCCGTGGCACGCTGCGCTGTCATCGGCGCTGGCGTTCACCCTCGGTGCGCTTCTGCCTCTGCTCGCGATCCTGCTGCCCCCGCCCGAGTGGCGCGTGCCGACCACCTTCATCGCCGTGATCATCGCCCTCGGGCTGACCGGGACGATCTCGGCTCAGGTCGGCGGTTCGGGTCGTCGCCGATCCGCGGTCCGGCTCGTGGTCGGCGGCGCGCTCGCGCTGGCCGCGACGTGGCTGATCGGAACCCTGCTGGGAACGACCGTGATGTGACGCGATCCGCTCAGTTCGACGTGAAGCCGACCAGCAGGCCGCCGGTCACCTTGACCGCGAGGTTGTAGATGCCGGCGACGACAGCGCCGAGCACCGTGACCACGATCAGGTTCAGGATCGCCAGGATGGCCGAGAAGGCCACGACCTGCGGGAAGCTGATGAAGTCCGATACGAGGATGCCGTCGGTGAGGCTCCCGATGAACTCGTCGGCCTGATCGATGAGACCCGTCGTCTGGATGACGAGGAACACCATGACGATCGACACGACCGTCACGATGGCGATGGCGATCGCCGCGAGGAAGGAGAGCTTCACCGCGGACCAGAAGTCGATGTAGACCAGACGCAGCCGCACCTGCTTCGCATTCGTGCGCGCGCTGGACTTCTTCGCGAGCTTGTCGGCTACCGTGCTCATGCGTCAGTACTCTCTTCGGGGGTCTCGGGGGCGGCGTCGGGGGCGCCGGTCGGGGCCTCGGCATCGTCGCCTGCATCGGCGAGGCTCCGTTCGCCGTTGCGTGCGATGGCGATGATGCGATCATCGTCTCCGGCGCGGGCGAACACGACACCCATGGTGTCCCGACCCTTGGCAGGGACCTCAGCCACGGCAGAGCGTACCACCTTGCCGCTGGCAAGAACCACCAGGACCTCGTCGTCCTCGGCGACGATGAGACCGCCCGCGAGGCTGCCGCGATCGTCGCTGAGGCGCGCGACCTTGATGCCGAGTCCGCCGCGACCCTGCACGCGGTACTGACTCACCTCGGTGCGCTTGGCGTAGCCGCCTTCGGTGACGACGAACACGTAGGCGTCGTCACGGGCGACGGACGCCGAGAGGAGGCTGTCTCCTTCGCGGAAGGCCATTCCCTTGACACCCTCGGTCGAGCGTCCCATCGGTCGCAGCGCCTCATCGGTCGCCTCGAAGCGCAGAGACATCCCCAGCCGGCTGATCAGCAGGATGTCGTCGCCCTCGTCGACCAGCATGGCCGAGACGACCTCGTCGCCTTCGCGCAGCTTGATGGCGATGACGCCGCCCTGGCGGTTGGTGTCGTACTCGGTCAGACGCGTCTTCTTCACCAGTCCGCCGTGCGTGGCGAGCACCAGGTACGTGGCGACGCCGTAGTCCCGGATGTCGAGGATCTGTGCGATCTCCTCGTCGGGCTGGAGCGCGAGCAGATTCGCCACATGCTGTCCCTTGGCATCACGGCCGCCTTCGGGCAGCTCGTAGGCCTTGGTTCGATAGACGCGACCCTTCGTGGTGAAGTACAGCAGCCAATGGTGCGTCGTCGTCACGAAGAAGTGCTCGACGACGTCGTCGGCGCGCAGTTGCGCACCCTTGACTCCCTTGCCGCCGCGATGCTGCGATCGGTAGCTGTCGCTGCGCGTGCGCTTGATGTAGCCATCGCGCGTGACGGTGACCACGACCTCCTCCTCGGCGATGAGGTCCTCCATGGACACGTCACCGTCGAAGCCGTGCAGGATGTGCGTGCGGCGGTCGTCGCCGAAGCGGTCGACGATCGCGGTGAGCTCTTCGCGCACGATGGCACGCTGGCGAGCGGGGGTCACGAGAATGTCGTTGAGGTCGGCGATCTTGGCCTCGAGCTCGGCGGCCTCGTCGATGATCTTCTGGCGCTCGAGCGCGGCGAGACGGCGCAGCTGCATCGCGAGGATCGCATCGGCCTGGGTGTCGTCGATCTCGAGCAGCTTCTTCAGCCCCTCGCGAGCGTCGTCGACGGTGGGAGAGCGACGGATGAGGGCGATGACCTCGTCGAGGGCGTCGAGAGCCTTGAGGTAGCCGCGCAGGATGTGCATGCGCTTCTCGGCCTCACGGAGACGGTAGGTCGTGCGCCGCACGATGACCTCGATCTGATGATCGAGCCAGTGCGTGATGAACGCGTCGAGCGGCAGCGTGCGCGGCACACCGTCGACGATCGCGAGCATGTTCGCGCCGAAGTTCTCCTGCAGCTGGGTGTGCTTGTACAGGTTGTTGAGCACGACCTTCGCGACGGCATCGCGCTTCAGAACCACCACGAGTCGTTGGCCGGTGCGGTCCGAGGTCTCGTCGCGGATGTCGGCGATGCCGGTGATCTTGCCCTCACGCGCGAGATCGCCGATCTTGACGGCGAGGTTGTCGGGATTCACCTGGTAGGGGAGTTCGGTGATGACCAGGCACGTGCGGCCCTGGATCTCCTCGATCGCGACGACGGCGCGCATGGTGATCGAACCGCGTCCCGTGCGGTAGGCCTCGCGGATGCCCTTGGTGCCGAGGATCTGGGCCCCGGTGGGGAAGTCGGGTCCGGGGATCCGCTCGAGGAGCGCGTCCAGCAGCTCCTCGCGGGAGGCGTCCGGATTCTCGAGCGCCCACAGCGCTCCCGCCGAGACCTCGCGCAGGTTGTGCGGGGGGATGTTCGTCGCCATGCCGACGGCGATGCCGACCGATCCGTTGACGAGCAGATTGGGGAATCGGGCCGGGAGGACCGACGGCTCCTGGGTCTGACCGTCGTAGTTGTCCTGGAAGTCGACGGTCTCCTCTTCGATGTCGCGCACCATCTCCAGCGCGAGGGGAGCCATCTTCGTCTCGGTGTATCGGGGCGCGGCGGCGCCCATGTTGCCGGGGGACCCGAAGTTTCCCTGGCCCTGGGCGAGGGGGTAGCGCATCGACCACGGCTGCACGAGGCGGACGAGGGCGTCGTAGATGGCCGTGTCGCCGTGAGGGTGGTACTGGCCCATCACCTCGCCGACGACGCGGGCGCACTTCGAGAACGACTTGTCGGGCCGGAATCCGCCGTCGTACATGCCGTAGATGACGCGGCGGTGCACGGGCTTGAGCCCGTCGCGCACGTCCGGCAGCGCGCGGCCGATGATGACCGCCATCGCGTAGTCGAGGTAGCTGCGCTGCATCTCCAGCTGCAGGTCGACCTGGTCGATGCGGCCGTGGTCGTGCTCGGGGACGGGACGTTCTTCGTCAGCCATGTGCTCTCGTTCTCAGTTCCTTCAGCGCCCGCTCAGATGTCGAGGAAGCGCACATCCTTGGCGTTGCGCTGGATGAAGCCACGTCGCGACTCGACGTCCTCGCCCATCAGGACCGAGAAGATCTCGTCGGCCGCAGCGGCGTCGTCGATCGTCACCTGCTTCAGGGTGCGGGTGGTGACGTCCATGGTCGTCTCCCACAGCTCCTTGGCGTTCATCTCGCCGAGGCCCTTGTAGCGCTGAACGCCCGAGTCCTTCGGGAGCCGCTTGCCGCTCGCGGTGCCGTCGGCCAGCAGCGCGTCGCGCTCGCGATCGCTGAACACGTACTCGTGGGGTGCGTTCGACCACTTCAGCCGGTACAGGGGCGGCTGCGCGAGATAGACGAACCCGGCCTCGATGAGTCCGCGCATGTAGCGGAAGAGCAGCGTCAGCAGCAGCGTGGTGATGTGCTGGCCGTCCACGTCGGCATCCGCCATCAGCACGATCTTGTGGTAGCGCGCCTTGGCGATGTCGAAGTCCTCGCCGATGCCGGTCCCGAAGGCCTGGATCATCGCCTGCACTTCCTTGTTCGACAGCGCCTTGTCCAGTCGCGCGCGCTCGACGTTGAGGATCTTCCCGCGCAGCGCGAGGATCGCCTGCGTGTGCGGGTCGCGACCCTGCACCGCCGAACCGCCGGCGGAGTCTCCCTCGACGAGGAAGATCTCGCTGATCGAGGGATCCTTGCTCGTGCAGTCCTTGAGCTTGTCGGGCATCGCCGCGGACTCGAACACGCTCTTGCGTCGTGCCGTCTCACGCGCCTTGCGGGCCGCCATGCGTGCGGAGGCGGCGTCGATCGCCTTGCGGATGACGTTCTTGGCCTGCGCGGGGTTGCGGTCGAACCAGTCGCCGAGCTGATCGCCCACGACCTTCTGAACGAACGCCTTCGCCTCGGTGTTGCCGAGCTTGGTCTTGGTCTGGCCCTCGAACTGCGGCTCGGAGAGCTTGACCGAGATGACGGCCGTCAGACCCTCGCGGATGTCCTCGCCCGTGAGGTTGTCGTCCTTGTCCTTGAGCAGGTTGTTGGCACGCGCGTACCGGTTGACCAGCGCCGTCAGCGCGGCACGGAACCCCTCTTCGTGCGTGCCGCCCTCGTGCGTGTTGATCGTGTTCGCGAACGTGAAGACGTTCTCGGTGTAGCTGGTCGTCCACTGCATCGCCATCTCCATGGCGATCTTGCGCTCGGTGTCCTCGGATTCGAAGTCGATGATCTCGTCATTGACGGCATCCGCGTGGCGCACCTTGTTGAGATAGCCGACGTAGTCGACCAGTCCCCGCTCGTAGAGGAAGCTGTCATGTCGCACCTCGGGCTCGGCGACGGCCGCCTCCTCCACGTCATCGACGACCTCGAGGGCGCGCTCGTCGCGAAGATCGATGCGCAGGCCCTTGTTGAGGAACGCCATCTGCTGGAAGCGCGTGCGAAGCGTGTCGTAATCGAAGTCGACGGTGTCGAAGATCCCGGCATCGGGCCAGAACGTGATCGTGGTGCCGGTTTCGGAGCTGGCCTCGCCCTGCGCGAGGGGCGCGCGCGGAATGCCGCCGCCCTCGTAGGACTGGCGCCACACGTGACCCTGGCGGCGGACCTCCACCTCGAGGCGAGACGACAGGGCGTTGACGACCGACGATCCGACGCCGTGCAGACCACCCGAGACGGCGTAGCCGCCGCCGCCGAACTTGCCGCCGGCGTGCAGCACCGTCAGCACGACCTCGACCGTCGACTTGCCCTCGGTCCGGTGCATGTCCACCGGGATGCCGCGGCCGTTGTCGACGACCCGCACGCCGCCGTCGGCGAGGATCGTCACTTCGATGGCGTCGCAGTACCCCGCGAGCGCCTCGTCGACCGAGTTGTCGACGATCTCGTAGACGAGGTGGTGGAGCCCGCGCTCACCGGTCGAGCCGATGTACATGCCCGGACGCTTGCGGACGGCCTCGAGACCCTCGAGCACCTGGATGGCGTCTGCCCCGTATTCGGTGGGTGCGCTTCCGCCGGATCGCTTCTCGGGGTCCTCGGGAGCGCTGTCGGGGTTCACGGACGTCATATTCTCGAGCGCTCCACATCTGTCGGCGGCGTTGCCGACAGTCTATCAAGCGGATGCCGCTGTACGCGGTTCTACGCCCGTGTGCGGCGATGAAAATGCTCAGGGCAGGTACGGACGTGCCTCAACCGTAGGTATCGCGCGGGCCGCGGCCTGGAATGGCTCTGGGACCCCATTTCCAGGAGGGGACGTCCGGTCCGATGAAACGGATAGTCTCGACGCCCGCCTCGGGGAACCGCCTCATGATCTCGGTCAGGATGTGGGCGCGCATCAGCTGCAGCTGCTTCGCCCAGGCGGTCGAGTCGGCCTGCACGGTGAGCACGCCGTCGTGGAACGCCACCGGGCGCGTGCGCCGGGCGGTGTCCGCGCCGGCCACTTCGTCCCACGCGCGGACCACGTCCTCCCGTGCGAGCTGCGGGTCCCAGCCCGACTCTCGCGTCAGGTTCGACAGGACGTCTCCGAGCCCGTGGGGGTCGCGTCCCGGCGTGAACGGCTGATTCTCGTCGTCGCCCGAGCCGGCGCGCCGCCGCCGGCGCCGGTACGCGCGCGGCGAGGGCTCGAGTCCGCGCAGGCGCAGGTATGTGGCGATGGTCTCGGGGATTGCGCCGGCGTCCTCGGGTGCCGCACCGTGCTCACTCATCGTCCGCCTCCGCGATCGTCCCCGCTTCAACGCGCACGAGGCGGGTGCGCAGCGCCGCCGGAACATCGGCCTCGACGGCGGCCGTCACGATCACCTGCTCGTAGTCGGCGACCAGTCCGGCCAGTCGCGCACGCCGGCCGGCATCCAGCTCGGCGAAGACGTCGTCGAGGATGAGCACCGGATCGCCCAGGCGCGACTGGGCGCGCAGGAGCTCGGCGGACGCCAGTCGCAGCCCGAGGGCGACCGACCACGACTCGCCGTGCGAGGCGTACCCCTTCACCGGCAGTCCGCGAAGCTTCAGCCGCAGGTCGTCGCGGTGGGGTCCGACGAGCGTCAGTCCGCGCTCGACCTCGGTGCCGCGCCGATCGGCGAGGGCCGCGCGGAACGTTTCGGCCAGACGAGCGGTGTCGGCGAGCGTTCCGACGTCTTCGGGATCGTCCTCCGGGTCGCCGCCGGCGATCGAGAGCGCCCAGCCGATCTGCGGGTCGTGATCGTCGCCGGCGATCGCCTCGTAGGCGGCCCCCATCGGTCCCGCCAGTTCGGCGGCGAGCAGCAGGCGCGACTGGATGACCTCGCTGCCCAGCGCGACGAGCTTGTCGTCCCACACGTCGAGCGTCGGGAGGGCATCGGCGCGCATGCCGCGCGCTCGTGCGGATTTCAGCAGCGCGGTCCGCTGTTTGAGCACGCGATCGTAGTCGCCGAGGACTCCGGCCATGCGCGGGGAGCGCTGGATGAGCAGCTGATCGGCGAACCGCCGCCGGGCGGAGGGATCGCCGCGCACGATCTGCAGATCCTCGGGGGCGAAGAGCACGACTTGGGCGTACCGCGGCAGCTCGGCGGGCTTGACGGCCGCGCCGTTGACCCGCGCCTTGTTGGATCCCTGGCGATTGATCTGCACCTCGAGCTGGACCCGCCGGTCGCCGTGCGCCAGACGCTCACGCACGATGGCGGCATCCGCCCCGTCTCGCACCATGGGAGCATCGGCCGTCACGCGGTGCGAGCCGAGGGTGGCGAAGTAGCCGATCGCCTCGGCCAGGTTGGTCTTGCCCTGCCCGTTGCTGCCGACGAACACGTTGGCTCCGGCGCCCAGGGAAACGTCGGCCGCCGCGTAGTTGCGGAAGTCGACGAGACTCAGGTGCTCCACGATCACCGGTCAAGCCTAATGACGGGTGCGGACGTCGGCCGCTGCGTCAGCGAAGGAGCAGATTCGGCTGCAGGAGGTACTTGAACGACTGCTCTCCGGCTGTGTCCGCCGACGTCTGCGGCGTGATGAGGACGGGACTCAGCTTGTTGGCGTTGTCGCTCGACGTGAACGTGATGCGCACGAACTCGCTCCGCACGGCGCCGAGCGACTCCAGCAGGTACTGCGGATTGAGGCCGAGCGTGACGTCCTCGCCTGTGAGGTGCGCCTCGACCGACTCGGTGGCACGCGCCTGCTCGGAACCTGAGGCGTCCATCGACACGCTGTCGAGCGCGAAGGTGAACCGCAGCGGGGCCGAGCGGTCCAGGACGAGGGCGACGCGGCGCACGGCCTCGATGAGATCCGCCGTGTTCGCCACGGCGTGGTGCTCGGTCTGCTCGGGGAACAGTCGTCGCACCGGCGGGAAGTTGCCCTTGATCAGCAGCGACGTGACCGTCTTGTTGCCGGCCGTGAACGCGATGATCTCGCGATCGCCCGAGCCGGAGAAGGACACCGAGATTTGGCCCGAGTGCGCGAACGTCTTGCCGACCTCGGTGAGCGTGCGAGCGGGGACGAGAGCGGTGGTCGTGTCGCCGCCGCCGTCGGGGCCGTCCCAGGGGATCTCGCGCAGCGCGACGCGGTAGCGGTCGGTGGCGACGAGGCTGAGCGCCGTGCCGGTCACTTCGAGCTGCACCCCTGTCAGCACCGGGGTGACGTCATCGCGCGAGGCCGCGAAGGCGACCTGCGAGATCGCGGTGGCGAAGTCCTCGGCCGGCACGAGGCCGGACTCGCCCGTCACCTCGGGGATGGCCGGGTACTCCTGCACGGGCATGGAGGCGAGCGTGAATCGCGCTGAGCCGCAGGTCAGCAGGATGCCGCCGTCCTCGTCGACCTCGATCTGGATCGGAGCGTTCGGCAGGCGACTGGCGATCTCGGAGAGCAGGCGGCCGTGGACGAGGATCGTCCCGGGATCGTCGACCGTCGCCTCGATCGTGGTGCGGGCCGAGGCCTCGTAGTCGAACGCGGCGAGAGACAGTCCGTCATCGGATGCCTCGATCAGGACGCCCGCGAGGATGGGCTGCGGATTCCGCTGGGGCAGAAGCTTGACGACGAACGACACGGCTTCGCTGAACACATCGCGGTTGACGTGGAACTTCACGAACGCTCCCTCTTGCGCGGGTTGGGCTCTCTCATGCTAGTGGTCTGCGCGCTGTGCGCCAGTGCGCGTCGTCGCGTCGGTCGATGCGAGGACGGCGCGGGCGTCCGAGGTGATCGGCCCACCTGAATTCTCTATCTCTCTGTCATGTTGTTAACAGCTGTGGAAACTGTGGATAACTCGGCTGATGCCTTTCCCGGCCTGGGAACCACATCCGTGTCATTTGTGGATGGGCTGCGGATGGCGTCGGGGACGGGGATCGCGCGGGTTGCGCCTTTGCGATGCGATTCCACAGACAGTCGAGCCTCCACTCACAGGTTTTCCACGCCGCGACGAGTTATCCACAGGTTTTCCACACTGTGAAGAACGGGGCATGATGGCCCCGCGCCGCGTCGATGTCAAGTTCCGATGCGGGAATGGGGCGCGGGGTTCAGCGTCCGTTGCGACCGAGCTGCGCGGTGATCTCGGAGACCTGGTTGTAGATCGAGCGACGCTCCTTCATCAGATCGCTGATCTTCTTGTAGGCGTACATGACGGTGGTGTGGTCGCGGTTGCCGAAGAGCTGGCCGATCTTCGGCAGCGACAGGCTCGTGCGCTCGCGGCACAGGTACATGGCGATCTGCCGCGCGGTGGCGACGGACTGGGAACGGCTAGACCCGTAGAGATCATCGACGGTGAGCTTGAAGTACTGCGCCGTCGCGCTGATGATGTCGGTCGGCGAGATGATGTTGGCGTCGTCCTGGTCGACGATGTCCCTCAGCACGGTCTGGGCGAGCGACATGTCGAGGTTCGAACGGTTGAGACTGGCGAACGCCGAGACGCGGATGAGCGCGCCCTCGAGCTCGCGGATGTTGCTCGAGACCGCGCCGGCGATGTATTCGAGCACCTCGTCGGGGATGTGCAGCCGCTCGCTCTGCGCCTTCTTGCGGAGGATCGCGATGCGGGTTTCGAGGTCCGGTGCCTGAACGTCGGTGATGAGGCCCCACTCGAACCGGCTGCGCATGCGGTCCTCGAACCCGGTGAGGTGCTTGGGCGGCACGTCGCTGGTGATGACCACCTGCTTGTCGTGGTCGTGCAGCGTGTTGAACGTGTGGAAGAACGCCTCCTGGGTCTCGGCGCGCCCCTGGAGGAACTGGATGTCGTCGATCAGCAGGATGTCGACGTCGCGGTACCGCGCCTGGAAGGCGGATCCGCGGTTGTTCGCGATCGAGTTGATGAAGTCGTTGGTGAACTCTTCGCTCGAGACGTACCGCACCCGGATGCCCGCGTACAGGCTGAGGGCGTAGTCGCCGATCGCGTGGAGCAGGTGCGTCTTGCCCAGTCCGGAGTCGCCGTACACGAACAGCGGGTTGTAGGCCTTCGCGGGCGCTTCTGCGACAGCCACGGCTGCGGCGTGGGCGAAGCGGTTCGACTGGCCGATGACGAAGTTGTCGAACGTGTACTTCGGATTCAGGCGTGTGTCGGTGCGGAACGGCGTCGGCGCGGCATCCGCCGCGCCGTCCATCGCGGGGCGTCCGATGACCGGCGCGATCGGGGGAGCGGGCTCGGCTGTGGATGAAGCCGTGGACGGATCTGTGGACGCGATCGTGATCGGGGCCGTGAAGTGCATGTCGGCCAGGTCCGGGTTGACGACGACGCGGAAGTTCGACGCCGGCTCGGTGACGTCGTCCTCGACGTTCGCGAGCGCCTCCATGATGGGTGTCCTCATGCGCTTGGTGAACTGCGCAGCGGTGAGGTCGTTGGGGACGTCGAGGTACAGGGTTCCGCCCATCACGCCCTGTGCGACCGCCAGGTTGAGGAAGCCGTGGAGCTGCGGCGTGATGCGGTCGTCGTCGGCGAGGCGGCCGAGGACGGCCGACCACACCGGGACGTCCGGCGCTTCAAGAGATGACATGAACCCCCCCGGGTCGATGATGCGCCACAGGCTGTGAGTGAAGCTCCGTGCGAACCTGTGGATAACTGCCGGAGCCACGCTAGTCACGTCCCCCGGCGGGGGCAACTCCACTCTTCGCCACGCGCGTGTCATTCCCGCCGGCGCAGTGGCGAAGATGAGAGGATGCCGGGCTGATCGCGGTCAGTTTGAGTTATCGTCCATCTCGACGTAGCCTTAATCGGTTGACTTATGCCCGTTTCGGGCTGTCTCTGTACGTCGTCCCCGGTCTGAGCGTCCCGAGGACACCTGACCCGGAAGTGATTTCCCATGAGCAAGCGCACCTTCCAGCCCAACAACCGCCGCCGCGCCAAGAAGCACGGTTTCCGCGCCCGCATGCGCACGCGTGCCGGCCGCGCGATCCTGTCGGCCCGTCGCGCCAAGGGCCGCACCGAGCTCTCGGCCTGACCCGAGCGGTGCTCGCGAGGCCGAACCGGCTCACCCGCGGTGCGGATTACAGGGCCGTCGTCCGTCGGGGCCGTCGTTGCGCGGGTGCGCACACGGTCGCGTATGTGGTGACGACCGAGTCGGGACGGCCTTCGAGGTTCGGGTTCATCGTGAGTCGTCAGGTAGGTTCAGCCGTCGTGCGCAACACTGTGCGCCGACGGCTGAAGGCCGTGTGCGCGCAGTCTCTTCCGGGTGTGCGCGCCGGCAACGACATCGTCATCCGTGCTCTTCCGGCTGCGGCGACGGCGTCGTTCGCCGAACTCCGCGACGAAGTGTCGCGCTGCCTGGCTCGGCGGGCGGCATGAGCGTCCTTCCCGCGTACGCCCTCGGCGACGCGCATCTCGACCCGGCCCATCTCGTCCGTGCGGTTCCCCTTCTGCCGCGGAACGCCGGCCTTCTCCTGCTGTACGCCTACCGTGCCACCATCTCGCACACCTACGGCGATGTGTGCAAGTACTATCCATCGTGCTCGGCCTACGCTGTGGGCGCTGTGCAGCAGCACGGTCTTGCGAAGGGCGTGGTCATGACGGCCACGCGCCTCGCGCGCTGCCATCCCTGGGCGGAGGGCGGCGTCGATGACGTCGCTCCTCATCCCTCGTTCCGCCACGGACTCACCCGACACGGGTTCGTCGTCCCCGCTCCCCCCGGAAAGGACTGATCCTCCTCATGGATCTCTTCCTCGCTTCCACGCCCGCCCCGGACGCCGGGGGTGGGTTCGATCTGTTCGGAACCATCCTGTGGCCGCTGAAGTGGGCGGTCGAGGCCGTCCTCGTCGCGTGGCACTGGCTGCTGACGGCGATCGGCATGCCGCCGGCCGAGGGCTTGACGTGGGTGCTCTCCATCGTCGGCCTCGTCGTCGTCGTGCGCGCCGCTCTGATCCCGCTGTTCGTTCGCCAGATCAAGAGCCAGCGCAAGATGATGGAAATCGCTCCTGAACTGCGGAAAATCCAGGAGAAGTACAAGGGCAAGAAGGATCAGCTCTCTCGCGAGGCGATGAGCCGCGAGACCATGGCGCTCTACAAGAAGCACGGCACCACGCCGGTGTCGAGCTGTCTGCCGCTGCTGGTGCAGATGCCGATCTTCTTCGCCCTGTTCAGCGTGCTGAACGACGTGACCCGTCATGCGGCGGCGGGTGTGGGTGGCGTCGGACTGCTCAACGCCGAGCTGACGCAGGAGTTCTACGACGCCCAGCTGTTCGGTGTGGCTTCGCTGCACGAGACGCTGATCGACGCGGTGAACTCCAACAACACAGCGGCAATCACCATTCTCGTCACTCTCGTCGTTCTCATGATCGCGTCGCAGTTCTTCACGCAACTCCAGATCATCTCGAAGAATCTGTCGCCCGAAGCCAAGACGGGCCAGGCGTACCAGATGCAGAAGATCATGCTGTACGTCCTTCCGTTCGC
The DNA here is from genome assembly GCA_029319145.1 of Microbacter sp. GSS18. Taxonomy (NCBI): domain Bacteria; kingdom Pseudomonadati; phylum Bacteroidota; class Bacteroidia; order Bacteroidales; family Porphyromonadaceae; genus Microbacter; species Microbacter sp. GSS18. The sequence goes on along the minus strand of CP119753.1, from coordinate 3,073,950 downwards.
GTTCGTCTTCTCGGGTGTCTTCTTCCCCCTCGGTGTCGTCATCTACTGGTTCGTGTCGAACCTCTGGACGATGGGTCAGCAGTTCCTCGTCATCCGTGAGATGCCCACTCCAGGGTCGGATGCGGCAAAGGCGCGCGAGGAGCGCCTGGCACGCAAGGGCAAGGCGCTCGACGCTCACGGCAAGGTCATCCCGATGGAGAAGTACGTCGCCGAGCAGCAGCGCCTGCTCGAGGAGGCCGAGGCGGCGAAGGCGGCTCAGCCCAAGCGTCAGCAGCCGATGAGCAAGCAGCGTGCGAAGAAGCAGTCCCAGAAGGGTCAGAACAAGCCCGCGGATACCGGCGACGCCTCGGGCGCCGCTTCCTGATCCCGCGCTTTCGAACGGAGACACGATGACTTCCGAAACCGCTCCCGCCGTCGGCGACGACCGCGCTCCGGCCACCGTCGAGCAGCTCGAGGAGGAGGGCGACATCGCCGCCGACTTCATCGAGGGTCTGCTCGACATCGCCGACATCGATGGAGACCTCGCCCTGGACGTGCGCTCCGGCCGCGCCTACGTGTCGGTCGAAGGCGACGACGACGCCTCGCTGACGGTTCTGTCGGAGCCGACGACCGTTCAGGCGCTTCAGGAGCTCACGCGCATCGCGGTGCAGAACAAGACGGGCCGGTTCTCGCGACTGATCCTCGACATCGGCGGCTCGCGTGACACCCGTGAGCGCGAACTCGAGACGCTCGTCGACCGCGCGATCGCGCGCCTGGACGACGGCGCTTCGCAGGCGTCGCTCCCGGCCATGTCGAGCTACGAGCGCAAGCTCGTGCATGATGTCGTGGCGCGCCGTGGCTTCGTGTCGGAGTCGTACGGCGACGGTGCCGACCGGCACACCGTGATCCGACGCGGCTGACGCGACGTTTCACGTGAAACGACGATGATCGACATCGAGCCCGAGCCCGCGGTCGCCGCGGAGGTCTTCGGCGACCGCATCGAGCAGGCGCGTGCGTTCACGGCGACCCTCGGCCAACAGGGGGAGGAGCGGGGTCTGATCGGCCCGCTCGAGCCCCCGCGGCTGTGGACCCGCCACATCCTGAACAGCGCGATCGCGGCGCCCCTCTTCTCGGGACGCGTCGGTGACGTCGGATCGGGTGCAGGTCTCCCAGGTCTGGTCCTTGCGATCGCGCGGCCGGACGTGGAGTTCGTGCTCATCGAGCCGATGGAGCGGCGGATCGCCTGGCTCTCGGAGCAGGTCGCATCGCTGGGTCTCACCAATGTCGAGGTGCTGCGGGCCCGTGCGGAGGACTGGTCGCGAGGCCCGGTTCTCGATGCGGTGACGGCTCGAGCCGTGAGTGCGCTGCGCACGCTGATTCCCATCACTGCACCCCTGGTCCGAGATGGGGGCGAGCTGGTTCTGCTCAAGGGGGTTTCGGTCGCGAACGAGATCGAGTCGGCGCAGAAGCAGATCCGCAAGTTCGGTCTGTCGGATGTCCGCGTCGAGATCCTCGGCGAGGGCTTGCTGAGCGAGCCGACCCGAGTCCTCCGTGCGACGGTTCGCTGACGCCGACGAGCAGTACGACGGGTGCCGGCACCAGATTCCGTGGCGGAGCCGCTCACGATGCCTGATGATCGGCTGACGTCGCATGGGGTTTCACGTGAAACATCTCCGAGCCGGCCGGGCTGAGCCGATGGCGTTGAGTCGGAACCCGTCACGGGAGCACGACCGATCGAGGTCGCACACGAGCCGGCGGGGACGCCGCGCGCGGCTGACGTCGTCCGACCTTCGGACCTGCGGGCACATCGTGATGCGGCCGTCGGTCGGGCGCGGCGACCATCGCTCGGGCTGAGGCCGAGTCCGGAAGGACGGTCTGCTCCGTGGCGGGTGGGTTCACGGCGCCCGGCGGCTGCGACAACCTGGCGCCGAACGCGCCGTTTCACGTGAAACATCGCGGTCGTGGGGGTCATCGGTGGGTGCGTTCCGGGCGAACCAGTCAACGACGGTGAACGCCGCAGTATGCCTCGACTCGGCGAGAAGCGTGTCCGTGTCCATGTCGGAGGCGCGGTGCCGCGGTGCTGCGGGTATCGCCGAACGCGGCGGCATCGGGCGCGTGACCCACCTACGGGTCCGGCATGCGGGCGTCCTCGTTAGCGCGGCGGCGGGCGGTTGCGTCGATGCTGCGGACGGATGGAGTCCGGAGCCGTCTGGGCAGCGTCGGGCACGAGACCGCCGCCACGGGCGGTATGCGACGCGTGCGGTGGCCGGGGCAGGGGCCCGGCTGACGCACTGCCTGCGGGCCTGCAGCTGTCCGTGCGACGCCGCGTCGGCGCGCGAGACGTGGGGATGGCCGCCCATGCATTGCCGATGGCCCTCAGGGAATCGGGCACTCGCACAGCGCCGGTGAACCGTTCCGGCACCGCGGCGACGGCCCTGGCGTGTACGCCGTGCACCGCGGGGTCGCGCACCGTGGCGATCGCGGGAAGCCACCGTGACGCAGACCCACTGCGACACGCACCCACTGTGGCGCGATGGTGCGGCGCGATGGTGCGGGGTAGGCGTTGGTTGGCGGCATCGCCTCGAAAGCGATGCCGCAGCCGTGTCGCGAGAGGTCACCGCGGACGAGTCGCACGTCGGACGAACGGGAGAATCGAGCGTCGACGTTGTGGCGTGCGCCGTTTCACGTGAAACGGGTCATGACCAGTTCGCGCCGCTGTCTGCGGCCCGCTTGTGCCGTCACCAAGCACGAGCGCGGTCTTGGGGGCATGATGGACGCAATGGATCGGATGAATGCCACGCCGGCGTGGCAGCGGGCCCATACCGCGGTGAAATCCGGTGAGGCGAAGGCAATCGTCGTCGTGTCCGGGAAGAGGCGTCGTCCCGATGCGGGGGAGGAGGGGGACAGATCCGAAGACGAGGAGGCCACCGTGGGCTGTTGGCCCGCCGGCATCGAATGCCGCTCTTCGAGCACGGGGGATGCCGGAGCGGACGGGACACGGCGAAAGGCATGCTCTTGTGTGGCCCGCGCATTCCTCGGCTTCGGTGTTCCCCACACATGTGCAGGCGATGAACCGGGGTCGGACGGGCATCGGACGTGCTCGGCCAGTGCGCGGAGAGCGTAGGGCTCGCGCCCGCTGTCTGGACGTAGGCCCCGATGCGGCACAGTCTTGTTCGGCCGGCGTGACCCCGCGAATGCAGGCGCGCTCGGCACGGACGTCTCGTTGCCCGCGGCTGGGATGTTCGTGACCTTGTTTCGAGGAGAGGAGACCTCCTGGCTTCGTGGAGCTGTCCAGCCCGCACGGCCAGGAGGTCTCGTGTTCAACCCCACCGCGCCGTCGACACGCGGCGGGTTGTCGCTTGTCGAGCAGCGATCGGCGGTCGATCCGTCGCTCACGCGGCGAAGCAGCTCGGTGTGTCGGGGCGGCGCGCACATCGCTGATCGGGCGGCTCCGCCGTCTGGGTGCGGGCGGATCGGCTGAGCGGTCGTTCAGGCCTCGTGCCTCACCGAGGCGGACGGCGCCGTGGGTCGAGACGTGGGTGCTCGCGCTGCGGTGCGAGCTGCGGCAGGGGCCGGACCGGATCGGAGCTGCGTTGGAGTGCCGGCGCGTACGGGGGCGCGATCGTTGTTGGCAACGCGATGCCCCGCCTGTCGGAGTATGACCCGCTCACCGCAGGGTGATCCGGGCGTTCAGCTCGACCCCGAACCGCGCCTGAGCATTGTCGAATCAAGAAGCTGGAGTCCTTCGCGGCGGCATCACGGCGAGGGCCGGCTCGGGTGGGCACAGGACAGCGAGGTTTCACGTGAAACATGAATCGCAGCGGGGCCGAGGCGCGCGCCCGGTTCCGAAAGTGGTGCTCCCGACGCGTGGTCGATCAAAGAGGAAGCGCGCCTACGGGGGCGACCGGGGGATGACCGGGGTCTCGCGGGGACCGGGCGACCGGGACCGGGGGGCGACCGCGGGCCCCGGGGGGTGCGAACGGGACCGGGGGGCGAACGGGACCGGGGGCACGCCCGGGACTCGGGGACGACCGGGGGGCGGGGGGCGACCGGGACTCGGGGACGACACGGGCGACCGGGGGGGGCACGCCCGAGACCGGGGCGACCGGGACCGGGGGCGACCGCGGGCAGGGGGGACGAAAGAGGGGGCGACCGGGGCCACGCCCGGGGCCACGCCCAGGACGCCACGACGGCGAGGCATCGACGGGGGTGGTCCGAGCCGGACGGCAAGGCACATGTGCCTGCCGCGCCCTCGTATCGGTCGCGTGCATCCGATACGCCAGCGACGACCGAAACGAGCGGAGCGCCGATCGATGCGCGGTGCCCGATCGACCGGGCGTGCACACAGCCACGACGATCGGTGGGCGCAGCCGCCGCGCACGGCCTGGCCGGTTGTCGCGCTGGAGGAATGGTCGCTCAGGCGCCAAGGGCGGTTCGATCGCGGAGCGGAGCTGAAGACCGAGGGAACGGTCGATGCTGAGGGCATGCGGGGAACTGCCGAGGCGATCGCCGGTGAGAGCTCTGGCGCGCTTCGACGCGGGATGAGAGCGACACGTCCCGGCTGGTCGACGGGCAGGGATGTTTCACGTGGAACAGTGCCGGCATACGCGTGAGTGCGCTGCCACGCGCAGAGCGTGGCGATGAGAGTGCACGACGTGCGACGCTTCCCTGGCATCCCTCCGCGGCCACGGGTGGTGCATCCTCGCGGCCATGGGGGAGGCGAGATGGTGCAGGAATGCTCGAGTTGCGGGGCGAAGAAGACCATCGATCACTCGCCCGGTCCGACACGGGGTCCTCCGCCTCGCGAACCGGTGACAGAGAGCGGCTCGTCGGCTCGCCACGACGCATGCTGCACGACGGTGAGTGTGCCCGGGGGCGTTGGATCGGCGGGCATCGGAGGCGTGTTTCACGTGAAACGGCAACGGGACCGAAGGTGTCTCGACGGGCGGAATCGGTTGGCCGGGAAGGTCCGGACGGCGCCATCGGAGGCGGATGATGTCGACCGCGGCGACTAGAGTGGAGGACGTTGTTCTTCGCCGTGCGAATGGGAGAGTGTTTCACGTGAAACAACCCGACGAGACGGACGCGACGACCTCCTTCTCGTTCGATGACACCCCGCTCGCACGCGAGATCGCCGACCTTTCAGCTCGGCGTCGTGTGCTGGACACCATCGACGTGGAGTTCACGGGTCGCACGCGTGTCCTCACCATCTCGAACCAGAAGGGCGGTGTCGGCAAGACGACCACAACGGTCAACATCGCCGCCGCTTTCGCCGCGCTCGGTGCTCGCGTCCTCGTCATCGACCTCGACCCGCAGGGCAACGCATCCACCGCCCTCGGGGTTCCGCACTCCGCCGATACGGCGAGCATCTACGACGTCCTGATCGACGGCATGCCGCTGCGCGAGATCATCCAGACGAGTCCCGAGTCCGACAACCTGCTGTGCGCGCCGAGCACCATCCACCTCGCCGGCGCCGAGATCGAGCTCGTCTCGCAGGTCGCGCGCGAACACCGCCTTCGGACGGCGCTCACCACCTATCTCGACGAACTCGACGAGCGACTCGACTTCGTGCTCATCGACTGCCCGCCGTCCCTCGGTCTGCTCACGATCAACGCCTTCACCGCAGCGGGCGAGCTGCTCATCCCGATCCAGTGCGAGTACTACGCGCTCGAGGGACTGAGCCAGCTGCTCGGCACCGTGACGATGATCCAGCAGCACCTGAATCATGGACTCGAGCTGTCGACCATCATGCTCACCATGTATGACGGACGCACACGGCTCGCCCAGCAGGTCGCCGACGAGGTTCGAGAACACTTCCCGAGCCAGGTTCTCGACACGATCATCCCGCGATCCGTGCGCGTCTCCGAGGCACCGAGCTTCGGTCAGACCGTGATCTCATATGATGCGCAGTCCGCAGGCGCGATCGCTTACAAGGAAGCCGCCGTCGAGATGGTCCGACGAGGCGAGCGGAATCTCGGCGAGGCAGAGCAGCACACGAACGAAGGGGAGTCCTGATGGCCAAGCGCACGGGTCTGGGACGAGGCATCGGGGCACTGATCCCGACGACGGAGCAGACGGAGGGCCGACCGGCCGACGTCTTCTTCCCCCGGGGTTCCGAGGATGCAGGCAAGCCGGCGCCGGTCGCCGACCTCGCCGGCGAATCGGTCGAGCAGGTCGACGCCGCCGAAGAACTCGTCGCCGTGCCCGGGGCCCGGCTGGCGCACATCGATCCGCACGCGATCGTTCCCAACCCGCGTCAGCCGCGCACGAACTTCGATCCAGATGACCTCGCCGAGCTCATCCACAGCGTCCGTGAGTTCGGGGTCCTCCAGCCCGTCGTCGTGCGTGCCAGGGGTGGCGACGAGTATGAGCTCATCATGGGGGAGCGGCGCACGCGTGCTGCTCGCGAGGCCGGGCTCACGTCCATCCCCGCGATCGTCCGCGATACCTCCGACGAGCATCTGCTCCGCGATGCGCTGCTCGAGAATCTCCACCGCTCCGAGCTCAATCCGCTCGAAGAGGCGTCGGCATACCAGCAGCTGCTCGAGGACTTCGGCATCACGCAGGAGGAGCTCGCGGGGCGCATCGGACGCTCCCGGCCCCAGATCAGCAACACGATCCGTCTCCTGAAGCTCCCGGTTCCCGTGCAGCAGCGAGTGGCGGCCGGTGTCCTGTCGGCGGGGCACGCGCGCGCGATCCTGTCGCTGTCGAACCCCGAGGCGATGCAGCGGCTCGCCGACAAGATCGTCAACGAGGATCTTTCCGTCCGCGCCGCCGAGGCAGCGGCCAAGACCGAGGACTCGGCGCAGTCCCGGTCGATCAAACCTCAGGCGGGTGCCCGTCGGGCATATCTCGACGAGGTGGCAAGCCGACTCGGCGATCGGCTGAACACGCGCGTCCGCGTCTCCCTCGGTGCACGAAAAGGCCAGATCAGCATCGATTTCGCCAGCATCCAGGATCTGAACCGCATCCTTGAGGAAGTGGGAGAGAACGGTTACGGATCGGCCTGAGCAGTCGCACGTCCGTCGTACCCTTGATAGGTGACGGATGACGATCGGACGCAGCGGCGAGCCAGTCTCGAACTGCTGCGCGCCGAGGCCGGCGACGAACTCGCCGCGCTGATCGCCGAGCGCCTTCGCGCCGGTGAGGATCCGTGGGACTTCATGGACGAGCTGCCGAGCGTGGACGAGCTCGTGGTGTTCCTCCTGCGCGCCGACAACATCGCCGCCAACGGCGGCGTCCGCCCGAATCGCGCTCGGCACTATCGCGTGCTGCGCCAGATCGCGCTGGACTATCCGCCCCTGACCCCGGCCGTGTGGCGCCTCCTCGGCGACGCGGAGCACCATCGGCGCTGGGATGCCACCGTGCGGGCGGACGTGTCCTGAACGACAGAGCCCCGTCCCTCCCGCATGACGCGGGAGACACGGGGCTCGATCAGATCGGGAGGCTCAGCCGATGTAGGCGGCGAGGTCCTTCTCGAGGGCGAACTTCGGCTTCGCACCGATGATGGTCGTCTCGACCTCGCCCTTGTTGAAGACCTTCATCGCCGGGATCGACGTGATCTGGTACTTCATCGCCAGGTCGGGGTTCTCATCGACGTTGAGCTTGAGGACCGTGATCTTCTCCGGGTGCTCGCTCTGGATCTGGTCGAGCACGGGTGAGACCATGCGGCACGGGCCGCACCACTCTGCCCAGAAGTCGACGAGCACAGGGCCGTCGGCGTTGAGGACGTCTTCGGTCCAGGTGGCGGAGGTGGTGTCCTTCGCGGTCATGGGTTCTCCTTCGGAAGTGGTCGGTCGATAGCGATGTGAACGTGTGCGCGAGGTGCGTTGTTCCCGTGGCCTCAGGCGACGACGGGCGCGACGCTCGCGATCTGGTCGCCCTCGGGGTCCGGAGTGCCCGCCTCGCCCAGCGCGGCGAGGTAGTGCTCGACGTCCAGGGCGGCGACCGTTCCGCTCGCAGCGGCGGTGACGGCCTGCCGGTACGTGGGGTCGACGACGTCCCCGGCGGCGAACACGCCCGGAACCGACGTGAGCGACGACCGACCGTCCACCCAGATCGTTCCGTCCGCGGTGAGGTCGAGCTTGTCGTGCACGAGGTGGGTGCGGGGGTCGTTCCCGATCGCGACGAAGACGCCGTCGAGCGGGAGCTCGGAGCGGGTGCCGTCGACGGTGTTCTCGAGCACGACGCCGGTGACCGCGTCCTCGCCCGTGATGTCGACGACCGCGCTGTTCCACACGAACTCGATCTTGTCGTTCTTGAACGCGCGCTCCTGCATGATCTTCGAGGCGCGAAGCTCGTCACGGCGGTGGATGATGTACACCTTCGACGCGAACTTCGTCAGGAAGGTGGCCTCTTCCATGGCCGAGTCGCCGCCGCCGACCACGGCGATCGTCTTCTCGCGGAAGAAGAAGCCGTCGCACGTGGCGCAGTAGGAGACGCCGCGACCCGACAGGCGCTGCTCGCCTTCGATGCCGATCTTGCGGGGCGCCGAGCCGGTTGCGAACACGACGGACTGCGCCTCGTGCGACGCGCCGCTGCCGAGCGTGATGCTCTTGACCGGTCCATCGACATCCAGTTCGACGACGTCGTCGTAGACGACCTCGGCACCGAACTTCTCTGCCTGCTCCTGCATCTTCGCCATGAGCTCGGGGCCCATGATCGCCTCGGGGAAGCCGGGGAAGTTCTCGACCTCGGTGGTGTTCATCAGCTCGCCGCCGGCCTCGACGGAACTCGCGACCACGAGCGGGCTGAGGTTGGCACGGGCGGCGTAGATGGCAGCCGTGTAGCCCGCGGGACCGGATCCGATGATGATGACCTGACGCACGAGCGCCCCTTTCGATTGGTTCCCAGTGCAGAACAAATGGTAGCGGCGGAAGATTCCGCGCTCCTATGAGTCAGCCGCGGGGCGGAAGCACGCGGCGGGCCATCGAGACGGCCGGCCCGAGTTCGGGTGCGCGCAGAAGCGCGAGAAGTCCGAGGTAGACGGCGAGCACGACCAGGCCGATGATGCCCGAGCCGATCGCGCCCAGCAGGGGACCCGAGACCGTCCATCCGGCGTCGCCGCCCAGCAGCACGTACGTGCCGAAGCCGGCGGCGCCGGCGGGGATCGCCGCCAGGGCGAAGCGACCCAGCGCGAGCGTCCACGAGGCTGTGCCGATTCCCCCGAGCCGGCGTTCCAGCAGCCACGTGGCGATCACCACCTGCACGGTGCTCGAGAGGGATTGGCCGAGGGCGATGGCCGCGGCGAGCTGTTCCACCGGCGCCACAGCCGATGCGATGAGTGCTGTGACGATGACCAGAGCGGCCTGGACGAGCGTGAAGAAGAACGGCGTGCGGGTGTCGTCGTACGCGTAGAACGTGCGCTGGATCACGAAGAGGACCGACAGCGGGATGAGCGACACCAGGAAGCACAGCAGCACCGGAGCCGCCTGCTGCGCCTGCTCCGCCGAGTTGGTGAAGATGCGCGAGGCCGGGACCGCCGCCGCGGCCAGAGCGGCCGTCGCGACCACGATGAAGAGCCCGAGGGTGCGGATGCTGCGGCCGATGTCGCCGCGCACCTGGTCGTCGCGCCCGGCGGAGGCGTGCTCGCTGAGCTGGGTGAAGTAGGGGGTTCCGATCGACAGAACGATGATCGAGTACGGGAGCATGAACAGCAGCCACGCGTTCTGCGACGCCAGCGTCGCGGGCCCGCTCCCGGATGCACCCGACAGCACGCGCGACTGGACGAGACCGGCGAGCTGGCCGGCGATCACCATGAGGAACGTCCAGCCGGCCATGCGCCCGACGTGGTTCAGGCCCACACCGCGCCAGCGGAAGTCGGGGCGGACGGGCAGATTCGCCCGGCGCCAGAACAGCAGCAGCACGATCGACTGCAGCACGATCCCGCCGGTCGCCGTGCCCGCCAGAAGGGTGATCATCGCGGGTGTCCAGTCCGCGACCTCGGTGACGGGGCCGCCGAAGACGACGACGAACACCGCGAAGCCGGCGATCGAGACGATGTTGTTCACGATCGGCGCCCATGTGAACGGTCCATAGACGCGACGGGCGTTCAGAGCCTCGCCGACCAGCGCGTACAGCCCGTAGAAGAGGATCTGCGGCAGGCACCAGTAGGCGAAGGCCGTCGCCAGCGCGATCTGGTCGGGGGCGAACTCGGGGCCGTAGAGCTGGACGAGCCACGGCGCGCCGATCGTGGCCAGAGCCGCGGTCGCCAGAAGCACCACGGTGCCCAGCGTGAAGAGCTTCGACACGAACGCGCTGCCGCCGTCCGAGTGCGCGGCGGCCTTGACGATCTGGGGGACGACGACGGCGCTGAGCAGCCCTGCCGAGATGATCGCGTAGACGATGTTGGGCAGCTGGTTGGCGAGCCCGAAGGCGTCGCCCGCGCGGGATCCGACAGATCCGATCGCCGCGACGAGCACCACTGAGCGCAGGAGGCCCGTCACCCGCGAGACGACGGTGCCCGCCCCGATGAGGACGCTCGCGCGCCCGATGCCGCTCACGCGTCGTCACCCGCGCCGGGCGCGGCACCGGGCGTCGAATCGACATCCGTCGGTTCTGTCGAGGCGGATTCGGATTCGCGACGACGGGCGCGCAGGCGCAGCACGGTGCGGATCGCGCCCGCGACGACCAGCCCACCGACGAGCACGGCGAGCACGGCGATGCCCACGCCTTCCCACTCCGCGCGAACGTTCACCACCACCGTCTGCGTGGACCCGATCGGCACGCCGGTCGGGCTGTTCAGCTGAAGCTCGAGCGACACCTGGCCGTTCCCGATGCGCGCCTGCACCGGAACCACGACCCGGCTGTTGCTGTCGGCGGTCGCGGCGACCGGGATCCCCGATTCGACGGACAGCCGGAGGTTGTCGGACGAGGTCAGCAGCACGACGTCGGCCGGATAGGGGAGATCGTTGCGCACCCAGAAGCGCAGGGAAGCAGTCGAGCCGGCGAGTGTGATGTCGCTCGTGGGAAGGAGGGCGACCGAGTCGAGGGTCTCGCGGACGTCTTCCTGATGAGCGGTCGTCGCCGAGAGCGCCGCGAGCGGGTCGTCGGACCAGGCGGTACCGAGCAGCTGGAGGATCTCGGCGCGCTCCGGGCCCGTCAGCAGCGTCTGATCCTGCAGGATCGTGGCGAAGCGGGCGATCGCGGCTTCGCCGTCGAGCAGACGCCTCACCTCCGCGACCCGCGCCGCGTCCGCGTCGGCCTCGGTGATCGTGACGCGGCGCTGCGTGGCCGTCGGCAGGACGTCGATCGATGACAGTGCGATGCCCGGTGCACCTTCTGCCGCCGACATCGCCAGGGTCGAACCGGTGCGCGTGGGCAGCTCCGCGCGATCGAGAGCGATCGCGATCGGCCGGCCCGAGGATTGCGCCGCGGCGAACGACAGCTGCGCCGTGGCGGCCGCGATCGCCGCGCTGCGGTCGATGGGATCGTCGGCCGATGCCGCGGCGCTGAGCGCTTGCGAGGAGTCGGCGTCGAAGACGAGCACGGAGGCGGCGTCGGCCGCGGCGCGCGCACTCACGGTGGCGCCTGTCGCGCCGCCGCCGGTCGAGCGGGACGACACGACCGTGAGCGCATCCGCGTCGGAGCCGGATGCGGCGAGCATCGCGACCGTCTCCGGCGTGACCGAGCTCGTGGCGGGCCAGTAGACGTCGCCGAGCGCCTCGCCGATGTCGACGAGGTCTTCCAGCGAAGGGATGCCGGGGCCCGCGTCGTCCGCGGACTCGGTCGGCTCCGGAGTGGGCAGACCCGTCGGCTGAGGCTCGTCCGTCGATTCGTCGACGCCGGTGAAGTCGTTGGGATCGATGTACGCGGTCAGATCGAGCGGAGCAAGCGGCCCATCCAGTCCGGCCTGGAGCTGGACGCCCGGGTCGGCGTCGCCGAACTGCAGCGCGAAGCGGTCGTTCGGAAGGGCGAGCAGGTCGACCAGCCACTCCTGCGCCGAGACGGGTGCGTCATCTCCGAGCACCCGGATCGCGGCCGGGATGGCGGGATCGACCGCGAGGACGGCGGGTGTGCCCTCGGCGGCGGCGAGCTGAGCCGTGAGCGAGCCGTCGAACGCGGTGAGCGTCTCGAGCTCCGCGGCGGTGAGGAGTCCCGCGGTCCGCGGTCCGGCCGTGATGGGCATGATGACCACGGTCTCGGCGTCCGGGGTGTCGGGGTCGGGAACCACTACGGCGCTGGTCGCCGTGGTCGCCGGATCGCCGTCGACGCCGAGTACGGCGGCGAGGGGGTACACCCCGGGATCCAGGTCCTGCAGCGCGTCGGACGATGCCGGCACGGTGATGGACCGCACGGAGGCGTCGGCGGGCTCGGCTGCCGAGAGGCTCGTCTGCGCCAGTGACGTCGTCTCGACACCCGACACCGTGCCGGCCAGCCATGACGACAGCGCGGTGCGGCTGCGGAGCGGCTCCGTGCCGATCCCGAGGGTGACCGGCGACTCCGGCACGACGGATGTCGTTCCGTTGGCGAGCCGCATCGTGACCGTCAGGCTGTCGCCCGGCTCCAGGACGCCGCTGCGGACGGGAGCGAGCGTGAGGTCGACCGTTCCCGACGCGTCGGCGCCCGGTGTCGGCTCGGGGGTCGCGGTGGCGGCGGCGGCCGGCAGCGCCGACAGCGATGAGAAGGCGAGCAGACCGGAGACCGCCACGGCCGCGATCGCGCGACGGCGCGACGCACGCGGGGGCTGAGAGGTCACGGTCATTGCAGATTCGCTTCTTGTGCGATGTCCGGACCGCACGATCACATGAGATTCTACGGAACCGAACCCGGACGCACGTCGAGCCGCGACCGCGGTTGAATGGATGCGTGCTGCCAGAACCGGATGCAGACCGCTGCCGCGCACTCGCCGGCGATCTCGCGGATGCAGGATTCGAGGCCGACGCGGTGCGCGCGGCGTGGGGACCGATCGCCGACGACGCCGTCGGGAGGGGACTGCGAGCGCCTGCGCTCAGGGCGCTCGCGGGGCGCGGCGATCCGCTCGCCGTCCTCGCGCGGATGTTCGTGATCGGGATGCCGCAGCCGATCGCGGCCGTCGATGCGGCGCTCCCGCGGACGCGCGCATCGGGACTGTCTGCGCTCGGCCTCGCCGTCACCGAGCAGGATGAGGTCGTCCCCACCGCCCTGGTGCATCCCCAGGCCTTCGCGGATGCGCACGGCGATGGGCACTGGTGGATCGCGAGCGACCTCGACGAAGCCGCCGTGGGCGGTCCGCTGCCCGAGGACCATGTGCTGGGGGTGGGCGGTGCATCGCTGACGCTCGCCGGTCTGCAGCTGCCGCTGCCGGCACGGCGCGCGCTCGACGTCGGCAGCGGGTGCGGCATCCAGTCTCTGCGCGCTCGTCGTGACACGGCGGAGGTCGTCGCGACCGACATCTCGGAGCGCGCTCTGCGCTTCACACGGCTGAACGCCCTGCTGAACGGTGTCGACGGCATCCGGATCCGTCGCGGCAGCCTGTTCGAGCCGGTGGCCGGCGAACGATTCGATCGCATCGTCTCCAACCCGCCGTTCGTGATCACGCCCCGCCGGGACGGGGTGCCCGCCTACGAGTACCGCGACGGCGGCATGGTCGGCGACGATCTGGTGGCGGCGTTCGTGCAGGGAGTCGGAGCGCATCTCGAGCCCGGCGGCGTCGCGCAGCTGCTGGGGAACTGGGAGACGCGGCGAGATGGCGCGGGCCTCGACCGGGTGCGTGAGTGGGTCGCGGGCTCGCCGGTGCCGCTGGATGCATGGGTCGTGGAGCGGGAGTCGATCGATCCGCTGGCCTATGCCGAGCTGTGGGTGCGGGACGGCGGCACCGCGCCGGGCTCGCCCGGATACGGAGCTCTCATCGAGGCCTGGCTCGAGGACTTCGGCTCTCGAGACGTGTCGGCGATCGGGTTCGGGTACATCCTGCTGCGACGCCCCCGGAACGCAGAGCCCACACTCGCGAGGTACGAGAGCGTGTCGCATCCCGTGCCGGACGGTCTCGGCGCGCACCTCGCGACGGCGCTGGCCGTCCACGACAGGCTGAGCGGGCTCGACGACGATGCGCTCGCGGCGGCGGTCCTCACCGTCGCGTCGGATGTGACCGAGGCGCGACACCACGTGCCCGGCGAGCCGGATCCCTCGGTGATCGAGCTGCGGCAGGGCGGGGGATTCGCCCGGTCGCTGTCGGTCGACCCGGCCCTCGCCGCGCTCGTCGGAGCGTGCGACGGCGACCTGCCCGTCGGGCGGCTGATCGATGCGATCGCCGGGCTGCTCGAGGTGGACGCGTGCGAACTCCGAGCCGACCTGATGCCCCGCGTTCGCGAACTGGCGTTCACCGGATTCCTCGCGCTCCCCGCCGTCACGGACGGATCGGCGCCGGATTAGGCTTGAATCCATGCTCAACATGGCCGAGGGCGTCGCGCGCCTCGGCGCGCTCGCCGAGTCACCCGTCGTCTCGACGCTTGCGCGCGCCTTCGCCGACGCCGGTTTCGACCTCGCGATCGTGGGCGGTCCGGTCCGCGACGCGCTGCTGGGTCGCGAGACGAACGATCTCGACTTCACCACGGACGCGCACCCCGACGACATCCTGCGCGTCATCAAGCCCATCGCCACCGCGCACTGGGACATCGGCCGAGCGTTCGGCACGATCGGCGCCAAGGTCGCGGGCGAGACGGTCGAGGTCACGACGTACCGGGCCGACAGCTACGACGGCGTGACCCGAAAGCCGACCGTCCAGTTCGGCGACGCGCTCGACGGCGACCTCGTCCGCCGCGACTTCACCGTGAACGCCATGGCGCTGCGCGTGCCCGCCCGGGCGCTCGTGGACCCCACCGGCGGCGTCGAGGACCTCATCGCCGGACGGCTGCGCACCCCGGCAGATCCTCACGTGAGCTTCGGCGACGACCCGCTGCGGATGCTGCGGGCGGCGCGCTTCTCGTCGCAGCTGGGCTTCGACGTCGACGAGGGCACGATCGCGGCGATGATCGAGCTGCGCGCGACCCTGGGGATCGTGAGCCCCGAGCGCATTCAGAGCGAGCTGGTGCGGATGCTGCAGACCGCCGACCCGGTGCGCGGCATCCGACTGCTCGTCGAGACCGGGCTGGCCGACGAGTTCCTGCCCGAGGTGCCGGCGCTGCGTCTCGAGGTCGACGAGCACCACCACCACAAGGACGTCTACGAGCACTCGCTCACGGTGCTGAACCAGGCCATCGAGCTCGAGCGGTCCCGGCATCCGGAGGAGGCGGCCGATGTTCCGCTGCGCCTCGCGGCGCTCCTCCACGACATCGGCAAGCCCGCGACGCGCAAGCTCGAGCCGGGCGGCGGCGTGACGTTCCATCACCACGACATCAAGGGCGCGCGCATGGCGCGCAAGCGTCTGAACGCGCTGCGCTTCGACTCCGACACCACCAAGGTCGTGACGCGGCTCATCGAGCTGCACCTGCGGTTCTTCGGCTACGCCGAGGGGGCGTGGACCGACTCGGCGGTGCGCCGGTACGTGCGCGACGCCGGCGACGAGCTCGAGCGGCTGCACATCCTCACGCGCGCCGACGTCACGACGCGGAACAAGCGCAAGGCGACGCGTCTGCGCAAGGCCTACGACGACATCGAGGAGCGCATCGCCGAACTCGCCGCGCAGGAGCAGCTCGATGCGATGCGACCCGAACTGGACGGCAACCGCATCCAGGAGCTCCTCGGCATCCGCCCGGGCCGCGAGGTCGGGGAGGCGTACCGGTTCCTGCTCGACATCCGCCTGGACGAGGGGCTGATCGGCGAGGACGAGGCCGCGCGGCGTCTCAAGGACTGGTGGTCAGCGCGCGCCTGAGGCGATCGCCGGCGTGCCCGTCGGTGGAGAATCGGGTTCCGTCCCCGTCCCGCGGCACCGGTGATCCCGACGACGAGCGCCCGCCCCGATGACCGGGACGGGCGCTGCGTGACGCGGGATCGGGTTACTTCGTGAGCTCCGACGCCAGCTCCTCGAACACCGCGACGTAGGCGTCGATCGCCTCATCGGTGTGGGTGACCGACAGCGTCCACTCCTCTTCGCGGCCAGGCGTCATGAAGATGCCGCGGTTGAGGTTGAACAGCCACGCGAGGTTCGCGAGGTCGGCGTCCTGGTTCTCCTTGAACGACTCGTAGTCGACGACCTTCGTCGTCGAGAACGTGACGCAGCCCTTCGAGCCGATGCCGAGCGCGTAGCCGGGCAGCTCGTAGCGGTCGACGACGTCCTGGCAGCCGCTCACGATGCGGTCGTTGAGGTGGCCGAGGTGCGCGTACGCCTCGGGCGTGAGCACCTGCTCGAGCGAGGCGCGCGCGGCGACCATCGACAGCGGGTTCCCGTTGTAGGTGCCCACCTGGTAGACCGAGCCGTCCTCGACGACCGACATGACCTCTTCGGTGCCGCCGATGGCACCCGAGGGCAGGCCGCCGCCGAGCACCTTGGCCATCGTGACCATGTCGGGCGTCACGCCGAACTTCTCGGTCGCGCCGCCGGCGGCGATCGCGAGGCCGGTCTTGACCTCGTCGAAGATGAGCACGATGCCGTGCTTGCGGGTGATCTCGCGAACGGCCTCGAGGTAGCCGGGCTCGGGCAGGACCACGCCGAGGTTCATCATGGCGGCCTCCATGATGACGCACGCGGGCTTGCGGCCTTCGGCGGTGAGGCGCTCGATGCGGCGCTCCATGGCGCCGGCGTCGTTGAAGGGCACCGCGACGGTCATGTCGACGACCGACTGCGGGATGCCGGCGCCGTAGGCCAGCGATGCGAGGTTCTCGCGGTCGCCGATCTTGTCGTACTCCACGCCGATCGACACCATGACGGTGTCGTGGTGGCCGTGGTACGAGCCGAAGATCTTCATGACGGTGTCGCGGCCGGTGAGGGCGCGGGCGATGCGGATGGCGTCCATCGTCGCCTCCGAACCCGAGTTGGTGTAGCGCCACTTGGGGAGCCCGAAGCGGCGGGCCAGCTCATCGGCGACGAAGACGTCGTCCTCGGTGGGGCAGCCGAAGTGCGTGCCCATCGGGTAGCGCTCGGCGATCGCGGCGCCGATGGCCGGGTGCGCGTGACCCTGGACCATCGAGCCGAAGCCGTTGTGGAAGTCCCACATCTCGTTGCCGTCGACGTCCCAGACCTTCGGACCCGAGCCGCGCGAGATGTAGATCGGCCACGGGTCGCGCAGCTGGTAGCTGGATGCGACGCCGCCGGCGAGGTGGACGCTCGCGCGCTTGTACATCTCACCGGATGCTCCGGTTCGCTCGTCGAGGCGGGCGGCCTCGCGTGCCGTCAGCTCGGCGATGCGAGCGCGATCGATGCGTGTTGTCGTAGGGGTGCTCATGCTTCCTCCCGCATGATGACTGCCGATCGGCCTGGCATCGACGGGTTGCGGAAAGCACGGCCCTCCGGTCGGCCTGGCGCCGGAGGCGGTCAATATGACGGGGACATTCTACCAAGCCGGCGACGGGCGTGAGAATCCCCGGTCAGGGGTCATTCGGCGGTCCGTGTCAGGCACACCTCCGACGACGCTCGACCATGGCGCCCGCGGGGCGGGATCAATAGCATGCCGACCATGGTCAAGATGTGGGGTGCCAGACGCCGGCTGTGGAACCGGATCGCGACGCTCAAGTTCGCCGGGGCGAAGGTCGTCGACATTCGCGTCCCGGACGGTGGCGGAGCACACGTGCGCGCGGTTCCGCTGTCGACGCGGTTCCCAGGCATCGGCATCCACGAGGTCCTGGTGGCGGACCGGATACCCACCGGGGAGGGCGATGCACGCGCCGAGCGCTTCTACCGGCTGATGGCGCGTCTGTTCCGGGTGTTCTCGCCCAACGTGCCCGGCCTGCCGTCGATCGACGCCGATCGCCGGGCGGCTCTCGGCGCGGCATACACGGACCGGCACCGCGCACTCTTTCCGGCGCCGGAGTTCCCCGACGAGTTCCGCGACCTGGACCTCGGCCTCATGGCCACGACCGGGCCCTACGCCCACTACGTCACGGCGACCGGGCCCGACACGTACGAATGGGATCTGCGCGCGCTCGGCGACTACGACGTGCACGACGGGCTCGTGCGCCTCGGAGTGCACGTCCGCTTCGTGCAGGAGGGCACCCGGCTGCGTGCCACCGAGATCGCCAGCGCACTCGGAACCGTGGTGCCCGGCGACACCGACTGGGACCGATCCGTCGGCCTCGCACTGTGCGCGGCGACCACGCACACCTCGCTCATCCGCCACTACAACTGGGTGCATCTGATCCCCGGCGCCGCCTTCGCGATCGCGACCCGCAGCGCGCTTCCGGCGGACCATCCGCTCACGCGACTGCTGTGGCCGCACATCTACCGCACCGAGTTCAGCAACTGGGTCACCACCGTCGGGCAGCTCAGCCCCGGGGGCGACTTCGAAGAGATCTTCAGCTTCACTCGCGAGTCGCTCCTGCGGCTCTTCGACGACACGTGCCGCAGCTTCGACGCGACCGTCGTCGACCCGTGGGCGGATGCCGACAGGCGCGGCATCGTCGGGCGCGGCCTGGACCTCCCCGTCCTCGAGAACTCGCTCGCCCACCACGACGTGATGCGAGCCCACGCCGAGCGCTATCTGCGCGCCTACTACGCCGATGACGCGGCGCTGGCCGCCGACGCCGACGTTCAGCGCTGGTTCGCCGAACTGGACCACCTGATCCCGAACGGCGCGGAGCCGCTGGGCGGCACCACGACACTGGAGTCGGCATCCCGCCTCATCGGCTCGCTGATCCACCTCGTCGCCTACCAGCACGAGGCCTACGGCACCCTGCTGTGGAACTACCAGCTGTGGACCCAGGTGCAGCCGATCCGGGTCCGCGCCGACGGCGCCCCTGAGCCGGTCGACGTCTATCAGCGGCTCGTCAACGCCGACTTCGGCCTCAACATCCGGCGCTCGCCCATGATGCAGGACTTCGCCTTCCTCGCGCTCGACGGCCGGGGCCGTGCGGCCTTCCGCGCCTACCTGTCCGACCTGCTCGCGCTGCAGACGCGGCTCGAGGCCGAGCCGCACGCGCTCTACAACGTGTATCCCGACATGCTCGAAGCGAACATGAACGGCTGAACGCGGCGCCCGGCCCCGCCTCCCCACCTCGGGGTCGCACGATCCGGCCTACACTTGACCCACGCTCCCGCCAGAGACGATCGGAGCCGCATGTCATCGCCGTGGACGCCGAGACGTGACGTCTCGCCCGAGACCTCCCGCCTGCTGATCGAGCGCGCCCACGAGGAGATCCTCGCCGGCAACGCCGCCGACCAGCGCCTGCGCGACGTGCGCCCGCTCGTGCGCGAATCCTGGACGCGCGCGCTCGCCGATCTCGTGGGCGCCGAGGCGCTCCCGCCTCTGGACCTCAGCGCCGCCGATCTCGAGGAGTACCGCCGCGCGCACCCGCTGTCGGGTGTCATGGACATGGTGCGCGGTCTCCTGCTCCCCGGCGAGCAGGACGACTCCGGTGTGGTCGTCGCGGTCGGCGA
The DNA here is from genome assembly GCA_029319145.1 of Microbacter sp. GSS18. NCBI lineage: Bacteria > Pseudomonadati > Bacteroidota > Bacteroidia > Bacteroidales > Porphyromonadaceae > Microbacter > Microbacter sp. GSS18. Next base: position 3,054,524 of record CP119753.1, on the reverse strand, counting down.
CGCCGCCGGGCGCCTGCTGTGGGTCGAGGGCGATCGCAGCATCCGCTCCCTGACCGGTGCGATGGGCTTCGTCGAGGGCGCCAACTGGTCGGAGGAGGCCGTCGGGACCGCCGCACCCGGAACCGCGCTGCGTCTGGACCGATCCGTCCAGATCCACGGCGCCGAGCACTTCAACCGGCTAGTGCAGCCCTGGTCGTGCACGGCCGCGCCGGTGCACGATCCCGAGACCCGCCGCATCCTCGGTGTCATCGACGTCACCGGGGGCACCGAGGCCGTGTCGGCCCAGGCCCAGCTGCTCGTGGACGCCACCGCCCGTGCGATCGAGGGTGAGCTGATGGTGTCGCGGCTGCGGGCGCGCGCCGAGGCTCGGCCGAAGCCGCGTCGCTCCCAGCCGCCGCGCGAGGCGACGCGGGCGACGCTGCGCGTGCTCGGGCGCGACCGCGGACTGCTCGACGTCGTCGGCGCCGAGGGGGAGCGCGTGCACGAGCTGTCGACGCGGCACGCCGAGATCCTCCTCATGCTCGCCACGCACCGGCAGGGGCTGTCGGCCGAGCGGCTCGGGGAGCTCGTGTACGGGGGAGCGGATGCCGCCGACACGCTGCGTCCCGAGATGGTGCGGCTGCGCAAGGTGCTCGAACGGTCAGCGCCCGCGCTGGTGCCGGCATCCCGCCCGTATCGACTCACCGCCGAGCTCGAGACCGACGTGCAGCAGGTGATGTCACTGCTGGACCGCGGCGCTCACCGCGTCGCGCTCGCCGCCTACCGCGGGGACGTCCTGCCCGACTCGGTGGCCCCGGGGGTGGAGGAGCTGCGCGACACCGCCCGCCTGACGCTGCGCGAGGGACTGATGGCCGAGGCGTCCGTCGACGTGCTCCTGGCGTACGCCGAGACCGCGGCCGGCGCCGAGGACGACGAGCTGCTGCGGCTGTGCCTCGGGATGCTGCCGCCGCGGTCGCCCAAGCGGGCCGCGATCGTCGCGCGGCTGGAGCGCATCGAGGCCAAAAAAGAGGAGATTCCCTGAAAATCATTCTCATGAATGGTTATCGCTAGCCAAACTAGGAATTATTCGCTAGTTTGACTAGCGAAGCACAAAGCGGTGCTTCGAGATTCGAAGGGGAATGACATGCGCAAGAAGATCGTCGCAGCACTCGCAGGCGGGGCTCTCGCCATCGGCGCAGCGCTCGCCGCCCCGGCCGCCGCCTCGGCCGCGGGCTACGGAAAGCAGATCAACGACGGGTGCGGGGCCAGCTACGGCCAGCTCGTCTCGATGGCCCGCGACGTCGGCCACGTCACGGGATCGGTCGGCGGAGCCAAGAACTTCGTCGAGAGCGGCCTCGCCGCCGCACACGGGTGCAGCTGAGACTCATCCGCCCGGGGGGAACGGAAGGACGTCGCGGCCCGGCCGCGACGTCCTTCTCTCATGCTCCCCAGACGGCCTGATTCCTGGCAGGATCGGGCATGACGGGGGAGGACGCCATGACCGACCACAGCGGCACCGACGAGATGCCCACACCCGCACTCAGCGCGCTCGCCGAAGCGCACGGCATCGCGACGTCGTACTGGTCGTTCTTCGGCCAGCATGTCCAGGTGCCGGCCGCGACCCTCCGGGCGGTGCTGGCCGCCATGGGCGTCGATGTCGAGGCCGACCCGCAGGCCGTGCTCGACCAGATGGAGGAGGCCGCGTGGTGGGAGCTGCTCCCCCCTTCGCGGGTGGTCCGCCAGGGGAGCGGCGAGATCGTCGTGAACGTGCAGGACGGTCACGACGTCCGGCTGGAGGTTCGGCTCGAGGACGGCTCGTGGCGCGACATCCCGATCCCCGGACAGCAGCCGCAGGCGCGCGTCGTCGACGGCGACATCGTGTGGCGCCTGCACGTCCCCATCCCGGGTGAACTGCCGCTGGGCTGGCACGAGCTGTACGCGCAGCAGATCCCGCACGGCTCGCACGGCGCCGACCGCACGGCGACCTGCACTCTCGTCGTGACGCCCACGCGTCTCGCCCCGCCGCCCTCGCGGCCCGGGAAGGGCGGACGGGCGTGGGGCCTCATGGCCCAGCTCTACTCGGTGAGATCGACCGGGTCGTGGGGCCTCGGCGACTTCGCCGATCTGGCCGATCTGGCCGCGGTCGTCGCCGACAGCGGCGCCGACTTCCTGCTGGTCAACCCCATCCACGCCGCCGAGGTCGTGCCGCCGATCGAGCCCTCGCCCTACCTCCCCGCGACCCGCAGGTTCGTCGCACCCCTCTACATCCGTCCCGAGGACATCCGCGAAGTCGCCTATCTCGCTCCCGCCGACCGGGCGCGCGTCGCCGAGGCGCACGCGGGCATGGCCGCATCCAACCGGGACCCCGAGCGCGTCGATCGCGACGCGGCGTGGGAGGCCAAGCGCGCCGCCCTCGAGATCGTCTTCACGGCGCCGCGGACGCCGGCCCGCCAGGCGGCCTTCGACGCGTTCGTCGCCGAGCACGGCGAGCACCTGGCGGACTTCGCGCTGTGGTGCGCCCTCGAGGAGCACTACGCCGACGTCGACGAGCGTCCCGACGAGGCGTGGAACATCGAGTCGCCGCTCGTCGCGCAGCTGCGCATCGACCTCGGCGACCGCGTGGCCTTCCACACGTGGCTGCAGTGGATCGCCCAGGAACAGGCCGAAGCTGCCCAGGCAGCCGCGCGCGGCGCCGGCATGCGCATCGGCGTCATGCACGACCTCGCGGTCGGCGTGCACACCGAGGGATCGGATGCGTGGTCGCTGCGCGACATGTACGCGCAGGGCATCACCGTCGGCGCCCCACCCGACATGTACAACCAGCAGGGTCAGACGTGGGGCCAGCCGCCGTGGATGCCGGGGGCGCTCGCGCGCGCCGGGTACGCGCCGCTGCGCGACATGATCCGCGGCCTGCTGAAGCACGCCGGCGCGCTGCGCATCGACCACATCATCGGGTTCTTCCGCCTGTGGTGGATCCCCGACGGGCTGGGGCCGGCGGCCGGGACGTACGTCCGGTACGACCACGAGGCCATGATCGGCGTGCTCGCGCTCGAGGCGCACCGCGCCGGCGCCGTCATCATCGGCGAGGATCTCGGCAACGTCGAGCCGTGGGTGCGCGAGTACCTGTCGGACCGCAACATCCTCGGCACCTCGGTGCTGTGGTTCGAGATGGAGGGCGACCGCCCCCGTCCGCCCGAGCAGTACCGGAAGGCGCTGCTGGCGACGGTCAACACGCACGACCTGCCACCGACGGCGGGCTACCTCGCCGGCGAGCACGTCGACTTGCGCGCCCGGCTGGGGCTGCTCGAGCAGCCCGTCGAAGAAGCCCGCGCCGAAGCGCGCGCCGAGCAGGAGGCCGTGCTGTCGGTGCTGCGCGAGCGGGGGCTCATCGCCGAGGACGCCTCCGAGGAGGAGATCATCCAGGCGCTGCACCTCTACCTCGTCGCGGCGCCCAGCGAGCTGCTGGGCGTCGCGCTCGTCGACGCGGTGGGGGAGCGGCGCGTGCAGAACCAGCCGGGAACCGACAAGGAGTACCCGAACTGGCAGATCCCGCTCGCCGACTCCGACGGCGAAGCGGTGCTGCTCGAGGACATCCCGGGCATGCCGCGCTTCCGCGCGCTCACCCGTGCCGTGGACCGGGCGCTGCGGGACGCCGCCTACTGAGACGCTCGCAACTCGATGCAACGTTGCCCGTTCTAGCTTCGACGCAACTCAACCGCGACGACCGACGTCGCGGACGCAGTCGAAGGAGACAGCAATGACCATCGTCGAAGAAGGCGTCTCGAGCGTCTACGCCGCCCCGGGCGAGCGCGGCAGCGTCGCCCAGTACCGCTCCCGCTACGGCCACTTCATCGGCGGCGAGTGGGTCGAGCCGATCAAGGGCCAGTACTTCGAGAACATCACCCCCGTCACCGGCAAGCCGTTCGTCGAGGTCGGCCGCGGCACCGTCGAGGACATCGACCGCGCCGTCGAGGTCGCATGGAAGGCGTTCGAGTCCTACAAGCGCACCACGGCCGCCGAGCGAGCGATCATGCTCAACAAGATCGCCGACCGCATGGAGGAGAACCTCGAGAAGATCGCCGTCGCCGAGACGTGGGAGAACGGCAAGCCGGTCCGCGAGACCCTCGCCGCCGACATCCCGCTCGCGATCGACCACTTCCGCTACTTCGCCGGCGTCCTGCGGGCTCAGGAGGGCTCGCTCAGCGAGATCGACGGCGACACGATCGCGTACCACTTCCACGAGCCGCTGGGTGTGGTCGGCCAGATCATCCCGTGGAACTTCCCGATCCTCATGGCGACGTGGAAGCTCGCCCCCGCGCTCGCCGCCGGAAACTGCGTCGTGCTCAAGCCCGCCGAGCAGACCCCCGCGTCGATCCTGTTCCTCATGGAGCTGATCCAGGACCTCATCCCCGCGGGCGTCGTCAACGTCGTCAACGGCTTCGGCATCGAGGCCGGTGCGCCGCTCGCGCAGCACAAGCGCATCCGCAAGGTCGCCTTCACGGGTGAGACCACGACGGGCCGCCTCATCATGCAGTACGCGTCGCAGAACCTCATCCCCGTCACCCTCGAGCTCGGGGGCAAGTCCGCGAACGTGTTCTTCGAGGACGTCTGCCGTGCGAACGACGACTACTACGACAAGGCACTCGAGGGCTTCACGTTCTTCGCCCTCAACCAGGGCGAGGTGTGCACGTGCCCGTCGCGCGCGCTCATCCAGCGGTCGGTCTACGACCAGTTCCTCGGCGACGGCCTCGACCGCGTCGCGAAGATCAAGCAGGGCAACCCGCTCGACCCCGAGACGATGATCGGGGCGCAGGCCTCGAACGACCAGCTCGAGAAGATCCTGTCTTACATCCAGATCGGCAAGGACGGCGGTGCGAAGCTGCTCGCCGGCGGTGAGCGCGTCGACCTCGGCGGCGAGCTGTCGGGCGGGTACTACGTCGCCCCGACGGTGTTCGAGGGCACGAACGACATGCGGATCTTCCAGGAGGAGATCTTCGGGCCCGTGGTCTCGGTCACGAGCTTCGACGACTTCGATGACGCGATCGACATCGCCAACGACACGCTGTACGGCCTCGGCGCCGGTGTCTGGAGCCGCTCGGGCGACACCGCCTACCGCGCCGGCCGCGCAATCGAGGCCGGCCGCGTCTGGACGAACACGTACCACCAGTACCCCGCGCACGCGGCGTTCGGCGGGTACAAGCAGTCCGGCATCGGCCGCGAGAACCACCTGAAGATGCTCGACCACTACCAGCAGACCAAGAACCTGCTGGTGTCGTACGCCGAAGGCTCCATGGGCTTCTTCTAGAAAGCACGGCGGGTGCCCGAAGTCCCCAGCGCGGGCGCCCGCCGCGTGCCGCAGCGCAGGAGATCCGCGCCGTTGATCGGGGGATCCGGCCCGGGACCTCCTTCTTCCTGCGTTGCGGCACACCCCTCTCGGAAAGGTGATCCCATGCCCACCCTCACGCGCGTCGCCGTGACGGACGACGCCGCAGCCCTGCTGCGGCAGCTGACCGCCCAGCACGGCAAGCTGATGTTCCACCAGTCCGGCGGATGCTGCGACGGCAGCGCCCCCATGTGCTACCCGATCGGGATGTTCATGACCGGCCCGAGCGACGTGCTGCTCGGCACGATCGAGGTCGGCCTCGACGACCCGATCGAGGTGTACATGTCGGAGTCGCAGTTCGAGTACTGGAAGTACACGCACCTCACGATCGACGTCGTCCCCGGCCGTGGCGCCGGCTTCAGCGTGGAGGGTCCGACGGGCATGCGGTTCCTCATCCGCTCCCGCATGCTGGACGACGCCGAGCTGCAGCATTTCGGCCTGAAGGAGCCCGCGTGACTGCCGGCGATGAGGCCGTCACGGCGCGATAGCACCGGACCAAGGTGATTCCGCACCGGCTTGCCGGGGATTCGGGTGCGATTGCGCCGTGACGGCTCAACCGCCCGGGGCGCGCCGGTTTGCACCGCGCCCGCCGCTCTGCCTAGCGTGAGTCCACGCCGATAGAAGGAGTGCCGTGGACGACTTGCTGGCCAGTGCCGACCCCTGGGAGCAGTGGAGCGCGTGGGGGATCGTGCTGGGGATCCTGATCGGCGTCGTGATCGTCGTCTCGATCATCGCCGCCGTAGTGCTCGCGGTCATCGGCCGCCGGCACAGCTGGCCGAAGGCGCTGAGCGACCGCACGAAGTGGCCGTTCCGCGTCACCCTGCTGCTGATCGCCCTCATCATCTCGACGGTCGTCGCCCCGATCGGCGAGGACTGGATGACCGGGATCGTCCACTTCTTCGTGATCCTGCTCATCATCTCGGTGTCGTGGCTGGCGGCGCAGCTGTTCCTGTTCTTCCTGGACTCGGGGGCGCGCCGCTACAACATCATGGAGAAGGACACGGCGTCGGCGCGCAAGATCCAGACGCAGATGCAGATCGTGCGGCGCCTGGTCATCGCGACGCTGGTCATCTTCGCGGTCGGTGCGATCCTCATGACCTTCGACGGCGTGCGTGCTCTCGGGGCGAGTGTCCTGGCGTCCGCGGGCGTGGCGTCGATCGTCGCCGGTCTCGCGGCCCAGTCGGTGCTCGGCAACCTCTTCGCCGGCGTGCAGCTCGCCTTCAACGAGGCGATCCGCGTCGGCGACGTCGTGGTCGTCGAGGGGGAGTGGGGCCGCATCAACGAGATCACCCTCAGCTACGTCGTGATGCAGGTGTGGGATCAGCGCACACTCGTGCTGCCGTGCACCTACTTCACCAGCACGCCCTTCGAGAACTGGACCAAGCTCGGCCGTGAGCTGCTGGGCACCGTCTACTTCGACCTCGACTGGCGCATCGACGTCGACGAGATGCGCGACGAGCTCGACCGCATCCTCGAGGGCACCGACCTGTGGGACGGCAAGACCAAGGGGATCGCCGTGACGGATGCCGTCGGCGGTGTGCTGCAGGTGCGCGTCACCGTCAGCGCGGCCGACTCCGGCGCACTGTGGGATCTGCGCGTGCTCGTGCGCGAGAAGCTCGCCGCGTGGGTGCGCCGCGAAGCGCCCGACGGCCTTCCCGCCCGACGCATCCTGGCCGCGGGCGCGATCACGACCGAGCCGGAGTCTCCGCCGGCGGGCTGATCTGAACCGAGGCCCGACATGGTCGCCGGCCTGCCCTCTTCTGCGCCGCTCGCGAGGAGAGTACCGTGGCGCGCATCGACGACCTGTGGGGGGTCGGCCGTTCGGCGTGCCCGCGCACATGAGCCCGAGTCCGACCGTGGCTGGGACCACGTTTCAGTCTGGTTACGGTTCGTTCACCGGATTGCCGATCTGCGTGGAGCGGGCGCAAGATTGCCGAGGGTCGCGCCCACCGACGCGACCGACTCCTTCACAGCAGAGGTGGAACATGTCACTTCATCACAGCGCGCGCGGCCGTGCGGGCCTCGCCGTCGCAGCGCTCGGCGCTTCGGCACTCCTGCTCGCCGGCTGCTCCGGCGGCGGCAGCACAGATGACGGCGGCACGTCTTCGGGCGAGCCGATCATCGTGGGCACCACCGACAAGGTCACGACCCTCGATCCCGCGGGATCTTACGACAACGGCTCGCTCGCCGTCCAGACCCAGGTCTTCCCGTACCTCGTGAACACCGACTACAACTCGACCGAGGTCGTGCCCGACCTGGCCGAGACCGCGGAGTTCACATCGGAGACCGAGTACACCGTCACGCTGCCGGCGGGCCTGAAGTGGGCCAACGGCAACGACCTGACCTCGTCGGACGTGAAGTTCTCGTTCGACCGCAACCTCGCCATCGCCGACCCCAATGGCGCGTCGAGCCTGCTCTACAACCTCGACAGCGTCGAGGCGCCCGACGACACCACGGTGGTGTTCCACCTCAAGTCGGCGAACGACCAGGTGTTCCCCTTCATCCTGACCAGCTTCCCCGGCGCCATCGTCGACGAGGAGGTCTTCGCGGCCGACGCGATCACGCCCGACCAGGAGATCGTCGACGCGAACGCCTTCGGCGGTCCGTACACGATCACGTCGTGGGACTTCAACAAGACCGTCGAGTTCACGCCCAACGAGGACTACGTGGGCCTGCTCGACGCGCCGGTCAACAGCGGCGTCATCCTCAGCTACTTCGCCGAGTCGTCGAACCTGAAGCTGGCCGTCCAGCAGGGTGACATCGATGTGGCGTACCGCTCGCTGTCGGCCACCGACGTCGAGGACCTGAGCACGAACGACGCCGTCCAGGTCATCGACGGCCCCGGCGGCGAGATCCGCTACATCGTGTTCAACTTCAACACGCAGCCGTACGGAGCGACTACGGCAGAGGCCGACGAGGCCAAGGCGCTCGCGGTCCGCCAGGCCGTCGCCGACCTCATCGACCGCGACGCTCTGTCGGAGCAGGTCTACAAGGGCACCTACACCCCGCTGTACTCGTACGTCCCCGAGGGCTTCGCCGGCGCGACCGAGTCGCTGAGGGGTCTCTACGGAGACGGAGACGGCGGACCGGATGCCGAGGCGGCCGCAGCGCGGCTCGCGGACGCCGGTGTCGAGACGCCGGTTCAGCTGAGCCTGCAGTACAGCCCCGACCACTACGGCCCGTCGTCGGGTGACGAGTACGCGCTGATCAAGTCGCAGCTCGAGGCCGACGGTCTGTTCGAGGTCGACCTGCAGTCGACCGAGTGGGTGCAGTACTCCAAGGACCGCACCGCCGACGTCTACCCCGCGTACCAGCTCGGCTGGTTCCCGGACTACTCCGACGCCGACAACTACCTCACGCCGTTCTTCCTGACGAACAACTTCATCGGGAACCACTTCAGCGACGCTGAGACCGAGGAGCTCATCCTCGCGCAGGCGGTCGAGACGGACCCGGACACCCGCATCCAGCAGATCGAGGCGATCCAGGACCGCGTCGCCGAGCTGCTGTCCACGGTGCCCTACCTGCAGGGCGCCCAGGTGGCGGTCGCGGGCACCGACGTCGACGGGGTCATCCTCGACGCGTCGTTCAAGCTGCGCTACGCGCCGATCACCAAGTAACGCCGACGGCGGCGGGGCGGTCCGCATTCATCCGGACCGCCCCGCCGCCCCACTCCCGGCGCGCCCGGTGCACAGTTAGGCTCCCCCCATGACCAGTGACGTCGCTCCGGCGTCGATGCAATCGCCTCCGGCGCTCGACCCCACCAAGACAAGATCGCGCGGCACATTCGGCCGCTACATCCTGGTGCGGTTCCTGCTGATGATCCCGACGGTGCTGATCCTGGTCACGCTCGTCTTCTTCCTCATCCGTCTGACGGGCGACCCCATCACGGCGGCGCTCGGCGGTCGGCTGCCTCCCGACCAGCTCGCCGAGCGCATCAGCGAGGCCGGCTACGACCGGCCGATCATCGTGCAGTACTTCGAGTACCTCGCGCAGATCCTGGTGTTCGACTTCGGCACGACGATCACCGACAATCAGCCCGTGAGCCAGGTGCTGCTCACGTACGGCGGCGCCACCCTCGAACTCGTCTTCTACTCGCTTATCGTCGCCTTCATCCTCGGCATCCCGCTCGGCATGGTCGCCGCGGCGATGCGCGACCGGTGGCCGGACGCGGTGCTGAGAGTCTCGGCGATCCTCTTCTACGCCACGCCGGTCTTCTTCTCTGGCCTGGTCGCCAAGCTCGTCTTCTCGGTCTGGCTCGGCTGGTTCCCGGTGAGCGGCCGCGCGAGCGTGCGCACCGAGATCGCGCTGACCCGCGACGGCGGGACGGGCCTGTACCTCATCGACGCCATCGCGTCGGGCAACCCCGCGTACGTGTGGGATGTCCTGGCGCACGCGGTGCTGCCCGCGATGACCCTGGGCCTGCTGACAGCCGGCATCTTCCTCCGTCTGGTGCGCACCAACGTCATCGGCACGTACAACATGCCGTACGTGGACGCGGCGCGGTCGCGCGGGGTGAGCGAGTTCCGGCTCGTGCGCAAGCACGCCTACCGTCCGGCGCTCATCCCGATCATCACGGTGATCGGTCTGCAGATCGCACTCATGCTCGGCGGCGCCGTGCTGACCGAGACCACGTTCGAGTGGAAGGGCCTGGGCTTCCAGCTCGCGGCGTACCTCTCGGCCCGAGACTTCGTCGCGGTGCAGGGCATCGTCGCGATCATCGCGATCATCGTCGCGGTCACGAACTTCGCCGTCGACATCATCGCGGCGTTCATCGACCCGAGGGTGAGGTTCTGACATGGCGAAGCGCCGCATCGTCGACCGCCTGCCGGTCGTCCACCAGTTGCGCCAGAGCGTCGGTCTGCAGCGCGGGATGCTCGTCGCCGGTCTCGTCCTCACGGCGATCTTCCTCTTCTTCGCGGTCTTCGCTCCGTGGCTCGCGCCGTACAGCTACGACCAGCTGAGCGGACCCGACGGCAACTTCGGCGCGCAGCAGCCGCCGAGCGCCGAGCACTGGCTCGGCACGACGGTCGGCGGGTACGACGTGCTGTCCCGCGTCATCTGGGGTGCCCAGACGGCGCTCATGGTGATCGTCGTCGCCCTCGTGCTGTCCGTCTTCCTCGGCATCCTGCTCGGCCTGCTCTCGGGGTACCTCGGTGGCTGGGTCGACCGTGTGCTCGTCGTCGTCGCCGATGCCATCTACGCGTTCCCGACGCTGCTGCTGGCGATCGTGGCGGCCATCGCGATCTCGGGCGGGCAGTCCGGCCTGTGGCCGGGGATCATGGCCGCCGCGGTGTCGATCACAGTGGTCTTCATTCCGCAGTACTTCCGTGTCGTGCGCGCCGAGGTGGTGCGCGTGAAGGCTGAGGCGTTCGTGGAGTCCGCCAAGGTCATCGGCGCTTCGACCCCGCGCATCATGTTCGTCCACGTGCTGCGCAACTCCACCCGCACGCTGCCGCTCATCGTGACGCTGAACGCCTCGGAGGCGATCGCGACTCTGGCGGCCCTGGGCTTCCTGGGCTTCGGCATCGAGCCGACGGCGGCCGCCGAATGGGGCTACGACCTCAACCGCTCGATCAGCGACGTCGCGGCGGGCATCTGGTGGACGGCGATCCCCCCGGGCACCGCGATCGTCCTCGCGATCCTCGGCATCACGCTCATCGGCGAGAGCCTCAACGATCTCGCCGACCCGCGTCTGCGCGCGCGTCGGCGCGCGGCGGGCGGCACGCCGGCCGACGCGGTCTCGGGATCCGAGACAACGACGCAGGAAGAGCTCGGGGAGGTGCCGTGATGACGACGTCGGCTGTGAACTCCGGCGACATCGCCGTCGACATCCGTGACCTCGAGGTCACCTTCGCGACGGATGCCGGAGGCGTGCGCGCGGTGCGCGGTGTGACCCTGGACGTCCGGCAGGGCGAAGTGCTCGCGATCGTCGGTGAGTCCGGCAGTGGCAAGTCGGTCACGGCCCGCTCGATCATCGGGCTGCTGCCCGAGACGGCGACCACGAGCGGCGCTGTCGTCCTGGACGGCACGGATGTGATCGGTCTGGATCCGCGAGGACTGCGTCAGGTGCGCGGCTCGAAGGCGGCGATGATCTTCCAGGAGCCCTCGACGGCGCTCAACCCCGTCTACACCGTGGGCTGGCAGCTCATCGAGGGCCTGCGCGCCCACGGCAAGTACACCGCCGCCGAGGCGAAGGAGCGAGCGGTCGAGATGCTCGGACGCGTCGGCATCCCCGACCCCGAGCACCGCGTCGACGACTACCCGCACCAGTTCTCGGGCGGGCAGAAGCAGCGCATCGTCATCGCGATGGCGCTTGCGCTGAACCCGGGTGTGATCATCGCGGACGAGCCGACGACGGCGCTCGACGTCACCGTCCAGGCCGAGATCCTGGATCTGCTGCGGCGGCTGCGCGACGAGGACGGCACGGCGATCGTGCTGATCACCCACAACATGGGCGTGGTCGCCGATCTGGCCGACCGCGTGGCGGTGATGCTCAACGGCGAGATCGTCGAGACCGCTCCGGCGGTCGAGCTGTTCGCCCAGCCGAAGCACGAATACACGCAGCGGCTGCTGGCGGCGGTGCCGAGACTCGAGATCGCCGATCGACGGATGGCCGAGTCCAAGGCATCCGTCGCTCCCGTCGTCGAGGCCACGGGTCTGGTCATCGAGTATGCCGGGCGCTTCGGCCGGGCCGGTTTCCGCGCCGTTCAGGGGATCGACTTCTCGATCGCGCCGGGTGAGGTCCTGGGGCTCGTGGGAGAGAGCGGTTCGGGCAAGACCACCATCGGCCGGGCGATCGCAGGGCTCACCCCGGTCTCGGGCGGCTCGCTGCGGGTCCTCGGCACCGAGATGCTCGGCGTGAAGGAGCGCGCGTTCCGCGCGAAGCGCAAGGAGCTCGGCTTCGTCTTCCAGGATCCGGCGACGAGCTTCAACCCGCTGCTGACGATCGCGCAGAACGTCGCGGAGCCGTTGATCGTGCACGCCGGGGCGCGGGATGCCGCCTCTGCGCGCGGCAAGGTCGACGAGCTGCTCGAGGCGGTGCAGCTGCCGAAGGACTTCGGCGATCGGTTCCCGCACGAGCTGTCGGGCGGTCAGCGGCAGCGGGCGTCGCTGGCGCGCGCGTTGGCCCTCGACCCGAAGCTCCTCATCGCCGACGAACCGACGAGCGCCCTCGATGTCTCGGTGCAGGCGCGGGTACTGGACCTCTTCCGCGATCTGCAGGAGCGGTTCGGGTTCGCGACGCTGTTCATCACGCACGATCTCGCCGTCGTCGACATGCTCGCCCACCGTGTCGTGGTACTCCACCACGGCGCGATCGCCGAGGAGGGCCCGACGGCGAAGGTGCTCGGCGACCCGCATGACGACTACACGCGGAGGCTGATCGCGTCGCTGCCGGTGCCCGACCCCGCCGAGCAGGCCATACGGCGCGAGCAGTGGCGCGAGACCCGCGACGCCTGACGCCGCCCGAACGGCACCCGCCGCGCTCAGGGCGCGAATCCGCCGAGGAGCCCACCGAACAGCAGGGCGAACCCGCCGAACTGGGCGAAGATCCAGAAGCCGACGACCACGCCGATGATGATCACGACCGCCCACGGCACGCCGCGGCGCAGCCGCCTTCCGGGCGCGGCGACCCCGGGCGGCGGCCGCAAGGCGGTGGGCGGCGGCTGGAAAGGCACCGCCTGGTGTCCCCCCGGAGCCGGCATCCGCCCGGCGGGGGGAAGGGGAGCGGATGCCGCCCGCGCCGCTGCGGCGGCATCCGCCCTCAGCCGTTCGTCGCGCCACCGCGCCCACTGCTCGAGCTTGTCCAGCAGCGCGCCGACGACCGAGAACAGCCAGGCCCACATCGCCGGGTCGAGCGTCGAGAAGTCGCGCTTGGCGTAGAGGAACAGCCAGTCGTCCACGATTTCGACGTCGAGGGCGGCGGCGTTGTCGATGAAGCGCGCCATGATGTCGGGCGTGAACAGGTAGAGCGCGTCGCGCTCGTAGCCGCGCGGGCAGTACAGCGCGAAGTAGCGGTCGAAGTCGCCCTCGAGACTCAGCCGCTGGCCGCGGTCGAAGGTCGACGGCAGATTCGAGCCGAACAGGGTGTTGTTGCTCGTGGCGTCGAGCACGATGTGCGGCAGGGGCACGTCGAGCTTGACGGCGACGTACCCCCACGTGTGGGTCGTGCTGTTCTTCCCCGAGCCGGTCGTGTACCGGTAGTTGGCGAACTCGACGAAGCGCGGACGGTCGCCGCGCACCAGATCCAGCGACTGACGCGAGTGACCCTGCCCGAAGATCATCCCGGGCAGCGGCGGCGTCTTCAGCACGGGCACGTAAGACATGCCGTTGGCGCGCGCGAAGCGGTCCAGCCGGTACCGCTTCTCGCCTGCGCCCCGCATGCGGCGGAACACGAAGATGCCGACGGCGGCGAACACGCCCATGATGAACAGGATCGGCACGAACGCGACGAACGGGACGAAGGCCAGCTCGCCCTCTCCGAGGGCGACGATCATCGCCCCGATCGCGCCGACCAGGATGAACCCGAACATGCCGACGAAGACGACGGCCATGACCGCGAACACGACGGCCACGACGATGTTCGTGCTCGACGGGACGCGTCCCGAGGCCCGCATCGCCCGCGCGTGGGCACGCACCGCAGTCCGATCGACCGGTTCGATCAGCGGGCGTGCGTCGAAGGGCGCGGCAGCCATGCGGCCAACCTATCGGCGGACGCCGTCTGCGCAGCGGGTTCGCGACGGACGTCCCGTCCGGCCGCCGGAGAGTGTCAGCGCGTTGCGGTGACCGGCGCGTCCCCGGGCGCGACCGTGCTCGTGTCGGCCGCCGCGCTGCTGCGCACGCCGGCCATGGCGCGCGCAGCCCGCATCCCGAACACCATCGCGGGGCCGATCGTCGACCCCGGCCCGGGGTAGGTGCGACCCATCACGGATGCCGAGTTGTTGCCGGTCGCGTAGAGCCCCTCGATGACCGAGCCGTCCGCGCGCAGGGCGCGCCCGTCGGCATCCGTCACCACGCCGCCCTTGGTGCCGAGGTCGCCGACCACCAGCCGCACGGCGTTGAACGGGCCCTTCTCGAGAGGGCCGAGGCACGGGTTCGGCCGCACGGTGGGGTCGCCGTAGTAGCGGTCATACGCGGACTTGCCGCGCCCGAAGTCGCCGTCGACGCCCGCTCGCGCGAAGCCGTTGAAGCGTTCGACCGTCGACCGCAGGCGCTGCGGGGCGACGCCGATCGCGGTCGCGAGCTCTTCGATCGATCGAGCCTGCCGCGTGATGCCCTGGTCGGCGAGCGCCTTGTTCGCCCGCGGATCCATGGCCCACGCGCGCAGGTACCGCCGTGCGTGCCGCGCGTCGGCGACGAGCCAGTAGGCACCGTCGCGGTCGTGCTCGAGCATGCGGTGGCCGATGTCGACGTAGGACTCCGACTCGTTCGCGAACCGGTCGCCCTGCGCGTCGACGATGATCGAGAACGGCAGCGACCGCTCCGACACCAGGAACGTCGGCTCCCCGCCGGCGGGCGCCATCGTCGAGGCGCCCCACCACGCGTCGTCCATGAGCTCGAGAGCCGCGCCGGCCGCCTCGGCCATCGCGATCGGATGACCGAGGGCGCCCGCGCACCCGGACGGCGAGCCGTCGACGCCCTGGTACTTCTGCCGCCACTCGACGTTGCGGTCGAAGCCGCCCGCCGCCAGCATGACGCCATGGGTCGCGCCGATCGCGACCGGCCGGCCCTCGTGCGTCGCGCGGATGCCGACGACGCGGCCGTCCTCGATGATGAGGTCCTCGACGGGGGACTCGAGCCACAGCGGCACCCCCAGGCGCTGGACGACGGCGTCGAGGTACGCGGTGCCCAGGGCCGCGCCCATCCCCACCAGCAGCTTTCCGCGCGCCAGGCCCAGGGCGGTGCGGCCGGCCAGCTGCACACCGCGCGCGAACCCGCTCGACGTCGACCAGGCGCGGCCGAGGAGCCAGAAGTCGTCGGTCTTGGCCGGGAACGGTATCAGTGCGGTGCTCGAGCCCCACCAGTCGCCGATCTTCCGGCGGTCATACGGGGTCGGCTCGATCGCGCGGCCGATCTTGCCGCCGGGGAGCTCCGGGTAGTAGTCGGGGTAGTCGGTGGCGCGCGAGAAGCGGATGCCGTGCTTCTCGCTGGTCAGCACGAGGTCCGCCACGCCGTCGACGAACGCCTCCTTGCGTGCGCGGGAGGTGCTGCGTCCGGTTTCGCCGACGGTGGCCTCGAGATAGGTCAACGCCTCCTCGCGCGAATCGCCCGCACCGGCGCGCTGCATGAGCGGGTTGTTCGGCAGCCACATGCCGCCGCCCGACATGGCGGAGTTCCCACCCCACTTCTCGGTGGACTCGAGCATGAGCACCGACAGCCCGGCGTCTGCAGCGCCGAGCGCGGTGGCGAAGGCGCCGGCTCCCGAGCCGACGACGACGACGTCGTATGTGTGGTCGAACGTGGTCACGATCATCTCCTCGGGCAGGACTACCGGACATCATGGTCCGGTTCACATGCTTCACGATAGACGCGCCCTGGCGAAGGGCGAAAGTCCCCCCGTGGCCTCATCGTGGATGCGTCCCGCCGGCCGGTCGCCCACACTGGAGGAGCACGCGCCACGGTGGCGCGGCGGCGAGGAGGCGGCAGTGGAGCCCAGGGATCCCGACGACATCGCGATGCTGCGCACGGCATCGGACGTCCTGGACATCGACGCGCTGCTGACGGACGACGAGCGGGCGGTGCGCGATCGCGTCCGCGGGTTCGTGGACGCCGAGATCCGGCCGCACATCGCCGACTGGTTCGATCGCGCCGTCTTCCCGGCCGAGCTGGCGCCGAAGCTGGGCGAACTCGGTGTCCTCGGAATGAGTCTGGACGGCTACGGATGTCCCGGTCGCGGCGCGGTGGAGTACGGTCTCGCCGCCCTCGAACTCGAGGCCGGCGACTCGGGCGTGCGCACGTTCGTCTCGGTGCAGGGGTCGCTCGCGATGAGCTCGATCCACCGCTGGGGATCCGAGTCGCAGAAGGCGCGGTGGCTGCCTCCGATGGCGCGCGGCGAGGTGATCGGATGCTTCGGGCTGACCGAGCCGGGGTCGGGCTCGGACCCGGCGAGCATGACGACCCGCGCCCGGCGCGAGGGTGCCGACTGGGTGCTCAGCGGGTCCAAGCGCTGGATCGGCATGGGGACGATCGCGCACATCGCGATCGTGTGGGCGCAGACCGATGAGGGCGTTCGCGGGTTCATCGTGCCGACGGATGCCGACGGGTTCGCCGCGCGCGTGCTCGAGCCGAAGGGGTCGATGCGGGCATCGATCCAGACCGAGCTGACCTTCGAAGGTGTGCGGCTGCCGGCGGACGCCGTGCTGCCCGGCGCGCGGGGGCTGCGCGGGCCCTTCTCGGCGCTCAACGAGGCGAGGTACGGCATCGCGTGGGGCGCGCTCGGTGCCGCCCGCGACAGCTACGAGGCCGCGCTGCGGCATGCGCTGCGCCGAGAGCAGTTCGGCCGGCCGATCGCAGGGTTCCAGCTGACCCAGCGCAAGCTCGCCGACATGGTCGTCGAGCTGCAGAAGGGCGCGCTGCTCGCGCTGCACCTCGGGCGGCGCAAGGAGGTGGGCGCACTCACGCCCGAGCAGATCTCGCTGGGCAAGCTCGCGAACGTGCGCGCGGCGATCCAGATCGCGCGTGAGGCCCGCACGATCCTCGGCGGCGACGGCGTGCTGCTGGAGAACCCACCGATCCGCCACGCGGCGAACCTCGAGTCGGTGCGCACGTACGAGGGCACCGACGAGGTGCACACCCTCGTCCTCGGCCGACACCTGACCGGCATCCCCGCCTTCGCCTGACCCGGTGGCCCCGATGTGCGGTGCGCTACGGCATCCGGTACCATAGGAGGGTTGTCTGCGCATGCGCACGCCCGTGCGCCTGCCGGACGACGTGCAACACACCCTCCTGCTCACGGGAAATGCCCGCGAGCCGTTCTAGTCCGAAGGAGGTGGGTTAGTGACGCACACGCACGAGTACGAACTCATGGTCATCCTGAACCCTGAGATCGACGAGCGCCAGGTCGGCGCCAACCTCGACAAGTTCCTCGCAGTCATCACGAACGACGGTGGCTCGATCGACAAGGTCGACATCTGGGGCCGCCGCCGTCTCGCCTACGAGATCCAGAAGAAGACCGAGGGCATCTACGCCGTCGTCAACTTCACCGCGACCGCCGACGCCACGCAGGAGCTCGACCGCCAGCTGAAGCTGAGCGAGCAGATCATGCGCACCAAGGTGCTGCGCGCCGAGGAGGCCATCGCCCAGGTCGCCGCCGAGGCCAAGCGCGCCGAGGAGAAGGCTGCCCGCAAGACCGCCAAGGCTGCGAAGGCCTGAGTCGATGGCCGGCGAGACGATCATCACCGTCGTGGGAAACCTCACGGCTGATCCCGAGCTGCGCTACACGCAGAACGGTCTGCCCGTCGCGAACTTCACCATCGCGTCGACCCCCCGCACGTTCGACCGCCAGGCGAACGAGTGGAAGGACGGCGAGGCGCTGTTCCTCCGCGCGAGCTGCTGGCGCGACTTCGCCGAGCACGTCGCAGGCTCCCTCACCAAGGGCATGCGCGTCGTCGCTCAGGGTCGCCTGAAGCAGCGCTCCTACCAGGACCGCGAGGGCAACAACCGCGTTTCGATCGAGCTCGAGGTCGACGAGATCGGCCCGTCGCTGCGCTACGCGACCGCGCAGGTCACCCGTGCCGCCGGTGGCGGCGGCGGTGCCCCGCGCCAGCAGGCGCAGGTCGCCGACGAGCCGTGGTCGACCCCCGGTTCGTCGAACAGCGGCGCAGACGCCTGGAGCACTCCGGGCTCCTACGGCGACGACACTCCGTTCTAAGAGATCTCACACACAAACTCCGGATGCTTCATCCGCTCGGTCCGTTGAGCGAGCGCAGCGAGACGAAGCATTCACCTCACACGAAGGAAGACCATGGCTGGAAAGTCGAGCGGCGACCGCCGCAAGCCGCGGAAGGGCGCGAAGAACGCCGCTCCCGCGAAGTCGATCCGCGTGGGCGTCATTGACTACAAGGACGTCGCCACGCTTCGCAAGTTCATCTCGGAGCGCGGCAAGATCCGCGCCCGTCGTATCACCGGTGTCTCGGTGCAGGAGCAGCGTCTGATCGCCAAGGCGATCAAGAACGCGCGCGAGATGGCGCTCCTGCCTTACGCCGGCGCTGGCCGTTGAGGAGTACCGGAATGGCAAAGCTGATTCTCACGAATGAGGTCGCCGGGCTCGGGAGCGCCGGTGACGTGGTCGAGGTCAAGAACGGGTACGCCCGCAACTACCTCATCCCCCAGGGCTTCGCTGTGGCGTGGACCCGCGGTGGCGAGAAGCAGGTCGCGTCGATCCGCGCCGCTCGCGACGCCCGCGCGATCCACGACCACGAAGAGGCCGTGGCGCTGAAGAACACCCTCGAGTCGAACACCGTCCGCCTCTCGGTCAAGGCCGGTGGCGAGGGTCGTCTGTTCGGTTCGGTCAAGCCGGCCGACGTCGCCGACGCGGTCAAGACCGCGGGCCTGGGTGACCTCGACAAGCGCAAGATCCACATCACCGCACCGATCAAGTCGGTCGGCGAGCACGAGGCCACGGTCCGTCTGCGCGACGACCTGACCGCTGTGATCACGCTGCAGGTCGTCGCCGCCAAGTAAGGCACGCGCGCCCTCTGCGACATCGACGGATGCCGCAGCCCCCGCTCTTCGGAGCAGTGGGCTGCGGCATCCGGCGTTTCCGGCGCGGTGAGCGCGCGGCGGCTGCATACCGCCGCGGGAATACTCCGCGAATCGGCATCTGAGCGCTCGGGATCCGAACTCTAGACCTCACTCGGGCCGCGCGCCAGACCTGATTCTCGGGGCGACGTCGGCCAAAAGGCCGACTTGCGCGAACGGCGAAGTTGTGCACAGGTGAACCCTCACCCACCAACCTTCAACCACCACTTCAACCGCAACGTTATCCACAGTGTGTGGAAACACAAACCCCTGGTCAAGGTGGGTAAAGTCCGAGAGAACCCGGGTGTGAATGGAAATTGTCCACAGGCCCTGTCCACATGACACTCGGCGTTTCACGCAGGATGTCCACAGAGTTATCCACAGGGCGTGTTGCGGGTGTCGGAGGCCCTCCATAGCTTGGACTCGGCCCTCGGGGGGAGGGCCCCTGCGTCATTTCGAGAGGAACTGCCATCTATGGCGATCGCTGACATCTCGGACGACCGGCTCGGTGCTCCGCGCGAGCAGGAACGGACGCCCCCGCACGATCTGCTCGCCGAGCAGAGCGCCCTGGGCGGCATGCTCCTGTCGAAGGACGCCGTCGCCGACGTCATCGAGACCCTGCGGGGAACCGACTTCTACATCCCCAAGCACGAGGTCATCTTCGAGGCGATCCTCACGCTCTACTCGCACGGCGAGCCGACCGACGTCGTCGCCGTCACGGACGAGCTGATCAAGACCGGCGACCTGCAGCGCGCCGGCGGCGCGGACTACCTGCACACGCTCACCTCCATCGTCCCGACCGCCGCCAACGCCGGCTACTACGCCTCGATCGTGTCCGAGCGCGCGCTGCTGCGCCGCCTGGTCGACGCCGGCACGCGCATCGTGCAGCTCGGCTACCAGGGCCAGGGCGATGCGGTCGAACTGGTCAACAACGCGCAGGCCGAGATCTACGGCGTCACCGGCGCGGAGGCCGCCGAGGACTACGTTCCGCTCGAGGTCGCCGTCAGCGCCGCCGTCGACGAGATCGAGGCCGCTCGCGGCCGCGACGGTCAGATGACCGGCATCCCGACGGGGTTCCAGCAGTTCGACGAGCTCACCAACGGTCTGCACCCGGGCCAGATGATCGTCGTGGCGGCCCGACCTGCGATGGGCAAGTCGACGCTCGCGCTCGACTTCGCCCGGGCCGCGTCGATCAAGCACAAGATGCCCACGATCTTCTTCTCTCTCGAGATGGGCCGCAGCGAGATCGCGATGCGCCTCATGAGCGCCGAGGCGTCGGTTCCGCTGCAGAACATGCGCAAGGGCACGCTGGACTCGCGCGACTGGACGACCATCGCCTCCACGCGCGGCCGGATCAACGACGCACCTCTGTACATCGACGACAGCCCCAACATGACGCTCGTCGAGATCCGCGCCAAGTGCCGTCGGCTCAAGCAGCGCGCGGGCCTGAAGATGGTGATCATCGACTACCTGCAGCTGATGTCGAGCGGCAAGAAGGTCGAGTCGCGCCAGCAGGAGGTCAGCGAATTCTCGCGTGCGCTCAAGCTGCTCGCGAAGGAGCTGCAGGTGCCGGTGATCGCGCTGTCGCAGCTGAACCGTGGTCCCGAGCAGCGCACCGACAAGCGCCCCCAGGTCAGCGACCTTCGCGAGTCGGGTTCGATCGAGCAGGATGCCGACATGGTCGTCCTGCTCCACCGCGATTCGGTCTACGACAAGGACACCCGACCCGGCGAGGCCGACCTGATCGTCGCCAAGCACCGCAACGGCCCCACCGCCACCATCGAGATCGCCTTCCAGGGCCACTTCTCGAGGTTCGCCGACATGGCGGTCGGGGAGTTCGGCTGATGTCGAGGTGACGATCACCAGGCGCTGACCCGTCGATCCGGTCCCCGTGAGCGCAGGCAGACAGGGCTTGGAAATCGAACGCGACGACGACGGATAGGGTGGCGAGGTGACAGCGTCCGCCCCGCAGAGTCCCAGCCCGGTACCGCGGCCGGGTGCCATCTACTTTCTCGGCCGCGTGATCCTGCGGCCGCTGTTCTGGCTGATGTACCGCCCGCGCATCGAAGGTCGCGGGAACGTGCCTGAACGTGGGCCCGTGCTGCTGGCCAGCAACCATCTTGCGTCGCTCGACACCGTCATCATCCCGACATCCGCGACCCGTCCTGTGCAGTTCCTCATCAAGTCGTCGTACTTCACGGGTACCGGGACGCTGGGCCGCTTCAAGCGCTGGTTCTTCACCTCGATCGGCGGTGTCCCGGTGTACCGCGCGACCGGTCGCGATGCCCGCGCGGCGCTCGACGCGGGCAGCAGCATCCTGCGGGCAGGGAGCGTCTTCGCGGTGTTCCCCGAGGGAACCCGCTCACGCGACGGCAAGCTCCACGCCGGTCACGGTGGCGCGGCGTGGATGGCGCGCGACACGGGCGCCGCGGTCGTGCCCGTCGGGCTGATCGGGACCGGCACCGTCAAGCCGCTGAGCCATCTGCTGCCGGGGCGGCCGCGGCTCGAAGTTCACTTCGGCCGGCCGCTCGACCTCGCGGACCTCGACGGCGTGCCGGACGGCAAGGCCCGTCGCGAGATCACCGAGCGCATGATGGCCGCCATCTCACGGCTGAGCGGACAGGAACGCTCGGGCAGCGTCAACGCGACCTCGCGCGACTGAGCCGCTCGGCGATGAACGCCCCGTGCGCCGAGACCCCGCGTCTCCGGCGCAGGGATCGAAGCCGCAACGGAAGCCCTTCCGCAGGGGCGAGCGAAAGAGAAGGATGGAGGAGTCAGCGTCGAGCGACAAAGGAGTCAAGATGAGCGTCTATCGAGTAATCGACGTCGTCGGCACGAGTGAGTCGTCGTGGGAGGAAGCGGCCCGAGAAGCCATCACCACCGCCGGAGGATCGCTGCATGACCTCCGCGTCGCAGAGGTGGCGAAGCAGGACATCGTCGTCGCTGAAGACGGGACGCTGCTGTTCAGGTCGCGGATCCAGCTCTCCTTCAAGTACGTGCCCGAGTAGGCCGACCTGCCGCAGCCCGACACGCGTGGCGTCGCGGTTCGGCGCCGCGAGCCGTGCCCACGCGCGCCCGCGCGGCGCCACACGAGGGTGCGACAGAGCCGCGGGAGATCTCGCCGCTCCGAGCATGGATCCTGCGCCATGACGTCGTTCGAGGTCGGGACCTTCGTCCCACGCCGGCAGTCGTCGAGCGACGTAGCCTGGACTCGGCCGCAGATACCCGCAGGGGGTATCTGGCCGAATCGGTCGACGGCTGCGCCGACGGCGAGGAGTGAGTCCAGATGATGTGGGACTGGGACGACGATGGAGGCTTTTGCGGGATGGGATTCGGCATGGGCGGGGGCTGGTGGGGCATTCTGTGGCTCATCCTGCTGCTCATCGGGATCGGTCTGCTGGTGTTCGTCGCGATCCGTCTGAGTATGCGATCCAAGAGCGGGCAGAATCCCCCGGCGACACCGACCACGACCGGATCGGAAGCAGGCGCGCCCGGCGGCTCAGCGCGGCAGATCCTCGAGGAGCGATACGCACGGGGAGAGATCGACACCGATGAGTTCACAGAACGGATGCGTGCGCTGACCGACCGGTGATGCGGGTGGACGCGAGGATCCCGCGCGCACCTGGACGAGTCGGTCAGGCGGTCGCGAGCAGCTCGCGCACGCGAGGCACCACCTGCGTGCCGTACAGCTCGATCGAGCGCATCAGGTGCGCGTGCGAGAGCGGGCCGTTCGAGAACTTCAGGTCGAATCGGTTCAGGCCCAGCAAGCGCACCGTGTCCGCGATCTTGCGTGCGACGGTCTCGGGCGATCCTGCGTAGACCGCGCCCTCCGGACCCAGATCGCGCTGGAAGGCGAGACGGCTGTAGGGCGGCCAACCGCGCTCGGCGCCGATGTTGTCGCGGTTCACCTTGAGAGGAGGGAAGAGCGCTTCCCAGGCCTCCTCGTCGGTGTCGGCGACATGTCCGGGGGAGTGCACGCCCACCGGGAGGCTTCCATGGCCGAACCCGGCGGACTGCCGGTGGAACAGGTCGACGTACGGGCGGAAGGCCGCCGCGGGACCTCCGATGATCGCGAGCATGAGCCCGTACCCGTAGCGCGCGGTGCGCACCACCGATTCGGGCGAACCGCCCACGCCCACCCATGCGCGGATGCCGTCGCCCTCGGTCTTGGGGAACACGTCGGCATCCTGGAGCGGGGCCCGAGTGCGCCCCTGCCAGCTCACCGGCTGCTCCTTCAGCAGCTCGCTGAACAGCTCGAGCTTCTCCTCGAAGAGCGCCTCGTAGTCCGACAGCGAGTAGCCGAACAGGGGGAACGACTCGATGAACGATCCGCGACCGAGGATCACCTCGGCGCGACCGCGGGACACGGCGTCCAGTGTGGCGAAGCGTTCGTACAGGCGCACCGGGTCATCGGACGAGAGGACCGTCACCGCCGTGCCCAGATGGATGCTCTGCGTTCGCGCCGCCGCTGCGGCCAGCACGATCTCGGGGCTCGAGACGGCGAATTCTCGTCGATGATGCTCGCCCACCCCGAAGAACGACAGCCCGACGGCGTCGGCGAGCTCCGCCTGCTCGACCACGTTGCGGATCGTCTGAGCGTCCGAGAGAAGCTCGCCGTTCTCGTCCGCCGTCACGTCGCCGAAGGTATCCAGCCCGAATTCCACGTCACCCATTACGCCCTCTTTCATTCGCACGCATATAACGCGCGCGGCACGAGGCTATTCCACCCGACCGGCCGCGGCGACCCCGCGAGGCGAACGAGCGCCGCCTCTCGCGAGGTCGCTGTCGCGCTGTGGATGAACACAGGCGCGGTGCATCGCCGACGGGTATGCTCAAGCGTCTGCCCGAGACATGGAGGCATCCCATGGAGGACGCTGCGCGCATTTTCCGGCCGCCACCCGCGGCCGAGCGCACACCGGTATACGAGTTCGCCAAGCTCGCTCAGCTGTACGACGCCGGCGTGATCAGCCTCGACGAGTTCGACGCGCGGATGTCCGACCCCTTCCGAGCCGCCTGAGCGACGTCATGTCGTGATCGAACGGCCTCCGGCTGGGCCGCGGCCGTTCTGACCGGAACGGCCGACGCCCGGCGGAGCCGCGGGCGCATGCCCGCCGTCGACGAGTGACGTGCCTGATCAGTGACCCCGTTTCGCCGGACCGAAAGATCCGGTACGGTCATGCCCACGTGCACGATCCGACTGCGGGACCGGTGGCCGCAAGGAAGCGGCCGAAGGGGGAAAGCACCAATGATCACGCGTTCGCGGGTGAAGTATCTTGCCCTTGCAGCTACAGCCGCTCTCGGCCTGGCCCTGCTGCCGACCACCGCTCACGCCGACCCGCCGGACACGTCACCGCCCGAGCATTCGGATGCGGGTGGGCGCCTCGACCTCTACGAGTTCGACGCCACCGCCGATGTGCTCGCCGCGATGATCGCCGAGGGATACGACGTCGTCTCCACGGAGCCGAACGGCGACGACACCCTGCACGTCGAGGTGGTCATGTCGCCCGCCGAGGCCAACAAGGCGAACAAGGCGTACGACCTCGACATCGACCTGAAGCGCAACAAGGACGGGGTGCCGACGGTCGACGCCGCCTTCGAGGAGGGCGACGACGGCTACGACGTCTTCCGCAAGTGGTCGAGCCCCGGCGGCCACAAAGAGGAGATGGAGTTCCTCGCGCAGAAGTACGACGACCTCACCGAGCTGATCACGATCGGCCAGTCGGTGCAGGGCCAGGACATCTACGCCATGCGTGTGACCGAGAAGGCCGACACGAAGGCCGCGGGCTCGCGCCCCGCCGTGCTGTACATCGCGAGCCAGCATGCACGCGAGTGGATCACGCCCGAGGTGAACAGCCGCCTGCTGAAGTACATCCTGTCGAACTACGGCAGCGACCAGCAGGTGACCGACATCGTCGACTCGACCGAGCTGTGGTTCGTCATCTCGGCGAACCCCGACGGGTACGACTGGACGTTCGAGGACGGCCAGCGCCTGTGGCGCAAGAACCTCGCCGACAACAACGGCGACGGCGAGATCACGACGATCGACGGCGTCGACCTCAACCGCAACTTCGCGACCAACTGGGGCTACGACAACGAGGGGTCCAGCGACAATCCGAGTGGCCAGACCTACCGCGGCACGGCACCGCAGTCCGAGCCCGAGACGCAGGCGATGGACGCCTTGATGGGGTCGATCGACTTCTCGTTCATGGTCAACTACCACTCGGCCGCCGAGCTGATCCTCTACGGCACGGGCTGGCAGGTGGACTCGCCGAGCCCGGATGACATCATCAACATCGCGCTCGCGGGTGACGATGCCGATCCGGCGATCCCGGGGTACGACCCCGACCTGTCGGCCGAGTTGTACATCACGAACGGCGACACGACCGATCACGCCGGTGACGCTCACGGGATCATGGCGTACACGCCCGAACTGGCGACGTGCCAGACGGCGCTGACCTACCCCGAGAGCACGCTCCCCGGCGACTACTGCGTCGGCCGTTCGCAGTTCGAGTTCCCCGACGACGAGGCGCTCGTCCAGGCGGAGTTCGAACGCAACCTGGATTACGCCCTCTCGCTCGCCGAGTCGGCGGAAGACCCCGCCAACCCGATCTCGTCGCTCGGCCTCGAAGCGGCCGACTTCGAGATCCAGGAGTTCGACGAGAGCTGGGGCAGCTCGCAGGAGGTCGCCGTATGGGCCAAGCGCGAGTTCAAGCAGCTGCGCATGCACAGCTCCATCAACGGCGGCACGGCGACCAGCCAGGCGGTCAGCGAATGGGCCGGCGGCGAGGTCTACGGCAATGAGGGCAACCTCTGGTACGGCGAGTACCGGGGGACGGTGTCGGGGCTCGCTCCGGGTGACTCCGTGGAGGTGTGGTTCAGCGCGGTCGACACGCCCTCCGGCGGCGGGGGCGCGAAGGCGACCAAGGTCGAGAGCGATCGATTCGCCTTCGACGTGTCGGCCGAGGGCACCGGAGCCGACGTGCTGATCGTCTCGGACAACAGCCCGGGCACCGGGCTCGGCGGCGGCGCCCCGCTGCAGTACCTCGACTACTACACCGATGCGCTTGACGCCAACGGCGTGAGCTACGACGTGTACGACGTGGGGGTCACCGGGCCGGCGCCCAACGCCACCGGCGTCCTCAGTCACTACGACGCCGTGATCTGGTACGAAGGCGACAAGCTCGTCACCGACTACCAGGGCGGACTCGACACCACCCTCGTCGCGCACGAGATGAACATGGTCATGCGCGACTACCTCAACGAGGGCGGCAAGATCCTTGCGACCGGCAAGAACCACGGCTTCGAGGAGTTCTTCCCGTTGGATTACGGCACCAACGGCGCGCCCGATCAGGTGTGCCACGGCGGTGACTGCCTCGTGATGACCGACGACGTCTACCAGTACTGGTTCGGCGCGAACAGCAGGGCCCGCCGCGGTGGCCTCGCGGCCGACCTGACGGCGCTCGACGTCCGCGGCAACGGCGGAGTCTTCGACGGCTTCACGTTCGGTCTCGACGGAGGGGACAGCGCCAACAACCAGGGCGCGGGCGACGGTGCCCCGAACCCCACCGGCGGCACGGGAACGGCATCGTTCATCGTGACGTCGAGCGTGCTGCCCGAGGACGAGTTCCCGCAGTTCGCCTCGGAGCGGTTCGCCAGCTGGGACGTCGGGGGCCTCACCCCATACGAGCCGGTCACCGGTGAATGGCAGATGGCGACCGATCACGCGGATGCCGCCTACAAGCGGCTGGCGCGCACGATCGACCTGACGGGAGCGACCGCCGCGAGCCTGGAGTTCTCGACGTCGTACGCCATCGAGGCCAACTGGGACTACATGTTCGTCGAGGTCCACACGGTGGGCCAGGATGACTGGACCACGCTGCCGGACGCCAACGGCCACACCGGCACCGGCACCGGCGACTCGTGTGATTCCGGTTGGGCCGACGAGCTGCATCCGTTCCTGTTCCGCTACCAGGATGCCGACTGCAACCCGAGCGGCTCGACCGGCGCGTGGAACGCCGCCACCGGTGCGTCGGACGGCGTCGAGGAGTGGTCGATCGATCTGTCCGCCTACGCGGGCAGCGAGATCGAGGTGTCGATCAGCTACGCCACCGACTGGGCGACGGGCGATCTCGGTGTCTTCATCGATGACGTCGTGGTCGACATCGACGGCAGCGCGACGACAGAGAGCTTCGAGGATGGTCTCGGCGCGTGGTCGGTGCCCGGAGCGCCCGAGGGCAGCGCCGGCAACGCCAACGACTGGGAGCGCGTGGGCGTCCTCTTCGAGGTCGCCGCGATCGTCGCCACCGACGACACGCTGCTGTTCGGCTTCGGCTTCGAGGGCATCTCGACGGCGGACGAGCGCAACGAGGTCATGGCCCGCTCGCTGGAGCACCTGCTCGGCTGACGGTCGAATCCACCGCCTGATGCGGGGCGGATCCACCTCGGTCCTCCGAGCGGATCCGCCCCCGCATCGCTGTCGGCGCGGCCCGGCGAGGATGCGTGGAGGAGATTAGCTGACTAAAGTCAGAGGTATGTCGGACAGCCCCCCTCGTGGAACAGACCGCATCAGCATTCTGCGCGCCTTCAACCGCACGGTGACCGAGCGCATCGGCGTCCTCGAAGATCACTACCTCGACCGCGGGCGCTCGCTCGCCCTCGACCGCCTGCTGTGGGAGATCGGCAGGGACGGCGCGGACGTGCGCGAGCTCCGCGCGCGGCTGGACCTCGACTCCGGATACCTCAGCCGCCTGCTGCGGTCGCTCGAGACCGAGGGACTGGTGGAGACGGTCGCCTCCGGCGACGACAGCCGGGTCCGCCGCGCCGTGCCGACACCCGCGGGCCGGGCCGAGATCGACGTCCTGGACGACCGCTCGGACGAGCTCGCCGACGCCATCCTGTCGCCGCTCACCGAGAGCCAGCAGCAGGAGCTCGTCGACGCCGCGTCGACCGTGCAACGGCTCTTCACGGCATCCGCCGTCGAGGTCGGCGAGGCCGACCCGGACTCCGTCGAGGGACGGTTCGCCATCGGCGAGTACTTCGCCGTGCTCGCCGAGCGGTTCGACGTCACCTTCGACCCGGCTGTCACGCGGCCCACTCCCGGCGACTCGATGCGCCCGCCGGCCGGACGGTTCCTGCTCGCGACCCTCAAGGGCGTGCCCGTCGGATGCGTCGGGGTGAAGCTGCATCACGACGGCGTCGGTGAGATCAAGCGCCTGTGGGTGGCGCGGCAGGTGCGTGGAACGGGGCTCGGGCGACGCCTGCTCAACGCGATCGAGGACGTCGCCCGCGACGCCGAGGCGACGGTCGTGCGGCTCGACACCAACCGCAACCTCACCGAGGCGATCCGGCTGTACCGCACGGCCGGCTACACCGAGATCCCCGCGTTCAACGACGAGCCGTACGCGCATCACTGGTTCGAGAAGCATCTGACGCACGGCCGGGCCGGATTCCTCGGGCTCGGGCTGATGGGGTCGATCATGGCGCGGCGGCTCGTCGGGGCCGGCGTGCCGCTCACGGTCTGGAATCGCTCGGATGCCGCCCTGCGCGACCTCGAGAGCGCGGGCGCGGTCGCGGCACCGACACCCGCCGATGTGTTCGCGGCATCCGACACGGTCATCATGATGCTCCGCAACGAGCAGGCCATCGACGCCGTGATCCGCGACGACACCGGGGCGATCGGCTCCTTCGTCGCGGGCCGGACCCTCGTGAACATGGGGACGATCGCGCCGGAGGCATCTCGGCGGCTCGACGAGGACATCCGCGCCGCCGGCGGCACCTACGTCGAAGCGCCGGTGTCGGGCTCGCGCGTGCCTGCGCAGAACGGCGAGCTCCTCGCGATGATCGCGGGGCCGGAGGACGCGGTCTCCCGCGTCCGTCCCCTCATGACCCCCCTGTGCGCGCAGGTCACACCGTGCGGCGAGGTGCCCGGCGCCCTCACGATGAAGCTCAGCGTCAACGTCTTCCTCGTGTCGCTGCTGACCGGCCTGGCCGAGTCGTTCCACTTCGGGCGGGAGCACGGGGTCGACCTCGCCGTGCTTCGTCAGATCCTCGATGCCGGGCAGATGTCGTCGCCGATCTCACGCGTCAAGACCGACAAGCTCGTGCGGGCGGACATGTCCGCGCAGGCGTCCGTCGCGGACGGGGCCGCCAACGCCGGCCTGATCCTCGGGGCGGCCCGCGCCGCGGGGATCGCGACACCCGTGATCGACGTGTGCGCGCAGCTCTTCGCCGACGGTGTCGCGCGGGGCGATGGGCACCTCGACGCCATCGCGGTCATCGAGACGATGAGCGACCTGAACGCGCAGGCGTAGAGCGCGACGGTGCGGTCCGGCGATCTTCATGCATAGGAATGGAAGTCGGTCGCGAGGCGTTGTCCTCGAGCGTGGATGACGACGGCATGCGGACCGGAGGCTTGGGGGAGCCCGCGCGCGCGACGGTCGTGGTCATCGGGGCCGGCCAAGCGGGCCTGTCCGCTGCCCACCACCTGCAGCGGCGCGGCTTCACCAGTGCGGTCGCCGACCCGGCCGGCGACCGCACCTTCGTCGTCTTCGACGCGAACAGCCGGCCCGGCGGTGCGTGGCAGCACCGGTGGCCGTCGCTGACGATGGAGACGGTCAACGGCATCTTCGACCTGCCCGGGATGGCGCAGCGCGACGTGGATCCCCACGCCGCCAGTCGGCAGGCCGTCCCCGACTACTTCGCAGACTATGAACGCGCGTTCGATCTGCCGATCGTCCGGCCCGTGCACGTGACGAGCGTCGCGCGCGTGGATGTCGACCCGCACGGCGACCTGCTCGTCGAGACCGATCGCGGGGCGTGGCTGGCCGGTTCCGTCATCAACGCGACCGGCACGTGGGACAACCCGCTGCGCCCCGAGTACGCCGGCGCCGCGACGTTCCGCGGACGTCAGCTGCACACCCGCGACTACGCGTCCCTCCAGGAGTTCGCGGGCCACCGCGTCGCGATCGTCGGCGGAGGCATCTCGGCGGTGCAGCATCTCGAGGAGATCTCGCGGGTCGCCCCCGTGTTCTGGTACACACGCCGCGAGCCGCGATGGCTCGACGTCGAGTTCGAGCCCGAGACGGTGGGGCGCGAGGTGATCGCCCGGGTGACCGCGGACGCCGAGGCAGGGCGTGCCCCGCGGAGCGTGGTCTCGTACACCGGGCTCCCGCACACCTCGTACACCCGCGCCGCCGAGGAGCGCGGCGTGCTCGACCGCCGCCCGATGTTCAGCGCGATCGAACCCGACGGGGTGCGCGAGGCGGACGGGTCGTTCACGCCGATCGACACGATCGTCTGGGCCACCGGCTTCCGGCCCGCCCTCGCCCACCTCGAGCCGCTCGGCCTGCGCAACCCGGCCGGCGGCATCGCCGTCAGCGGCACGCGGGTGCAGGACGAACCGCGGCTGCACCTGATCGGCTACGGGCCCTCGCAGTCCACCGTCGGCGCCAACCGAGCGGGCCGCGCGGCCGTCGCCGAGATCACCGCCGCGCTGCGTCCGCGCACCGCTCGGTCCGTCGCCTGATCGAACGGCGGCGCGCTGCCGCGACAACACCCGGGCGATCCCAACCGGTAGAACGGGAGGGTGACGGTCATGTCCGAGGAGCTGTCTTCGCGGGCTCGGGAGCGCATTCTGGCGGCATGGGCGAGCGCCGTCGGCACCCCTCCGGATGAGCTTCGTCGGGGCGAGGAGACGATCGTCGAGCGCCCGGACCTCGCCGCCGTCATCGTCGCCGAGGTCGACGGCCACCGCCTGGTGGCCGCGCCCCCGATCGTCGTGGACACCGTGCGCGCCGCGGCGTGGGAGGCGCTGATCGACGCCCATGCCTTGGCCCGGATGCTGCCCGTCCCCGCCGCGCCCATCGGCACCGCAGACCTGCTCTTCACCGAACGCCGTCCCGACCGGCCGTGGGTGCGGGTCACGGAAGCCGGCCCGGCAGACCTTCGCGCGGTGCGCACCGGGGTCGCCGAGTCGGAATGGCAGGAGAGCGGCCTCGATGAGATGCACCGAGCATGGGTCTCGTGGGCGGCAGAGGGCCGACCGGCAGCCGTCGCGGGCTTCTCCCCGTGGCACACGCACCTGGCCCAGCTCGGCGTGATCGCCCGCGCCGAGGGCCGCCGCGCGGGCTTCGCGAGCGCGGCCGCCGCCACGGCTGTGCGGGCGGCGATCGAGGCGGGCCTGATCGCCCAGTGGCGGAGCCGCCGGGGGAACGACGCATCGATGCGCCTCGGGCAGAGGCTCGGATTCGTCCGTCTCGGCGTCCAGTCGGCCGCGGCGCTGACCGCCTCGCGTCCCTGATAGCCTCCACACGTCGCTCGGCGTTCTGAGGCGACGCCACTCGAAGGAGAGCCCGACATGCCCGCAGCCAAGCCACCGATCGTCCTCGTGCACGGCGCCTGGGGCGGCGGCTGGATCTGGCGCCGCGTCATCGGCCCGCTCCGCGACGCCGGCCACGAGGTGCACGCCGTCACCCTCACCGGAGACGGCGAGCGGGCCCACCTGCTGCGGCCCGACATCGACCTGGACACCCACATCGCCGACGTGGTCGGTCTCATCGCGGCCGAGGAACTCGAGGACGTCGTGCTGGTCGGCCACAGCTACGGCGGCATGGTCATCACCGGCGTCGGCGCAGCGCTCCCCGGGCGCCTCGGCGGCATGGTCTACGTCGATGCCATGGTGCCGGCCCCCGGCGAGGGGTGGGGCGTCGCGCATCCGCCCGAGATCGTGGCATCGCGCCTGGCCGCCGCCGCCGAGAACGACAACTGCCTTCCGCCGCCCGACCCCGAGGAGGGCTTCGGGCTGAGCGAAGCGGATGCCGCGTGGCTGCGGCGCCGGCACGTGCCGCATCCGTTCGGCATGTACCGCCAGCCGCTCCATTACGACGCCTCGCTGCTCGAGTCGCTGCCGCGGCTGTTCGTCGACTGCAACCAGCCCGCCTACCCGACGATCGCGCCGAGTCGCCAGCGTGTGCGCGAGGAGCCGGGCTGGCAGGTGACCGAGATCCCGACCGGCCACTTCGTGATGGTCACCGAGCCCGACGCGCTGGTCGAGAAGCTGCTGGCGTTCGCCGGCGGCATCGCCGGGTAATCACTCGACGTGGCGGCGTTAGGCTCATCACATGGCTGAATCCACGCCGAACCAGGCGACGCGGTGGGAGCGGCTCGACGCCGCGGATGTCGCGGAGCTGCTCGCTCCGACCCCCGTCCGCTGGTGGCTCTCGGGCGGATCCGCCTACGACCAGTGGATGGGCGAACCGCTGCGTGAACGCGACAAGACGACCGTGAGCCTGCCGTACGCTCAGGTCGCCCAGCTCGTCGAGGCGCTGCCGGTGGGAACCACCGCGTGGGTCTCGGACGACGACGAGCTGACGCCGTGGACGGACCTGCCCGAGGATGCCACCTACCTCGCCGTGCGCCTCTACGACGCCCAGAGGGATGCGTGGGTGCTGCAGGTGAACATGGAGGACGGCACCGCCGACCGCTGGGTGTATCGCCGCGACCCCCGCCTGCAGCTGCCGTGGGAACGGGCCGTGCTCGACGTCGACGGCATCCCCACGGGTGCTCCCGAGGTGCAGCTCATCTGGAAGGCCTTCCACCCCAAACCCGAGGACGAGGCCGACAAGGACATCGTGCTGCCGCTGCTGTCGGAGGAGGCGCGGACCTTCTGGGAGAAGGCGATCCTCTCGATCCACCCGCACTCGACGTGGTCCATCCACGTGCGCAGCCCCTTCGCGCCGGCGAAGGCCAGCTGGAATCGCTCGCGGCGCTCCTGACCCGTCCTCGAGCCGCGGTCATACCTCGCTGCCGGGTTCCACGACCGCGCCGTGGACGAGACGGCGGAACCATCGTTGCGCCGGGGACAGGCTCGACTCGCGCCTGGTGAAGACGGCGACGGGCGTCGAGTGACCGGGCCACGGGAGCTCCGCGATCCGCAGCACCGGGAACCATCCGCGGAACACCTCGGCCACGTGCCGGGGGAGGAATGTCACGAGGTCTGTGTCCTGCAGGACCGCGGGGAGGGTTCCGTACTCCTCCACGGTGAGGGAGACCTGCGGCATGAGGCCGTGCTCGAGGAGGAGCTGCAGCGGGTAGACGTGCCCGCCGCGCGACGACACGCGCACGAAGCCGCGGCCGGCGAACATCTCGGGCGAGGTCGGCGGGAGCGGATGCCGGCCCGACGACAGCGCGACGTACTCGACATCGCGCACCGGTGTGCGCCACAGTCGCGAGGCATCCATCAGCGACACCGTGATCGCCAGGTCCAGGGTGCCGCGCACCAGCTCCTCCTCGACCTGGTCGGCATCGAGGCGGTTCACCGCCAGCCGCGCGCTCGAGTTCTCGCGGGCGAGCGCGGCCATGATCGGGGGGAGGAACGTCTGCTCGCCGATCGACGTCAGTCCGAGCGAGAGCTCGCCCGTGAAGCCCCTCGGGTCGAAGTCGGCGACATTGCTCACGGTCGATTCGATCTGGGCGAGCGCTTCGTGCAGAGGGCCGAACAGCTGCGTGGCCCGCGTCGTCGGCACCATCACGTGGCCCTCGCGGCGGAAGAGGTCGTCCGCGAACCTCTCACGCAGGCGTGCGAGCGTGTAGCTCACGGTCGGCTGGGTGACATGCAGGAAGTCCGCCGTGGCGGTGAGACTGCGCAGCTCGTAGAGCACGACGAAGGTCCGCAGCTGGTTGAGGTCGGGTATTGACATCCATTGATCCCATCTATGGAAGTGCCTACCAGAATCTATTGGACCATGAGAAACGGCCGCCGTACAGTCGGCGTAACGGACCGCCCCATCCAGTGACAAGGACGACACTCGGTGATCATCGACATCCACGGCCACTACACGACCGCACCCGCTCAGCTGGGCGCGTGGCGTGACCTGCAGATCGCCTTCACCGAGGGTCAGGGCGAGGCTCCCGATCCCGCGACGCTGAAGATCAGCGATGACGACATCCGCGAGACCATCGAGGCCAATCAGCTGCGGCTCATGAACGACCGCGGCACCGACTTCACCGTCTTCAGCCCACGTGCCTCGTTCATGGCCCACCACATCGGCGACCTCGCGGTCAGCAAGACGTGGGCCCGCATCTGCAACGACCTCGTGGCCCGCGTCAGCGAGCTCTTCCCCGACCGCTTCCTCATGGGCGCCATGCTGCCGCAGTCGCCGGGCGAGGACCCCGCGACCGCCGTGGACGAGCTCACGCGCGCCGTCGAAGAGCTCGGCGCCGTCGAGATCAACCTCAACCCCGACCCGTCCGGCGGCCTGTGGACGGCGCCGGCGCTCACCGACCGCTCGTGGTATCCGATCTACGAGAAGCTCGTCGAGTACGAGATCCCCGCGATGATCCACGTCTCGACGTCGTGCAAGCCGCAGTTCCACACCACCGGCGACCACTACCTCGGCGCCGACACGACAGCGTTCATGCAGCTGCTCAAGGGGGACCTCTTCCGCGACTTCCCCGACCTGAAGTTCGTCATCCCGCACGGCGGCGGGGCGGTGCCGTACCACTGGGGACGGTTCCGGGGCCTCGCGATGGCGCTGAAGAAGCCCGAACTCGAGGAGCACCTGCTGAACAACGTGTTCTTCGACACCTGCGTCTACCACCAGCCGGGCATCGACCTGCTGACGAACGTCATCCCGACCGACAACATCCTGTTCGCGAGCGAGATGATCGGGGCCGTGCGCGACGTCGACCCGCGCACCGACCACTACTTCGACGACACCAAGCGCTACGTCGACGCGACCCCGAACCTGACAGGCCCCGAGCGCGCGCAGGTGTTCGAGGGCAACGCCCGCCGGGTCTACCCGCGCGTCGACCGAGCCCTGATCGCCCGAGGACTGTGAGGAAGAGAACATGCGACTGAACAACCTCGGCATCGTCCACACCAAGATCGAACGTCCCGACCCCGCCGACGTCGAAAGGCTGTCGCAGTTCGGCGTCGCGACCATCCACGAGGCCATGGGCCGCGTCGGCCTGCTGCGCCCCTACATCCGCCCGGCCTACACCGGCGCGAAGCTGTGCGGCCCGGCCGTCACGGTGCTGCTGCAGCCCGGCGACAACTGGATGTTCCACGTCGCCGCCGAGCAGGTGCAGGAAGGCGACGTCATCGTCGCCGGCTGCACCACCGAGAGCGAGGACGGCTTCTTCGGCGAACTGCTCGCCACCTCGCTCACGGCGCGCGGCTGCAAGGGCCTGGTCATCGACGGCGGCGTCCGCGACGTCGCCGACCTGGAGAAGATGGACTTCCCCGTCTTCTCGCGCGCGATCAACTCCAAGGGCACCGTCAAGGCGACCCTCGGCTCGGTGAACATCCCCGTCGTCGTCGCCAACGCGCTCGTCAACCCCGGCGATGTGGTCGTCGCCGATGTGGACGGCGTCGTGGTCGTCCCGCGCGAGCTCGTCGGAGCGGTGGCGGATGCCAGCCAGAAGCGCGAGGACAACGAGGAGGCCAAGCGCCAGAAGTTCCGCGAGGGCGTCCTGGGCCTCGACATCTACGGCATGCGCGAGCCGCTCGCCGCCGCCGGCCTCGAGTACGTGGAGGACTGACGATGACCGAAGAGCTCACGATCGCACACGGCGAGACCAGCGGCGGCTTCGAGAAGACGCCCGGCTGGCTCGACTGGTACGACGGGCCCACGACGCCGACGTTCCAGGTGCCGGCCGGCGCCGTCGACGCGCACTGCCACGTCTTCGGCCCCGGGGCGCAGTTCCCCTACGCGCCCGAGCGCAAGTACACGCCGTGCGACGCATCCGCCGACCAGCTGTTCGCGCTGCGCGACACGCTCGGCTTCGACCGCAACGTGGTCGTGCAGGCCACGTGCCACGGCGCCGACAACCGCGCATTGGTCGATGTTCTGCGGCGCAGCGAAGGTCGGGCACGCGGCGTCGCGACCGTCCGCCGAGACGTCTCCGCCGAGCAGCTCGCCGAGCTCCACGAGGCCGGCGTCCGCGGTGTGCGGTTCAACTTCGTCAAGCGCCTCGTCGACCGCGTGCCCACCGAGTCCCTCGGCGAGATCGTCGAGAAGATCGCCCCGCTCGGCTGGCACGTCGTCATCTACTTCGAGGCCGAGGACCTTCCCGACCTCTACGAATTCTTCTCGAGCATCCCGACCGACGTCGTCGTCGACCACATGGGCCGGCCCGACGTCACGAAGGACCCGGACGGACCCGAGTTCGGGCTGTTCCTTCGCTTCATGCGCGAGAACCCGAACGTGTGGACCAAGGTGTCGTGCCCCGAGCGGCTCAGCGTCACCGGCCCGCGCGCCCTCGATGGCGAACAGCACGCGTACACCGACGTCGTGCCGTTCGCCCGTCGCGTGGTCGAGGAGTTCCCCGACCGCGTGCTGTGGGGAACGGATTGGCCCCACCCCAACCTCAAGGACCACATGCCCGACGACGGGCTGCTGGTCGATTACATCCCGCAGATCGCCACGACGCCGGCGCTGCAGCACAAGCTGCTCGTCGACAACCCGCGGCGGCTGTACTGGCCCGAAGGAGAATGACATGGGACTCGAGAAGCCGTACAAGGACATCCCCGGCACGATCATCTTCGATGCAGAACAGGCCCGAAAGGGCTACCACCTGAATCAGTTCTGCATGTCGCTGATGAAGCCCGAGAACCGCGAGCGGTTCCTCGCGGATCAGGAGGCCTACCTCGACGAGTGGCCGCTGAACCCCAAGCAGCGCCAGGCGGTGCTCGACATCGACCTCAACGCGGCGATGGCCGAGGGCGGGAACATCTACTTCCTCGCCAAGCTCGGCGCGACCCACGGCCTGAGCTTCCAGCAGATGGCCGGTTCGATGACCGGCATGTCCGAGGCGGCCTACCGCGACATGATGATCGCGGGTGGCCGCAACCCGGAGGGCGTGCGGCTGAAGGACCTCGACGGGTGGACGCCTCCCGCCAAGGGCGAGAAGGCCGAGACCATGCGCCCGAACGCGCCGGCGAAGTACACCTCGGCGCTGTTCACGCCCCACGTCCCGGCGATCGGCGCCGCGATGGACCTCGGCAAGGACCACGAGCCGTACTGGCAGAAGGTCTTCGCCGGGTACGAGTGGACGCGCCAGTGGGCCAAGGAGAACACCCCCGACGTCGTCATCATCGTCTACAACGACCACGCGACCGCGTTCGACTCCTCGATCATCCCGACGTTCGTGCTCGGCACGGGCGCGGAGTACCCCGTCGCCGACGAGGGCTACGGTCGCCGTCCGGTGCCGGACGTGAAGGGATACCCCGAGCTCGCGGCGCACATCGCGCAGTCGGTCATCCAGGACGACTTCGACCTGACCCTCGTCAACGAGATGGTCGTGGACCACGGACTCACCGTGCCGCTGTCGCTCGTCTACGGCAAGCCCGAGGAGTGGCCGGTCCGGGTGATCCCGCTCGCCGTGAACGTGGTGCAGTACCCGGTCCCCTCCGGACGCCGCTGCTACGAGCTCGGCAAGGCGCTGCGTCGCGCCCTCGACAAGTGGGACGGCCCCGAGCTCAACATCCAGATCTGGGGCACCGGCGGCATGAGCCACCAGCTCCAGGGTCCGCGCGCCGGTCTCATCAACAAGGAATGGGACAACGCGTTCCTCGACCACCTGATCGCAGACCCGCTGGGCCTGACCGAGTGGCCGCACATGGAGTACGTCGACGAGGCGGGCTCCGAGGGCATCGAGCTCGTCGACTGGCTCATCGCGCGCGGCGCCATGGACGACCAGTTCGGCGGCGGCGCTCCCGAGGTCAACCACCGCTTCTACCACGTGCCCGCCTCCAACACCGCGGTCGGCCACCTGGTGATCTCGAACCCTGTCGCCGCCACAGACGGTGTCGCCGAGCAGGCCGACGAAACGCAGACCTCCGACGACGGGACCACCCCCGCCGAAGGTGAGACGGTGAAGCCCTCGTGGGACCCCGTCGGCTCCCTGGCCTGAGCACCATAATCGCTGAGTGGAGGGAGTGGGCGGCTCACGCGGCCGTCCGCTCCCCGCGAAGGAGATACGAAGATGAGCAGTGACAAGGTCCGCGTCGCGGTCGTCGGCGCCGCCGGCGCCTTCGGCATGAAGCACCTCGACGGCCTGGCGAACATCGCCGACGCCGAGGTCACCGTCGTCAGCGGCACGAAGCCCGAGCCCACACAGGCCGTCGCCGAGAAGTACGGCGTTCCGAACGCGGTCGTCGGCTACGACGCCGTGCTCGAGCGCGATGACGTCGATGCGGTGATCCTCGCGACGCCCACCGGCCTGCACGCCGCGCAGACCCAGGCGGCGCTCGCCGCGGGCAAGCACGTTCAGGTCGAGATCCCGCTGGCGGATTCGCTCGCGGATGCCGAGGCCACGTTGGCCGCGGCCGAGGCATCCGATCGCGTCGCGATGGTCGGTCACACCCGGCGCTTCAACCCGTCGCACCAGTGGATCCACAACAAGATCACCGACGGCGACTTCAACATCCAGCAGATGGATGTGCAGACCTACTTCTTTCGTCGCACGAACACCAACGCCAAGGGCGAGCCCCGCTCATGGACCGACCACCTGCTGTGGCATCACGCCGCGCACACGGTCGACCTGTTCGGCTACCAGGCGGGAAAGATCGTCCAGGCCAACGCGATCCAGGGCCCGATCAACCCCGACCTCGGGATCGCGATGGACATGTCGATCCAGCTGAAGGCCGAGTCGGGCGCGATCTGCACGCTCTCGCTGTCGTTCAACAACGAGGGACCGTTCGGCACGTTCTTCCGCTACATCGGAGACACCGGCACCTACATCGCCCGCTACGACGACCTCGTCAACGGCAAGGAGGAGCCGATCGACGTGTCGCACGTGGCCGTCAGCATGAACGGCATCGAGCTGCAGGACCGCGAGTTCGTCGCGGCGATCCGCGAGGGCCGCGAGCCCAACTCGTCGCTGCGTCAGGTGATCGACTGCTACCGCGTGCTCGGCGCCCTGGAGGAGCAGCTCGCGTGAACCTGCCCCGCATCGGACTCGGATGCATGGAGCTCAGCCACGCCTACGGCGTTCCGCCCTCGTTCGAGGACGGGGTGCGGATGCTGCGTGAATCGCTCGACGCGGGCGTGACGTTCCTCGACACCGCCACGCTCTACGGGGCCGGGCGCAACGAGGAACTGGTCGGGGCGGCGATCGCCGGGCGGCGTGACGAGATCGTGCTCGCCAGCAAGGGCGGCATGGCCCCCGTCGACGGGGTCAAGACCATCGACGGCCGCCCCGAGACCCTCAGCGCCCAGGTCGACGCGTCGCTCGAGCGCCTCGGCGTCGACCACATCGACCTGTACTACCTGCACCGGTGGGATCCGAACGTCCCGATCGGAGACAGCGTCGGCGCGCTCGCGGACGCCGTCGCGTCGGGCAAGATCGGCGGCATCGGGCTGTCCGAGATCTCGGTGGCGCTGCTGCACGAGGCGCTCGCCGTCGCGCCGATCGCGGCCGTTCAGAACGAGTACTCGCTGTGGACCCGCAACGCGGAGCTCGGGATGCTGGAGGCCACGCGCGAGGCGGGAGCAGCCTTCGTCGCCTTCTCGCCCGTCGCCCGGGGATTCCTCGCCGACGCCGTCGCCGATCCGGATGCGTTCGCTCCGAAGGACATCCGACGGTCTCACCCGCGGTTCCAGCCCGCCAACTGGCCGGCCAATGCCGCGCTGCTGCCCGGCTGGCGCTCCCTCGTGGCCGAGGCGGGATGCACGCCGGCACAGCTCGCTCTGGCGTGGGTGCTCTCGCGCGGCGAGCATGTCGTCGCGATCCCCGGCACCACACGCGTCGAGCACCTGCGCGAGGATCTCGCCGCTGCCGAGATCGTCGTGGACCCGGCGATCCTCGCGCGGGCGGGCGAGCTGATCAGCACCGCGACGGTGTCGGGTCCGCGGTACAACGAGGCCCAGTCGCGCGAAGTGTTCGCCGAGACGTTCGAGGATGCCGCGTGAGGGGCATCTCCTCGATGGCGACGCGCCACGTGCTCGCCGACCTGCTCGCCGCGGCCGAGAACGCCGGGCTGCCGGCCGTCGACGTCGAGTCGGTCGGCGGTGTGGATGCCGCGACGCGCGTGCGCGCGGGGGAGCTGTTCGACCTGGTGTTCCTGGCCGATGGCGCACTCGCGAAGCTCGCGGCCGACGGTCACGTCGACGCCGCGACGCTGACCCCGCTCGTCGTCTCGAGCGTCGCGGCGGCGGTGCCCTCGTCGGACGCCGGGCCGGCGGCCGACCCCTCTGCCGCTGCGTTCGCGGACGCGGGCGCGATGCGCGACGCCATCCGGCGCGCCGAGAGGATCGGCTATTCGACGGGCCCGAGCGGCACGGCGCTGATCCGGATGATCGAGGACTGGGGCCTGAGCGACGAGGTGGGCGACCGGCTCGTGCAGGCGCGCCCCGGCATCCCGGTCGCGAAGCTGCTCGCCGACGGCGAGGTGGACCTCGGGTTCCAGCAGCTGAGCGAGCTCGTCGGCCAGCCCGGCGTGCGCATCCTCGGCTCGCTCCCGCCCGACTGCGCGATCGTCACCGTGTTCAGCGGCGCGGTCGCAGCGGTATCCCCGGTCCCGACGGACGCCCGCGCGGTGCTCGACTTCCTCTCCTCGAACGAAGCCGCACCGATCGTGCTCGAGCACAGCTTCGAGGTCCCCGCGCGCTGAGCGGGCACGGTCACGCGGCGGGGGCGGCCGGCGGAGCCGGCGCTTCACCTCCGGCCTCCGACGGCGTGGAGGGGGCGGTGGTGGGCACGAAGCACACGTCGCCCTCGCAGACATACGCGCCGGTCCCGACCATCATGAGCGGCTGGAACGTGTCGGGCGTGGACGACGCGGTGCCCTCGCTCACGCCGCCTCGGTCTCGGCCTTGACCGTGGTCAGGACATCCGCGAAGGTGCTGCTGGGCTGAGCGCCCGACACCCCGTACTTGCCGTCGAAGACGAAGAACGGCACGCCCTGGATGCCGTAGGCCCGCGCCTGTGCGACATCCGCCTTCACCGCGGGGAGGTGCTCCTCGGACTCGAGGGAGCGCACGACATCGTCGCGATCGAAGCCGATCGAGGCGGCGAGGTCGGCGAGGTCGGGGATCCGGCCGACGTGCCCGCCGTCGACGAAGTAGGCCTTGAGCAGCGCCTCCTTCATCTCGGCCTGGCGCCCCTGCGCCTTGGCGTAGTGGAGCAGTTCGTGCGCCTTGACGGTGTTGGTCTGGTGCGTGTGGTCGAAGTCGTACGCGAGGCCCTCGTCGGCGGCGAGCTTCGTGACGTGCGCGAGCATCTGCTCGACCTGCGGGCGGGCGAGGCCGCGACGCTGCATGAGGTAGTCGGCGGGCGTGCCGTCGTAGCCGATGGGCGTGTCGGGGGAGAGCTCGAACGAGTGGTACTCGATCTCGACGTCGACGCCCGAGGCCGTCACCGCGCTCTCGAAGCGCCGCTTGCCGATGTAGCACCACGGGCACTGAACATCGGACCAGATGTCGACCTTGACGGGGGTTCGGGACGTCTCGCTCATGGGAGAGGCCAACCGCGGAGGAGGCGATTGTATTTCCGCGCATAAAACGCACCCGCGGGATCATCCGCCGCGCGTGCGCCCCGCGAGGCGGGCATGAACTCCGCGCTACCCGTCATAGGCTCACCGTGATGAAGACGATCGGCGTGCTCGGCGGTATGAGCTGGGAGTCGTCCCTCGAGTGGTATCGCCGCGCGAACGAGGCCGTGCGCGATCGGCTCGGCGGCTATCACTCGGCGCGCATCCTGCTGGACTCTCTCGACTTCGCCGAGATCGAGCAGCTGCAGGCGTCAGGGGAGTGGTCTGCGGCAGGACGCATCCTCGCGACCCACGCGAGCAGGCTCGAGACCGCCGGGGCGGACGTCATCGTGCTGTGCACGAACACCATGCACATCGTTGCGGACGACATCGAGGCGGCCATCGACGTGCCGTTCCTCCACATCGCCGACACCACGGCCGCAGCGATCACGACGGCAGGCATCCGCACCGTCGGGCTCCTCGGGACGGCCTTCACGATGGAGCAGTCCTTCTACCGGGATCGCCTCGCCCGTCAGGGCATCCGCACTCTCGTTCCGGGTGCCGATGACCGCGAGACCGTGCACGGCGTCATCTACTCGGAGCTCGTCCACGGCGTGGTGAACCCGCTCTCCCGCGAGCGGTATCGCGACGTGATGGCGCGACTGGTCGAGGCCGGGGCCGAGGGAATCATCCTCGGGTGCACCGAGATCGAACTGCTCGTCTCGCAGGACGACAGCGCGGTCCCCGTCTTCCCGACGACCGCCCTGCACGTCGTGGGCGCGATCGACGTCGCCCTGCGCCCCGGGTGACGGGCCGCCCTCGAGTCGGTCGGGTTCAGGCGCGCCGTCGCGACCTGGGAGAAGCCGATGAACCCGTCTCGACGTCGCACGGGATCCGTAGGCTCTCACCATGACGGTGCGTGCGGGGGATCCGCGTGGCTGCCCGACCTGCGGCGATGCTCTGACGTTCGAGATCCTCGACGATGAGCGATTCCTCGTGGCTTGGTCGTGCATGAACTGCGGTCTGATCCGCACCACCGAGCCGGCGTAGCGGGCACTGCGGCCGACGGTCGGGCGGCCGGTCGCGTCAGCGCAGCGAGGGAAGCAGTTCGGCGACCTCCTCGAG
Source organism: Microbacter sp. GSS18 (assembly GCA_029319145.1). Taxonomy (NCBI): domain Bacteria; kingdom Pseudomonadati; phylum Bacteroidota; class Bacteroidia; order Bacteroidales; family Porphyromonadaceae; genus Microbacter; species Microbacter sp. GSS18. The sequence continues at coordinate 3,011,829 of CP119753.1, read as the reverse complement.
CACCGCCTCGCTCCCGGCGTAGAGCCCGTGGGCTCGCGGCCGGTGCGACACGACGTCGGTGAAGCCCAGCCGCCGCGCGCGGCCCACGGCATCCTCGAACGCGGCGGCGCTCGCCATCGAGTAGCGGGCCTCGCCGTCGAGCGACAGGAAGCGGTCGAGCTCGCCGGGGTCCCGGCCTTCGGCCGCGCACGCGTCCTCGAACCGGGCCACGAGGTCGGCGACGCCCGCCCACCACTGGTCGTGCGACTCCTCGTTCCCGCCGGTGGTGACCCATCCCGACCCGTGGCGTGCGGCGAGCCGCAGAGCCCGCGGGCCTTGGCCGGCCATCACGAACGGCATGCGCGGATGCTGTGCCGGCTCGCCGACCATGCGAGCCGAGACCGACGTGAACCGCTCGCCGGCGTAGGAGATGCCGTCACCCGAACCCCGCTCGAATCGCAGCAGCGCGTCGAGGGCCTCGGTGAACTCGCGGAAGCGCTCGAAGCGCTCCCGGGGCGACAGCGCGTCCTGGCCGAGCACGAACGCGTCGAAGCCCGTGCCGCCGGACCCCAGGCCCAGCAGCATCCGACCACCCGAGATCTGATCGACGGACGCGATGTCCTTCGCGAAGGGCACGGGGTGGCGGAAGTTCGGACTCGCGACGAACGTGCCGAGCCGGATGCGCTCTGTGACCATCGCCGCTGCGGTCAGCGTCGGCACGGTGGCGTGCCAGAGCTCGCCCGCGAGCCCCCGCCACGACAGGTGATCGTAGGTCCAGGCGTGGTCGAAGCCGAGGTTCTCGGCCTGCCGCCAGAGGCGGCCCGCCTCGGGCCAGTCGAACTGCGGCAGGATCACGAGGCCGAAACGCATGCTCGGAGTGTACGACGAACGCCCGACCGGGGCGCACGCTGCCGGCGGCTAGCTCGGCTAGCTCGACCGGGCGGCGAACGGCGACCAGCCGGCCCAGCGCTTGTCGCGATCGACCGGCGCGAACGGGCCCTTCTTGCTCGTCGTCTTGCCGAGCCGCACGAGGCTCTCCGCCAGGACGACCGCCGAGGCGACCCCGTCGAGCACGGGGACGCCGAGACGTTCTTCCAGAGCGCGGTCGAGTCCGGCGAAGCCGGCGCAGCCGAGGACGATCGCATCCGCCCCCTGCGCGATGAGAGGCTGCGCCGTGGCCGCGAGGGCGTCGACGGCCGCCGGGGAGTCGACGTGGATCGAGAGCACGGGCGTCTCGGCTGCGGCGACCGCACTGCACCGGGACAGGATGCCCGCGCCCTCCAGACTCTGGCGGATGCCCGAGAGGGTCGAGCTGACGGTGGTGACGACCGCGAACCGGTCGGCCACGAGAGTCGCGAGATACGCGGACGCCTCGGTGACGTCGACGACGGGGACGTCGACCAGCTGGCGCACGCCTTCTCGGCCATGCTCCCCGTACCCTGCCATCACGATCGCGTCGTAGTCGTCTCGGCGCGAGATCGCATCGATGACGGCCGCGGCCGTCATGAAGCTCTCCAGATATCCCTCGGCCGACGCCGGGCCCCACGAGGGCTGGATGGTGATCACCTCGGTGTCCGGCGACGCGGCGGCACGCGCACCCGCGTCGATGGAGGCGGTGACGTCCTCGGACGTGTTGCAGTTGACGACGAGAAGTCTCATCGGTGGGCCTTTCCGGGGTGGAGGTCGCGCGTGTGTGCGTCGCGAATCCCGAGTTATGTCCGGGAATCGTACTGAAGCTGTCGAAATTCGTTCTGCTGAACGAAGTGTGAGATAAAGAACGGGTGACCGATACGTCCCGCAGACCGCGCGCGAGCTCGTGGGGCGATGCGAGCGACGTCCTTCGGCTTCTGCTGGACCGGGGCGAGTGGACGCGGTCGGACATCGCGCGAACCCTGTCGCTGTCTCGATCGACGATCGCGCTGCGACTGGACGCGCTCCGCGATGCGGGTTTGCTCCGCGACGCGGGCCGGCTCGCCCCCGAGGGCGGTCGGCCGACGACGAAGATCGCGCTGAACGACGCCGTGCGCAGTGTCGCCGCGATCGAGCTCGGCCACTCCTCGAGCAGGGTCAGTCTCGCCGACCTCGGCGCCTGCCCCCGCGGCACGGTGGAGCTGCCGGTCGCTCAGACCGACGGCTTCGAGCAGATCCTTCGCGCCGCCTCCGAGGGCCTGCGCACCCTCTTGCGCGAGCAGGCGGAGCGCCTCGGTCCGCTCAGCGGCGTCACGCTCGGTGTGCCGTTGTCGGCCAAGGTCGGAGCGGTCGGGATGCGCAACCCCTCCGGTCAGACGGGCTGGGCCAGCTTTCCCGCGCAGGAATGGCTGCAAGAAGAGCTCGGAGTGCCCGTCCACGTCGAGAACGACGTCAACCTGATGGTGCTGGGCGAGCAGCTCGAGGTGTTCCCCGATGCGCGCGACCTGATCCTCCTGCACGCAGGAGACGGCATCGGGCTCGGCGTCATGGCCGACGGAGCTCTGATCCGCGGCGCAGCGGGACAGGCGGGCGAGATCGCGCACGTTCCCGCGCTTCGCGACAACGACGAGCAGTGTCTGTGCGGCAACATAGGGTGTCTGGGCGCCGTGGCCACGCTCCCCGCCATCCTGAAGATGCTGAGGGGCGAAGGGGTGGACATCGACTCGATCGAGGGGCTCACCTCCGCCGTCGCGGCCGGAGACGCTCGCGCCGGACGCGCGGTGCGTCAGGCCGGACGTGACGTCGGCGACGTCGTCGCGTACGCGATCGCGACGACCAACCCGGGTCTGCTCGTCGTCGGCGGCGAGCTGTCCGCCGTCGGCGATCACTTCGTCGCGGGCGTCAAGGAGTCGCTGTTCCGCCGCGGCGCCCCCGCGCTCACCGACGGCCTCCACGTCACCCGCTCCAGCCGATCGGCCGGCGCAGGGACCCTCGGGGCGCTTCGGCTCGCCGCCGACGGCGTGCTCGCCGGGCGGGCGCTCTTCGACCTTCTGGGGACGTCGAGCGCGAACTGAGCGCCCCACCGCCCCTTGCCGCAGCGGCACTACTTCAGGCCTGCCGTCGCAACGCCCTGGATGAAGTAGCGCTGCAGGAACAGGAACAGGATGAGCACCGGCAGGAGGATCACGACGGCTCCGGCCAGGAGGATGCCGTAATCGAGGGTGTTGGACCCCTGCGCTGCGGACGCCAGTCCCACGGGGAGCGTGTACGTGTCCTGCGACTGGGCGACGATCAGCGGCCAGAGGAACGCGTTCCACGCGGCGAGGAACGACAGGATGCCGACGGTCGCCAGAGCCGGCCCCGCGAGAGGCATGAAGATGCGGGCGAAGATCCGCCACTCCCCGGCGCCGTCGACGCGGGCCGCTTCGAGCAGTTCGCCGGGGATGGAGTACGCGAACTGGCGCATGACGAAGACGCTGATCGGCAGCACGAGGATCGGAAGCACGATTCCGAGGAGCGTGTCCACCGCGCCGAGCTGAACGACCACCACGAACTGCGGCACGAACACCGCGACGTAGGGGACCGCCATCGCGATGATCACGCCGGCCATGACGAGCGGCTTGCCGCGGAACTCGAGCTTGGCGAGGGCGTATCCGGCCATCGCGCTGAGCACGATGTTCGCCAGGACCGCGATCGCGACGACGATCCCGCTGTTGGCGAAGTAGGTGCTGAAGCCCTTCTCGGTGAACAGGGCGACGTAGTTCTGCCACTCGAAGCTCTCGGGCAGCCATCCGCCCGGGTTCGACATGAACTCCGCCTGGCTCTTGAGGGAACCGGAGAGCACCCAGACGAACGGCAGCAGCATGAAGACCGCGACGATCGTGAGCGCGCCGTAGGACAGCGCGGTGCGGACGCGGGAGGAGGAGGAGGTCAATGCTTCGGCCTTAGAACGCGGAACTGAACAAGTGCGACGATTCCCACGAGCAGGAGCAGGATGAACGAGCCGGCCATCGAGCCCGCCACGTTCCCGAATCCGAACTGCTCGTAGACCCACAGGGCGATCGACCGCGTCGAGCCCAGCGGTCCCCCGCCGGTGAGGAGATACGGCTCCTCGAAGATGTTGAGGAACGCCACGGTCATGAGCACGCTCACCAGGAGCGTGGTGGGCCGCAGGAGCGGCAGCGTGATCGACCACGCCGAGCGCAGACCGCCGGCGCCGTCGAGGGATGAGGCCTCGTACAGTTCGTTCGGGACGGCCTGGAGGCCGGCGAGGAACAGGACCATGCACGTGCCGATGTTGCGCCACACGCTCAGGATGACGACGTTCGCGACGGCCCACGCGGGATCGCCGAACCAGTTCGGTCCTGCGACCCCCAGGGACTCGATGGCGGTGTTCACCGGACCTGATGGTGTGAAGGCGTACTGCCAGATGACCGCCGCGGCGACGATGTTCGCGATGACGGGGACGTAGATCACCGCGCGGAACGTGCTGCGGAGGCGACGGATCCCGGTGTCCAGAGCGAGAGCCAGCACGAAGCCGATCACGAGGCTGAGAGGCACGCACAGCGCGACGAAGACGAGGGTCGTCAGGAGCGCGCGCTGGAAGGTCGGGTCCGAGAGGACGTCGATGAAGTTGTCGAACCCGACGAAGTCGACCGCGAGAGGGTTTCGGATCTCGCGTGAGCGGATGTCGGTGAAGCTCATCGCGAACGAGGTCGCGACGGGGATGGCGGTGAAGAGTGCGAACAGGATCAGGAACGGCGCGACGAACAGCCACCCGGTCCGGCTCTGAACCGCGCCCGCACTGTGCCACGACCGGCGGCGGGAGGTGGCCCGCACGACGGGGGGCCGGGGGGAGCCGGCCTGGCCGGCTCCCCCTGTGGTGCGAGTGAGGGTGAGAGACACGTCAGTCTCCGACCCCGATCGCCTCGGCCTGCGCCTGGGCCTGGTCGAGGGCTTCCTGGGGCTCCGCCTGGCCGCGGGCCACGCGCTCCATCGCCTCGGCGACGACCTCGCCGACCTCGCCCCACGTCGGGACCTTCGGCACGGTCACGCCCACCGAGATCGAGTCGCGGATCGGTGCGAGAACGGCGTTGTCCGCGATCTCGGGCTCGTCCCACACGCTCTCGACGGCGGGGAGGTTGCCGAAGATCTCGTACCAGTGCAGCTGGTTCTCGGGCTCGGACATGAAGCGCGCGAACTTCCACGCGGCGTCGGGGTTGGCCGCGTCGACGGGGACCGCCCAGTTGCCGCCACCGACCTGCGCGGCACGCCCGCCGTCGGGGCCGGCGGGCGGCTCGATGAGGGCGATGTTCTCGTCCACCCACTCGGCGCTGTTCGCGTCGACGAGCCAGCCGCGGAACCACGGTCCGTTGTAGAGGCCGGCCGATCGCCCGCTGGACAGGTACGACACCCAGTCCATCGTGACCGGCTCATCGGGCGACGCGAGGCCGTCGGCGTACAGGGAGCCCCAGAACTCGAGCGCCTCGACGTTGGCGGGGTCGTTGATCGTCCACGCGCTGAGGTCGTCGCTGATGAGTCCGCCGCCGGCCTGGTGGGCGAACATGTCGAACTGCAGCGACGTGTACTGGTTGAAGGGGATGACGAGGTCGAGCGGGGTCTCCACACCCGAGTCCTGCAGCGTCTCGGCCCACGCGCGCAGGCCGTCCCAGTCGGTGGGAACCTCGGCGCCGGCCGCCTCGGTCAGGTCCGTGCGGATGATGAACGGGCGGGCGTAGGTGTACCACGGCACGCCGTAGGCGACGCCGTCGACGACCGAGGCATCCCAGGCGGTGTCGAAGAACGCCGCATCGTCGACGAGACCGCTGGGAACGGGGCTGAAGCCGCCGGTGTCCAGAAGCGTCGGCTGGAACTCGGTGAACAGGTACACGAGGTCGGGCACGGATCCGCCCGAGATCGCGGCGGTCATCTTCGCCACGAAGTCGTCCTCGGGAACCTGGGTCATGTTGATCTCGACGTCCGGGTTCTGCTCCTGGAACAGGTCGAACATCTCGGGGAGCTGCTCGCCGTCGCCGCCGGCGGCCCAGATCTCGATCGTGCCCGTCGCGGGGGCGTCGTCGATCGCCTGAGGCGAGGCGGCGTCTTCAGGGGCATCGGCGCGACCGCAGCCGGCGAGGACCACGGTCAGGGCGGCGATTCCGGCCGTGGCGGCCATGAAGGTGCGCGGCCGGGGGGACCTGCTGTGCATGATGGTGTCCTTTCTTGGATGGTACTTCTGGGGCACGCGGCGGGATACCCGCGTGGTCGGAGGGGTGCGCGGACGCACGGGGGTGCTAGCCGTCGGCCCGGGGCTCCCAGGTCACGCCGCTGAAGCGGGACGTGAAGGCGGTGCGACTCTGCGCGACGGAGTCGAGTTCGGAGAGCTGCGTGTGGTCCTGCTCGAGGAACATGTAGTCGAACGAGGGGAGGGTCGCGACCTCGTCGAGGATGTCCTGGATGGGGAGGATGCCGGTGCCGATCTCGGTGAAGCAGAGCGGATCCTTCCGGCCCTCGAAGACCTCCTGCGTGATGTTCTCCGTCGGGGAGATGACGCCGTCGAAGAGGTTGAGGGGCTGCGGCGCGTCGGCCGGGAAATCCTTCTGGTGCGACAGCACCACTCGGTCGGCGCACTTGCGCATCCACTCGATCGGGTCGTGTCCGCCCCGGTAGATCCAGTACGTGTCGAGCTCGAGCTTGACCAGGTCGGGATCGGTGTTCTCGAGGATCAGGTCGTAGACGAGGTCGTCGCCGAACCGCTGGAACTCCTGGAAGTGGTTGTGGTAGTAGAACCGCATGCCACGCTCGGCGGCGAGGGCGCCCACCTGATTGAAGATCTCGGCGCGGCGCAGCACGTAGTCCCGGTCGCCGTACGGGTAGAACTCGATGTCGCAGCCGAACTGGAGGTTCCCGAGCTCGGCCTGGTAGTCCAGCGCGCGCGGGAGGATGTCGACGTCGAGCGGGTTGATGTGGCAGCCCACGATGCTCATGCCGAGGTCGGCGAGGCGATCGCGCAGGCTCGCCGCGTCGACGCCGAAGCCGACGCCCGGGTCGGTGCGTGCGGAGTGGTTTGCCGCCTCGAGGGTGCGGAAGCCGAGGGCGGCGAGCTTCTCGAGCGTGCCCCACGGGTCGGCGGCGAGGGACTGCCGGACCGAGAACAGCTGAAGGCCGATGTTGACGGTCAAAATGCGAGCTCCTCTGCGAGGGTGGTGTCACGGACGGGGGCGGGGCGCTCTGCGGACGAGGCGATGCTGATCACGCTGTGCTCGGCGCTGGAGCGGTCGATCGCGGCGAGCACCTCGAGCACGTGGAGCGCCAGCTCGCCGCTCGCGCGGTGCGGGCCGCCGCGCAGCGCGCCGACGAGGTCGTCCACGCCGATGCCGCGGAGGATCTGCTCGGGCGTGCCCGGCTCGCCCGTGAGGGGGAAGGCCGGCGGCAGCGTGCGCCAGTCGTCGTCGGAGTGCAGGCGCACGCGCACCTCGGTGTCGTACTCGTTCGGGTCGCCCATCTGCAGGGCGCCCTTCGTGCCGTGCAGCTCGATGAACGGGATGTCGGTGTCCCAGATGTCGAAGCTCGAGATCAGGGTGACGACGGCGCCGCCGGCGAAGCGCAGCGAGGCGGATGCGTGCGTGGGCACGGTGACCTCCACCGAGTCCACGCGCCGCTCCGAAGCCGTCACGGTGCGCGTCGGGGCGCCGATGCGGCTGAACGCGCTGACCTCGGAGACGGGGCCGAGGAGGTTCACGAGCGCCGAGACGTAGTAGGGCCCGAGGTCGAGCGACGGTCCACCGCCCTCCTGGAAGAGGAAGGTGGGGTCCGGGTGCCATTCCTCGGCACGGGAGTAGCGGATGCAGGCCACGGCGCCGATGACGTCACCGATGAGGCCCTCGTCGATCGCCGCGCGCGCCGTCTGCGACGTGCTGCCGAGGAACGTGTCGGGAGCGGCGCCGACGCGCAGGCCCGCGGCCGCGGCGGCGTCGAGGACTCCGGCAGCGGATGCCGGGTCGACGGTGATCGGCTTCTCGACGTACACGTGCTTGCCCGCGCGCAGGATCTCCAGCGTGACCTGCTCGTGGGCATTCGGTGTCGTGATGTTGACGACGATGTCGATCGCGGGGTCGGCCAGCAGCTCCTCCGGCGATGCGTAGGCGCGGATGCCGGAGCGCTCCGCGAGCGCGGCGGCTGCGGCCGGGAAGATGTCGGCGCATCCGACGATCTCGAGGGTGTCGAAGCGGCGCATACCCGTCACGTAGCGATCGGCGATGTTGCCGCAGCCGATGATTCCGATGCCCGCCGGCTCGGCGCTGCCGAGTCCGGTGAGGCGTCCCTGGTCTGATTGCATGAGGACTTTCTAGCAGTCCTCGACAGCTAATGTCCGAAAATCAGACATTAGAAACAAGGGCTTTACATGCCCGCAATCCAGCGCGCTCACGGAGGAGCTTTCGCGGGGCGGCGGAGCAGAATGGCCACCATGGGCGACGATGCATCCGAGAGGCGCTGGAGTGACGAGGAGCTGCGTCACCTGTCGGGCCTTCGCGAGCTGCAGATCTGCGTGCTGCGCGCAGCCGGGGGGTGCGGGCCCTGGACGCCGATCTGGGTCGTCGTCGTCGACGCCGGTGTCTACGTGCGCACGTGGCGCCGACGAGAGACCGGCTGGTACGGGCAGGCGCGGCGCTCGTCCAGCGCCCGCATCCGGGTGTCGGGCGTTCCGCTCGACGTGAGCGTGACCGCGGTGGCCGGCGATCGCTCCGATGCCGTGAACGAGGCCTATCTGGGCAAGTACGGCGCGGCGGGCGCGCGGTCGATGGTGACCGCGGAGGCGGTGGCGACGACGCTGCGGCTCGCGCCGGCCGGTGCGGCAGGGGGCGACCGCCCGCAGTCGTCGCTCGGCTAGTGCGCGAGCGCCGCGGCGATGGCGTTCTCGACCGCGTGACGGTCGATGCCCGGCACCTCGGTGGCGAGGGTGCCGAACGTCGCCGGATCCCAGTCGAGGTCGAGCGCCGCGTTGACCTGGGTGAGGACGTCCGCGAAGCGCGTCACGTCGCCGAGGGGCACCATCCCGCTGAGCAGGCGCGCGCCGCGGACGGCGCGCTGGGACGTGCCGATCAGCTTCACGACGCCGCGTGCGTTGATGCTGAACTCGCCGGGGCAGTACTCGCCGGGCACGTCGCCGACCCGGGCGTCGACGCCCAGACTGCGCAGAGCCCGCGCGAGCGCATCGCCGATCTCGCGGAAGAACCGCGCCTGGTCGATCGCATCGCCGTGCTCGCGCGTGACGATGTCGAAGACGACGCACGTCTCGTCATAGGCGACGGCGCGCCCCCCGGTGGGGCGGATCGCCGGGGCGAAGCCGTGGAGGCGAGCCAGGCGCTCGGCGGTCTCGAACCCGGGGAGCCGACTCTCGCGACGGCTCATCGCGACGGTCGCCACCGGCGTCGACAGGCGCACGACACGGTCCTCGGCGATCGCTCCCGCAGCCACGGCGCGCAGCAGCTCGACCGAGCGGGCGAGGTCGGCGTCTGCATCGGGCCGGTCTTCTTGACGGATGACGCGGGTCCGCTCGTGCGCGGATGAAGCGTCGGTGACAACCATGGGGGAACACTCTCACAGCGGCTCGTGGGGCGGGGCTCGCTTTCACCTCCGGATCGGTGGGGCAGGGCTAGCGTGGACGAGACGGGCGCCGGGAAGGCGAAGGATGCGGGCGGACCCTCGTGCGGACGCGGAGCGCGGCGCGAGTCACGTGGCTCTCGCCGACCGGTAGCGCACGCCCCCATCCGCCGGTGGCACTCCGGCGTGTCAGCCTTCGAACGACTGCCCGTCTGCCTGCGCGCTGTCGGGTGCGGACAGGTGCGTCTGGACGAAGCGCCAGCCGTCGTCCGTTCGGACGAGCCCCGCCGTCATCCGGAGCCCCGACATTTCGAAGGACTGACCGCCCGCGGAACCGGCGACCGCCACGTCGCAGTAGGCGAAGGCGGCGTCGCCGACCGTCGTGACGCGCATGTTGGTGAACGTGAACGCGGCCTCATCGGCCTGCGAGAAGTCCCGCAGCGCCTGGGTGCGGAACTCGTCGAGCCCGAACCGGACCTCGTCGGCGCCCGTTCCGACGAGCTGCAGATCGTCGCCGATCGCCGTTCGCAGCAGCGCGTCGATATCCCGTGCTCGGTAGGCGTCCGACCATTCCGCGATCAGTTGCTCCACCTCGTCGACAGCTGTCGTACTCATCGTGACCTCCTCGTCAGCGGATGAACAGCCTCAGTTTCCCACCGGGCGAGGTCGTCAGCCAGAGGGTCGGCGTGCCGGTGACTGCGGGTGATGGCGGTCGCGCCTGCCGCTCGATTCCCCGGATGCTGGACTTGACCTTCACACGGTGTCAAGGTCTTGAGTGGAGGCAGGAGGTGTCCACCGTGACCACGAACACCATGACCTCGTCCGCCCCGGCCGCGCCCGACCGGCTGCGAGCCGCGCTCGCGCACGAGGCGCCATCCGCACGCCTGCAGGCTGCGCTCGCCGCAGGGACCGCACCGGACCCCGCGTACGTCGACGCGCTCGTGGAGCGCTGCGCCGTCGAGCCGGACTTCTTCGTGCGCGACATGCTGACCTGGGCTCTGCTGCGGCATCCGTCCGACGGGACCGTGACCCGGCTCGTCGACGAGGCGGCATCGGCGAGCCCGCAGGCGCGCAGCCAGGCGCTGCACACGCTGTCGAAGATCGGCGACGCTCGGGGATGGGCGGCGATCACGTCCGGCGCAATCGCCGATCCTGATGACGTGGTGGCGACGACGGCCTGGCGCGCCGCGGTGCGTCTGGTGCCCTCGGGCGCGGAGTCGGCGCTCGCCGCAGCGCTCGCCGCGCAGCTGGGTCGCGGCGACCGCGACGTGCACCTGAGCCTCAGCCGCGCGCTTGTCGAGCTGGGGGATGCCGGCGACGCCGCGCTGGACACGGCCGCAGTGCATGCAGACCCGCGCATACGCGCCCACGCCATGGCCACGCGGCGACTTCGCGAGAACCCCGACGAGGCCTTCGACGCCGCGATCGACGAGGCCAAGCGCCACGTCGCCCTGGCGAACGCCCCGACCCCGCGGGACTGACGTGCTGATCGGCGAGGTGTCGAAGCGCACGGGCATCAGCGCCCGGATGCTGCGGCACTACAACGCGATCGGCCTGGTCGAGCCGAGCGGCCGGACGACCGGAGGGTACCGCGAGTACTCCGACGCCGATCTGCGTCGGCTCTTCCACGTGGAATCCCTCCGGTCGCTCGGACTGTCGCTCGCCGACGTCGGGCGCGCGCTCGACGACCCCGCCTTCGCGCCTGCTGCGCTCGTGGACGAGCTCGTCGCGAGCACACGGGAGCGCATCGAGCGGGATGAGCGACTGCTTGCGCGGCTCGCCGGGGTGCGCGCCGGCGAGCCGGCGGCGTGGGACGACGTGCTCGAGCTCGTCGCCCTGCTGCGCGGGCTCGAGGCAAGCAGCCCCGAAGAGCGGCAGCGGGCCGCGCTGAGCGACGAACGGCTGCGACTGCCGGCAGCGGCGCTCGCCGAAGCCGTGCTCGACGAGTCCGACCCGAACGTGGCCGGGGCGCTGCAGTGGGCGCTCGCGCGAGCGGGTGACGGTGCCGTCCCGATCCTCGCGCGAGGACTGCGATCCCCGGATCCCGTCGTGCGAACGCGCGCCGTGCGCGCGCTGGCGAAGCTCGACACCCGCGACGCCGAAGGCGTGCTCACGCATGCGCTGCGGCATCCCGACGATGACGTGCGCGCCGCCGCGGCGCTCGCCGTCGGCGGCCGTGGGAGCGAGGCGGCCATGCCGGAACTCGTGCGGATGATCGTCGCCGGCATCGACGACGTGGACGCGGCGGAGGCGCTCGGGGGATTGGCGCGCCGTCACGGCACCGCACACCGGATCGTCGCTGACATCCACGGCGAGCTGTCCCGTTTCGGTGTCGCAAGCGAGGCGAGAGTGCGCCTCGCGCAGGCGCTGGCCGAGCTGCCGGCCGATGCCGTGAGCCACGTCCTCGACGAGCTCGTCGGCGACGACGATCGCCGAGTGGCGCTCATCGCCACGTACCTGAGGCGCCATCGCGCCGACCGGTGAACCGGGCGAGACATCGGCGACCGGGAGACGTACCGTATGAGGCGACGAGAGTGAACGCCGGAGCACGGAAGGTGACGACATGGCCGAGGATTCCCGCGGAGGCTTCTCCGCCGACGAGAAGGCAGCGATGAAGCAGCGCGCGGCCGAGCTGCGCGCCGAGGAGAAGCGGGGCAGGAACCGCGCGGCGGGGCTCGCCGACGTCGAGAAGACGATCGCCGGACTGCCGCCGGAGGACCAGGCCCTCGCCGAGCATCTGCACGAGCTCGTCACCGAGGTCGCACCCGACCTCGATCCGAAGACCTGGTACGGCTTTCCGGCCTACGCCCGAGACGGAAAGGTCGTGGTCTTCTTCAAGCCCGCGTCGAAGTTCAAGAGCCGCTACGCGTCGGTCGGGTTCGAAGAGGCCGCGAATCTCGACGACGGCGCGCTGTGGGTGACGTCCTACGCCATCGTCGGCTGGGACGCCGCCGTCGAGAAGACCCTGCGCGACCAGGTCGCGCGCGCCGCGGGCTGAGGCGTCCACGCGGGTGCCATTGGCCCGCGACGACCCGCATCCGCATCGCATACCGTGGTGGGCATGAAGCGAGAGTTCCGTCAGATCGACGTGTTCGGGCAGGACCCGTACACGGGCAACCCCGTCGCCGTGGTGCTCGACGCCGACGGCGTCGACACGGAGGACCTGCGGCGGTTCTCGGTGTGGTCGAACCTGTCGGAGTGCACCTTCGTGCTGCCGCCGACGGACCCCGCCGCCGACTACCGGGTGCGCATCTTCAACCTCGCCACCGAGCTCCCGTTCGCCGGACACCCGACGCTGGGGACGGCGCGCGCGTGGCTGGACGCCGGCGGTGTGCCTGCCACCCCGGGCGTCGTCGTGCAGGAGTGCGGCGTCGGTCTCGTGCCGGTGCGCATCGACGACGACGTGCTCGCCTTCGCGGCACCGCCCCGCATCCGCTCCGGTCCGGTCGAGGCCGACCTCGTCGGAAAGGTCGCCGACATCCTCGGCATCCGCGTCGACGAGATCGTCGCCGCCGAGTGGCTCGACAACGGGCCATGGTGGATCGGCATCCTGCTCGCGGACCACGAGACCGCCCTCGCGCTCACGCCGGACGTTTCGCGGCACCCCGGTCCGTGGGACATCGGCGTCATCGCGCCGATCACGGGGGCGGATGCCGGCTCGCCGGCGTTCGAGGTGCGCGGGTTCTTCACCGACGGCAGCGGACCGCTCATCGAGGATCCCGTCACCGGCAGTCTCAACGCCGGCGCCGCCCAGTGGATGATCGCCAGCGGCCGTGCGACCGCGCCGTACACGACGCGGCAGGGGACGGCGCTCGGGCGCCGCGGGCTCATCCGCATCACCGAGGGTGACGGCGAACTGTGGATCGGCGGATCCACGCACGTCGCGCTGTCGGGAACCGCCGATCTCTGAATCGCTACGCTCGATCGCATGGCGAGTCGAAGCGACGCGGAGTGGTACTGGTCCGACGAGGGCGTGAACTTCCACACCCGCAAGTGGGTGCGGCCCGAGGACCTCAACGCCAACGGCTCGCTCTTCGGCGGGAGCCTTCTGCGCTGGATCGACGAAGAGGCGGCGATCTACGCCATCATCCAGCTCGGCAACCACCGCGTCGTCACCAAGCTCATCTCCGAGATCAACTTCGAGGCGTCGGCGCTGCAGGGGGATCTCATCGAGATGGGCCTGACCGCGACGCACTTCGGCCGCACGTCGCTGACGATGCGCGCCGTTGTGCGGAACATGATCACGCGGGACCGGATCCTCACGATCGAGCGCATCGTTTTCGTGAGCCTCGGCGAGGACGGAAAGCCCAAGCCGCACGGGTACAGCGCCATCACGTACGACCGCGATCGGATGCCGCGCGAGCACCCCGCGACCGGCACGCTGAAGCTCCCTCCGGCCTGAGCGGGCCCCTCGGGTCGCCGACCTAGGCTGGACCCATGAGCCGTACCCTCGCCGTCACCGGCGGCCGCGTCGTCCCCGTCAGCGCCGATCCGATCGAGGGAGGGACGGTCATCGTCACGGACGGGGTGATCGCCGCCGTCGGCGGGCCCGAGACGCCGATCCCGGACGGAGCCGAGATCGTCGACGCGACCGGCAGCTGGGTGCTCCCCGGCTTCGTGGAGGCCCACGGCCACCTGGGAGTGCACGAGGACGGCGAGGGATGGTCAGGGGAGGACACCAACGAGATGACCGACCCGAACGGCGCCCGCTTCCGAGCGCTCGACGGGATCGACATCGAAGATGTGGGCTTCCGCGATGCGCTCCGCGGCGGCGTCACCACCGCGGTCGTCAAGCCCGGCTCGGGCAACCCCATCGGCGGGCGCACCGTCGCCCTCAAGACCTGGGGCGGGCGCACCGTCGACGAGCAGGTGCTCGCGCGCGACGTGTCGGTCAAGTCCGCGCTCGGCGAGAACCCGAAGCGCGTGTACGGAGACAAGAAGCAGACCCCGTCGACGCGCCTCGGGGTCGCCGCCGTGCTGCGCGAGGCGTTCGTCGCCGCGCACGCCTACGCCCGCAGGCGCGACGCCGCGGCCGAGAAGGGCGAGCCGTTCGAGCGCGACCTCGGCAAGGAGACGCTCGCCGCCGTCCTCGACGGAGACCTGCTGTGGGACCAGCACTGCCATCGCCACGACGACATCGCCACCGCGATCCGCATCGCCGAGGAGTTCGGTTACACGCTGATCGTCAACCACGGCACCGAGGCCCACAAGATCGCCGATGTGCTCGCCGAGAAGGGGATCCCGGTGATCTTCGGGCCCATGCTCACGTCGCGCTCCAAGGTCGAGCTGCGCGACCGTGCCATCGGCAACCTCGCGCTCATCGCCGCCGCGGGCGTCGAGGTCGCGATCACGACCGACCACCCGGTCGTCCCGATCGACCAGCTGCGCCTGCAGGCGATCCTCGCCGTCGGCGAGGGGCTGCCGGCATCCGTCGCCCTTGAGGCGCTCACCGTCAACCCGGCCCGGATGCTGCGTCTCGGCGACCGCGTCGGCGCGCTCGAGCCGGGCCGCCACGGCGACCTCGTGGTGTGGTCGGGCGACCCGCTCACCGTCGGCGCCCGTGTCGAGCGCGTGTGGATCGAGGGGATGCCGGTGGTTCAGCCCACCGCCGTCGACGACCCGACTCCCCGCGTCGTCGAGCGCTGGGAGCGCTTCGGCCGCACGTCGTGGCTCGTCTGAGCTTCCGGCAACCATCCGCGATCCGCGAAGGGACACCATGACCGCTCTCGTCGAGCGCCTCGACATCTCGGGCACCTACAACTTCCGGCAGGTCGCGCCCGCCGGCATCCGCCCCGGGCGCCTGTACCGCTCCGACGCCATCGCGCGCCTGGGCGACAGCGGCCGCGCGCAGCTGGCGGGCCTGGGCATCCGCCGGATCCTCGATCTGCGCACCGAGGAGGAGGTCACGCAGCACCCCGATGACGTCGACGCCGAGGTCGTCGAGGTCATCGCGAACCCGCTGTTCGCCGGGTCGCTGTCGTCGATGCTGCAGCCCGGGTTCGGTCTGCGGGACCTCTACCGCCTGCTGATCGAAGACACCGGACTCGCCATCGCCGAGGCGCTGCACCGCATCGTGGACGCCGACGGCGCCGTGCTCGTCCACTGCACGGCCGGCAAGGACCGCACCGGCATCGTCGTCGCTCTGGCTCTGGCCGTGGCCGGAGTCGACCGCGACGTGATCGTCGCGGACTACGCCAGCACCGAGGGGTTCCTCGCCGGGGAATGGGCCGAGGCGATGATCGCGCGGGTGCGAGGGTACGGTGTCGAGCCGAGCGTCGAGCTGACCGAGATCCTCGTCGGGAGCCCGGCGCCGGCGATCGAGCACGTGTTCACCCTCATCGATGACACGCACGGCGGGCTCGAGGTGTACCTCGACGGCATCGGATTCGGCGCCGACGCCCGAACGGCGCTCGCGGACGTGCTGCGCGAGGTCGACACGGCGGAGTGAGGCAGGGCGCCCGCGTCGGACCGCCGCGCGAGCCCGATGCGCCGCAATCCGGGCGAACCGCCACAATGGGACGATGAACTCCGCCGTGCCCGCGATGACCCAGATGCCGTCGCCGCAGTTCGTGATGTCGGCCGAGGGCCACCGCATCGCCACCTACACGTGGGGCGACCCCGACGCCGAGCCGGTGCTGTGCGTGCACGGCTTCGCGTCGAGCTGCCGGGACAACTGGGTCGCCACCGGCTGGGTGCGCGACCTCATGCGCGCCGGCTACCGCGTGATCGGCGTGGACCAGCGCGGCCACGGTGCGAGCGACAAGCCGCACGCACCGAACGAGTACTCGATGGACGCGTTCGTCTCGGACCTGCTCATCGTGCTCGACACGTATCTGCTCGACACGGTGCGGTACGTCGGCTACTCGCTGGGCGCCCGCGTCGGCTGGCAGTTCGCCGTCGACGCCCCGATGCGCGTCGAACGGGCCGTGCTGGGCGGCATCCCCGACGGCCGCCCCCTGGCGCGGCTGCAGATCGAGCAGGCCCGCGCCTACGCCCTCCACGGCGAGCCGGTCCACGATCCCGTCACCCGCAACTACGTCACCCTGGCCGAGCGTGTGCCGCACAACGACCTGCGCGCGCTGGTGGCGCTCGCCGAGGGGATGCGCCGCGGCGACGCCGATCCCGACCCCGACATGCCGCCGCGCCAGCGGATCCTGTTCGCCACCGGCACCGACGACGCCATCATCGAGCGGTCCCGGGGCCTTGCCGCGGCCACCCCGCGCGGGACGTTCGCCGAGATCCCCGGGCGTCACCACTTCAACGCGCCCGGGTCGCGCGACTTCCGGCGCATGGCGGTGTCGTTCCTCGGCAGCGAGTGATCGGCGGCATCCGGTCGCGGGGAGCGTCGGCGGGTGACGAAGCGCCGGTCGCGCCGTAGCCTGGCCTCATGCTCGTCGTCGGCGCCATCGTCATCAGGGTCGACGACCTCGAGCGCCAGCTCGCGTTCTGGACGAGCGCCCTCGACTACGTCGTCCGCGAGCCGCGCGGCGACGACTTCGCCCTCCTGAAGCCGAGGTCGGGGTCGGGGCCGAACGTGTCGCTGGACGCCGCGCCCGCCGAGCGCGTGCTGCCCCCGCGCATCCATCTCGATCTGTACGCCGAAGACCACGACGCCGAGGTCGCGCGACTTCTTCGCCTCGGCGCTGCGCGCGTGGAGTGGAGCCGGATGCCTCCCGACGCCGACTACGTGATCATGGAGGACCCCGAGGGCAACCGGTTCTGTGTCATCGACGCGACCGGGTGGCCGGGGTGGGAGCGCGTCGGAGCCCGCGAGTAGCGTTCCACCATGCCGATCGACCGAGAGCTCCTGGAGTGGATGCTCGACTCCGACCCCGCACTGCGGTGGCAGGTCGAGCGGGATCTCGCCCACGAGCCGCCCGTGATGTGGCGGGCGACACGCGCCCGCGTGCCCGACGAGGGGTTCGGCGCGGCGCTGCTGTCGAAGCAGGATCCTGACGGGCAGTGGGCGGGCGGCGCGTTCTTCCCCGCCGATTTCGACTTCCACGGCCCTGAGGCAGTCCCCGGCGCCGGCCAGCCGTGGACGGCGACGACGTGGTCCCTGAAGTCGCTGCGCGAGTGGGGCGTCGAGCCCGACCGCCTCGCCGGAACGGTCGAGAAGCTGCGCGCGAACTGCACATGGGAGTACGACGACCTGCCGTTCTGGGACGGCGAGGTCGACGCGTGCATCAACGCGTGGACGCTCGCGGCCGGTGCGTGGCTCGGCGCCGATGTCACGGGAATCGCGCAGTGGTTCGTTGACCACCGGATGCCCGAGGGCGGCTGGAACTGCGAATGGGTCGAGGGGTCGACGCGCGCGTCGTTCACGTCGACGCTGAACTCGATCGAGGGGATCCTCTTCTACGAGCAGGAGACGGGAGGCACGCCCGAGCTGCGCGCGGCGCGGAGGGCGGGCGAGGAGTACCTGCTGCGCCGCCGACTGCTGTACCGCGAATCGACCGGCGAGATGTTCGCACCGTGGGCGAAGCGGTTCGCCTACCCGTTCCGCTCGTTCTACAGCGCGCTGCACGCCGTCGACTACTTCCGCGCGGCGTCGCTGCACGATGGCACGGCGCCCGATGAGCGCATCGCCGACGCCGTCGCGGTGATCCGCGCGGCCCGGCGCGCGGACGGCACGTGGGAACAGGAGCGGCGGCATCCGGGCCGCGTGTGGTTCGAGATCGACGTCCCCGCCGGCGAGCCTTCGAAGTGGCTCACGTTCCATGCGCTGCGGGCGCTGGAGTGGTGGGATGCCGCGCACGCCGCGGTCGACGAACCGGCGGCCTGACCCGCACCGGGGTTCGCGGTCTGACCGGCGCTTCCTCGGCGCGACGTAGACTGGAGGGGTCCGTGCCGTCCGGCATCCGCTCGCTCCATCAGGACCCTCGTGACCTCCACCCCCGCCAGCCGCAGCTTCGACGTGCGCCACGTGCAGTTCGCCCGCGCGGCGTTCCTCGCGCTCGCGGCCGTCATGATCACGTTCTCGCCCGATCACTCGGCCGCCGTCGGCCTCGCCGTCTTCTCGGGCTTCGCGATCGCGACGGGACTCGTCCTGATCATCTCGCTGTGGCTGGTCTATCCCGCCGGCCGCCGCATGACGCCGGCGCTCCTGGGCGCCGCGACGCTCATCGCCGGAATGGCGGGCGGGCTCGAGCCGCTGCGCACCGTGACCGGGTACTTCGTGATCGTGATCGCGTGGGCTCTCGTCACCGGAGCGATCGAGGCGGTGTCGGGCATCCGCACGCTGCGCCTTTCGGGCCGAAGCATCGACCCCGCACGACCGTGGGAGCAGGATGCCGTCGCCGCGGCGTCGGCCGTTCCCCGCGGCGAAGCGCGCGACGGCGCGACGATCGGCATCCTGACTCTCGTGCTCGGGATCGCGCTCGCGCTCGTCCCGTGGGACTACTCGCTCGACTACACGATCGCCGAGGCGGGACAGTCGTTCACGCTCACCGGCGTCACGATCGGCGTCGGGATCTTCGGCGGCTACGCCGCGATCGCCGCCGTCTACTTCGCCATCGCCGGCTTCTCGCCGCGCCCCACCGAACCGCTCACCGACGAGGCGGCGGCACTGCCCGCCGCCGACCGCAAGGAACACCCGTGACTGAAGAACGTCCCTCCCGCCGCGACCTCCTCAAGCCCGTCCAGCTGCTCGGGCTCGCCTTCGGCGCGGCGATCTTCGCGGGCGTCATCACGCTCATCTCGATGGGGTTCTTCCAGCAGCGCGGCGACGCGATGAACGCGATCGTCGTCGCGCTGATCATCGCGGGCGTCTCGTTCATCGCCGTGCTCGTCATCGTCTCGCTGCTGCTGCTCGCGATCGACCCCTCGCAGCTGTCGAAGTCCGTCGACAAGCCCGTGCTGCTGCCCGACGAGGACGAGGGCACCGACGCCTCCGGCGACGCGAAGGGCTCCGACAAGGGCTGAGCCCCGAGGCTCCTCGGCCCTCAGCCCGCACCGGGCCTCTTCGGCGCGCAGCCGCACCGGGCCGCCGCGACACCCGCGTGAAGGTGGCAGGAATGGTGGTCTCGCATCTGCCCAAGCGACCACACGCGCCACCTCTTCTGCGTGGGCGTGGAAGAAGGTGGCGCGAATGGTCGTATCCGGCTGGGCGAGATGACCACGATCGCCACCTTTGCGGCGCGCGCCATGAGGGCGCGCCGCAGCCGGATGCTCCGGCTCCGAGGCGGAGCGGGGCTTCGCGACGCCGCGGCTCAGTCCAGCTCGTCGACCAGGGCGGAGGCCAGGCCCGCGTACGTCGCGGGCGTGAGGGAGAGCAGGCGCTCCTTGGCGGCGTCGCCGATGTCGAGACCCTGGACGAACTCGGCGAGCTCGGGTCCGCCGACGCGGCGGCCGCGCGTGAGGTCCTTCAGCAGGGCGTACGGGTCGCTGATCTGCGAGCGTCCCGCGGCGATCTCCGCGCGGACGACGGTCTGGATCGCCTCGGCGAGGACCTCCCAGTTCGCATCGAGATCGGCGTCCAGCACCGACTGCGC
The DNA here is from genome assembly GCA_029319145.1 of Microbacter sp. GSS18. Taxonomy (NCBI): domain Bacteria; kingdom Pseudomonadati; phylum Bacteroidota; class Bacteroidia; order Bacteroidales; family Porphyromonadaceae; genus Microbacter; species Microbacter sp. GSS18. Next base: position 2,991,844 of record CP119753.1, on the reverse strand, counting down.
GAGAGCGATCTCGCCGAGGCCGCGCAGCAGGTTGTCCAGTGCCAGCAGCGAGTGGCCGAACGCGACGCCGATGTTGCGCTGCGTGGTCGAGTCCGTCAGGTCGCGCTGCATGCGCGAGGTCACGAGCGTCTGCGACAGCGTCGACAGGATGCCGCCGGAGATCTCGAGGTTCGCCTCGGCGTTCTCGAAGCGGATGGGGTTGATCTTGTGCGGCATCGTCGAGGACCCGGTGGCGCCCGCGACGGGGATCTGGGAGAAGAAGCCCAGCGAGATGTAGGTCCACACGTCGGTCGCGAGGTTGTGCAGGATGCCGCCGGCGTGCCGCACGCGGTCGTACAGCTCGACCTGCCAGTCGTGCGACTCGATCTGCGTCGTGAGGATGTTGAAGTCCAGCCCCAGGCCCTCGATGAACGTCCGCGACACCTCGGGCCAGTCGACGTCGGGGGCGGCGGCCAGGTGCGCCGACCAGGTGCCGGTGGCACCCGAGAACTTCGCGAGGAAGGCTCCGGTGGCGATCTGGTCGGCGACGCGGGCGAGGCGCCACGCGAACACGGCGAGCTCCTTGCCCATCGTCGACGGCGTCGCGGGCTGGCCGTGCGTGCGCGAGAGCATCGCGGCGTCGCGGTGGTTCACCGCCAGGTCCTTGATGGCCTCGATGACGTCGCGGAGCTTCGGGAGCCACACCTGCTCGACGGCGCGGCGGACGGTCAGCGCGTAGGCGGTGGAGTTGATGTCCTCGCTCGTGCATGCGAAGTGGGTGAGCTCCGCGATCGCGTCCAGGCCCAGCGTCGACAGGCGATCGCGCACGAGATACTCGACGGCCTTGACGTCATGGCGGGTGACCGCCTCCTTGTCGGCGAGCCAGTCGATCTCGGCCTGCCCGAACTCGAGGTAGAGCGCGCGCAGCCGCGCCTTGTCGTCGTCCGACAGCGGCGACGTGCCGAACAGCGAGCGGTCGGTGAGGGTGATGAGCCATTCGACCTCGACCTCGACGCGGGCGCGGTTCAGGCCCGCCTCGGACAGGTAGTCGGCGAGGGGCGCGACCGCAGCGCGGTAGCGGCCGTCGAGGGGGCTCAGGGGCTGAGGGGGGAGAGAGGTCACGGGACTCCCGTCGTGATTCGCGTCGCGGCGCGGCGATCGCCCGGCGTCACACCGCCGGACGGATCGCGGGTTCGAGCTGCCGGAAGAGCGCCCGGCACGCACCCTCGATCATACCGAGCACCTCGTCGAACATCCCGGGTCCGGCGTAGTAGGGGTCGGGGATGTCCAGCGTCGGCGGGTTGGGGTCGAACGACATCAGCAGCGCGATCTTGTCGGCATCCGACTCCCGGCGCGCCCAGCCCCGCAGGATCCGCTCGTGCGTGCGGTCGAGTGCGACGACGAGGTCGCTGCGGGCGAAGTCCTGCTGCGTGAACTGGCGGGCACGGTGGTGCGAGCCGTCGAATCCGCGGCGCGCAAGCGAGTCGAGCGTGCGCTGGTCGGCCTGCTCGCCCACGTGCCAGTCGCCCGTGCCGGCGCTCGTGGAGGACACCCGCGAACCGAGCCCAGCGGCGTCGGCGTAGCCCCGGAAGACGACGTCGGCCATCGGGGACCGGCAGATATTGCCCGTACACACGAACACCACACGAAACGGGTCGGCGGCGCTGGCGGTCATGACCTCCATTGTGTGCACGCCGAGGCCCCGGTGAACAGTCCGAGGTTTACCGAATCCCGCCCGCCGGCTCGTTTCCTCCCCAGGAGCGACCGCGCAGCGCATGCTCACAGGTCCGCCGCCCGGCTGCGAGGCGCCTGTGGAGCGGCAGGACGATGGCCGGCATGACTCTCAACCTGTGCTCGGACACCGCGGCGGCGGCGTTCGCCGCGCACCGTCTCGACGTCGTGCTGCGAGACCTCGACGCGGTCCTGGTCCGGCTGGCCGACGCGGGCCTCGAGGCAGGAAGCCTGTCGGCCGGCACGGACTGGTCGGCCAAGGCGGCGCGCGCCTTCCACGAGGCTGCCGAGACGTGGGCCGTCGAGGTCCGTGCCCTGGAGGATGCGGCGCTCGACCTGCGCACCGACGTGAGGATCGCCCGCGATCGCGCCGCCGCGGGCGGGGCGTGGTGTCGGTGAGCGCAGGGGATCCGCTCCAGATCACCGGGGGCGGTGCCGTCGCCGTCGACACCGGGACCCTGCGTCGCACCGCATCGCGCTTCGCGCTCGCCGCCGGGGAGCTCGACGCCGTGGGTGCGCGCCTCGGGCCGCTCGGGAACATGCTGCTCGAGCATCACGCGTTCGCGTGGGACGCGGCGTGCGCCGCGTCCGCCCTCGCCGCGCGGATTCGCGAGGCGGTGGCCGGGGCCGAGCTCATCGCCCAACGGCTGCGCGAGGCGGCGGCCGTCTACGAGCTCGTGGAGCTCAACGTCGAGCACCGGGCGGCGTTCTTCGCCGGCGATCACCGCGCCATGGCGCGCATCGACGCGCAGCGCGAGGCGCTCATCGCCCTCCACCCCGATGCGGTGTGGGATGCGCGCGAAACGGAGTTCGGCCGCGCGATCATGTGGCCGGGCGACCTCGTCCGCCAGGCGACCGAGGCGGGGGTGGACCTGGGCACGCTGTTCGGGCCCGAGGGCGGCGCCATCGGCGGCGTCGCGCTGGGCGGGGGCGCGATCCTCGCGACGGCGGTGACGGGGATCGGCGGCTTGGGCATCATCCCCCGTGAGGCCCGGCTGACCGGCGCCGTCCCGGCGGTGACCCTCGTCCCGACGACGCCGACGGCAGCGGGCTCGCCGTCGCCGCTCGGCCTCGCCGGCGCGGCGGAGCGCATCCCGCGCGACGGGGACGCGCGCGTCCGCGTGGAGAAGTACACGATGGCCGACGGGTCGAGGCAGTTCGCCGTGTACGTCGCCGGCATGCGGTCGGCGGGGATGGGCGGCCAGGACCCGTGGGACGGTCTGTCGAACGTCGAGCTGTACAGCGGACAGCGCTCGGCGTCGTATCAGGCGACGGTCGCGGCGCTCGAGTCGGCCGGTGCGCAGCCGGGGGACGTCGTGCATGCGTTCGGCCACTCGCAGGGGGCCATGGTCGCCTCGCGGATCGCGCTCGAGGGCGGGTTCGACACCCGCACCCTCGTGACGTTCGGCTCACCCGTCGATGCGGATGTCGGTCCCACGACTCTCAGCGTCTCGGTCCGTCACACCGACGACCCGGTCGTCGCGCTTGCGGGCGGAGGTCACATGGGGGCGGTGGGCAGCGACGGCTCGATGGTGATCGAGCGGGAGGCGCATCCCCAGGTCGGGCCCGAGGATCTGCTGGCCCCCGGGCACGATCTCGTCGGCTATGCAGACACCGCGGCCCACGTCGACGCATCGACGGATCCGCGCGTCGACGCGCTGCGCGACGTGTTCGGCGAGCTTCGCCACGCCACGCGGGTCGAGGCCTTCGAGTTCGGCGCCGAGCGCGGTGAGCCGGTGCGGCCCGCGCCGCCGCTCATGGGGTGAACCGCCCCGCCGCCGATGGGCTGCGGGTCGGCGGGACAGGCAGAACGCGCCTCCGCACCCGGGACCGGTGCGGAGGCGTCCGATGTCAGCGGAGGCTCAGTCCTTCTTGGGGCGCAGGATCAGGCCGAAGATCCAGTTGAGCAGCGAGATGATGATCGCCGCGACCAGGCCCCACCAGAAGTCCTCGACCCGAAGGCCCCAGTTCCAGAACTCGGTGATCCAGGCGGTCAGCCACAGCAGGAACGCGTTGATGACGAGGCCGATCAGGCCCAGGGTCAGGATGTACAGCGGGAACGCCAGCACCTTGATGACCGTTCCGATGATCGTGTTCACCAGCGCGAAGATGGCGGCGACGATCAGCAGGGTCAGCACCAGCTGCAGCGTCTCGCCCGGGGGGAACGCGATGACGGTCACCCCCAGAGCGGGGATCAGGGTGACGATCCAGATGGCGAACGCATTGATGACGACGCGGATGAGGAAGCCCATGGCCGGAAGTCTGTCACGCCATCGCCGCCGCGTGCGAGAACGGATGCGCGCATAGACTCGGGGGGTGGCTGAGGCATCCGATTTCCCCGTCCGCGTGCGTCCCGAGATCGCGGCGCTCCCGCCCTACAAGCAGGGCCGGCAGGCGGCGGCCGACGCGTTCAAGCTGTCGAGCAACGAGAACCCCTTCGAGCCGCTCCCCGGTGTCGTCGATGCCGTGCAGGCGGCCACCGCCTACAACCGGTACCCCGATGCGACCGCGGGGCGCCTGCGCGAGTCCCTCGCCGAGCGGTTCGGCGTGACGATCGACCACGTCCACATCGGCGCGGGAAGCGTGTCGATCCTCACCCAGCTGGTGCAGGCCACCGCCGGCGCCGGCGACGAGGTGATGTTCGCGTGGCGCTCGTTCGAGGCGTACCCGTGGCTGGTCGTGCTCGCGGGGGCGACGCCGGTGATGGTGCCGCTCGCCGAGGGTGCCCGCCACGACCTCGATGCGATGGCGGATGCCGTGACCGACCGCACGCGGGCGATCATCGTGTGCAGCCCCAACAATCCCACCGGCCCCGTCGTCACCCAGGCCGAGTTCGACGCGTTCGTGGCGAAGGTGCCGTCCGACGTGCTCATCATCCTCGACGAGGCGTACGCCGAGTTCGTCACCGACCCGGAGGCCGTGGGCGGGCTGCGCGAGCTCGGGGCGCCCAATCCCGACAACGTCGTGGTCCTGCGAACCTTCTCGAAGGCGTTCGGGCTGGCAGGGCTCCGCGTCGGCTACGCGATCGGACACCCACGCGTGCTCGACGCCGCACGCAGCACCGCGATCCCGCTGTCGGTGACGGGGCAGGCCGAGACCGCGGCCCTCGCGAGCCTCGAGGCCCAGGCCGAGCTGGAAGAGCGCGTCGCGGTCGTCGCCGAGCGCCGCGACCGGCTCGCCGCGGCCCTGCGCGCCCAGGGATGGGCCGTCCCCGAGGCCCAGGGGAACTTCGTGTGGCTGTCCACGGGCGCCGAGACCATCGAGATCGCGGATGCCTTCCACGACGGCGGCCTGGTCGTCCGGCCGTTCGCCGGCGAGGGCATCCGGGTGTCGGTCGGCGAGGAGGAGTCTGTGGAGAAGGTCCTAGCGGTCGCAGCATCCATTGTCGAAGACCTCCCAGAGGGGCACGCGGCGAGGGGCTAGCGTGGAGGAGTGACCCCAGCGGCTCCCATTGAAGACCCGCGCCTGGTGCGCGTGCTCGCCGCGGACGGATCGTTCGCGCCGACGCCCGCCGCCGAGCGATATCTCGACCTCATCGACGGCCTCGGCGAGGCCGAACTCGGGGGTCTGTACCGCGATATGGCGGTCATCCGCGCCTATGACCGGCAGGCCACCAATCTGCAGCGGCAGGGCCAGCTTGCGCTGTGGCCGCCGAGCCTCGGCCAGGAGGCGGCTCAGGTCGGATCCGCCCGCGCCGCGCGGCCGCAGGACCACCTGTTCCCGTCGTACCGCGAGCACGTCGTCACCCGCATCCGCGGTGTCGACGGGATCGACATCATCCGCCTGATGCGCGGCCTGACGCACGGCGGGTGGGACCCGACCGATCCCAAGAACGGCAACACGCACATCTATACGCTCGTGCTCGGCGCGCAGACGCTGCACGCGACCGGGCTCGGCATGGGGCTCGTGTTCGACGGGCGCTGCGGGACCGGCGACCCCGAGCGCGACGAGGCTGTCATGGTCTACTACGGCGACGGCGCGTCGAGCCAGGGTGACGTCCATGAGGCGATGGTCTTCGCCGCGAGCTACCGCACGCCTGAGGTCTTCTTCCTGCAGAACAACCAGTGGGCGATCTCGGTGCCGGTGGAGACGCAGTCGCGTTCGCCGCTGTACCGGCGCGGCGACGGCTACGGCATGGAGTCGATCCCGGTCGACGGCAACGACGTGCTGGCCAGCTACGCCGTGACGCGGCTCGCGCTCGACGAGGCCCGCGCCGGCGACGGCCCCCGGGCGATCGAGGCGATGACCTATCGCATGGGCGCCCACACCACCAGCGACGACCCGACGAAGTACCGCACGTCCGACGAGGAGGCCGGCTGGGCCGGGCGCGATCCGATCGACCGCATGGCCGCGTATCTCCGCTCGCGCGGCGCCGGGGACGATTTCTTCGCCGGCGTGGACGCCGAGGCGGCCGCGGTCGCCGACGACATACGCATGCGCACCAACGAGCTCGACGGCCTCGAGCGCGACACGATGTTCGCCCACGCCTACTCCGAGCCGCACCCGCGCGTCGATGAGCAGCGGGCGTGGCTCGCCGACTACGAGGCGTCCTTCGACGGGGGGGGTGCGGCATGACCGCCACGACCGTGACGACGATGCCCTTCTCCCGCGCGCTCAACGCCGGGATGCGCAAGGCCATGACCGACAGCGACCGGGTCCTGCTCATGGGCGAGGACATCGGCCGCCTCGGCGGTGTCTTCCGCGTCACCGAGGGGCTGCAGGCCGAGTTCGGCGAGCAGCGCGTGCTCGACACGCCGCTGGCCGAGTCGGGCATCGTCGGGACGGCGATCGGGCTGGCGATGGCCGGCTTCCGGCCCGTCATCGAGATCCAGTTCGACGGGTTCGTCTTCCCCGCCTTCGACCAGATCACCTCTCAGCTGGCGAAGTTCACCAACCGTCACGAGGGCGCGGTGTCGATGCCCGTCGTCATCCGCATCCCCTACGGCGGTCACATCGGCGCGGTCGAGCACCACCAGGAGAGCCCCGAGGCGTACTTCGCCCACACACCGGGTCTGCGTGTCGTGAGCCCCTCGACCCCGAACGACGGCTACTGGATGATCCAGGACGCGATCGCCTCGGACGACCCGATCATCTTCCTCGAGCCGAAGGCGAAGTACTGGATGAAGGGCGAGGTCGACACCGCCGCCCGCGCCCTGCCGCTGCACGCGAGCCGCATCGTGCGCCGCGGCACCGACGTCACGCTCGTCGGGCACGGCGCGATGGTGCATACGCTGCTGCAGGCGGCCGCGCTCGCCGAGTCCGAGGGCACCAGCTGCGAGGTCGTGGACCTGCGCTCGCTGTCGCCGGTGGATTACGGGCCGATCCTCGAGTCGGTGCGCCGCACCGGCCGCATGGTCTACGCGCAGGAGGCCCCCGGCAACGTCTCGGTGGGCAGCGAGGTCTCGGCGACCGTCATGGAGCAGGCGTTCTATGCGCTCGAGGCTCCGGTGCTGCGGGTGTCGGGCTTCGACGTGCCGTTCCCGCCCGCCAAGCTCGAGGGCGTCTACCTGCCCGACCCCGACCGCATCCTCGAGGCCGTCGACCGCGCCCTCGCCTACTGATCCGGGAGATCCCATGAGCACGCAGACATTCGTCCTCCCCGACGTCGGCGAGGGCCTGACCGAGGCCGAGGTCGTGTCCTGGCGGGTCGCCCCCGGCGACACCGTCGCGGTCAACGACGTCCTCGTCGAGATCGAGACCGCGAAGTCGCTGGTCGAGCTTCCCTCGCCGTTCGCCGGCGTCGTCGGCGAGCTCATCGCGGCCGAGGGCACCACGGTCAACGTCGGCGCCCCGATCATCACGATCGAGTCCGCGGCGACGGCGTCCGCTCCCGCGACCGTCGGGCAGAGCGAGCACGGCGCGCCCCCCGAGCCGGCGGCGGGTGAGGGCGCCGTCCTCGTCGGCTACGGCAACGCCGGGGCCGTCGCCTCGCGGCGGAAGAAGCCGGCGGCCTCGCCCGTCGAGCGCGTCGCGAAGTCGGTCGGCGTGGTCGCCAAGCCGCCGATCCGCAAGCTCGCGCGCGACCTCGGCGTCGACCTCGGCGCGGTCGCTGCGAGCGGCCCGGCCGGAGAGGTCATCCGCGAGGACGTGCTGCGGCACGCGCAGCAGGCGTCGGTGTTCCGCAATATCGAGACGCCGGCGTGGAGCGAGGTGCGCGAGGAGCGCATCCCGGTCGCGCCCGACGTCGCCGCGACCGCCGTCGCCCCCGTCCAGGCCGAGGCGCCGTCGCAGCTGGCGGCGTCGGGCCGCGAGGAGACGATCCCGGTCAAGGGCGTGCGCAAGGCCGTCGCCAGCGGCATGGTCAAGAGCGCCTACACGGCGCCGCATGTGTCGGTGTGGACGGATGTCGACGCCACGCGCACGATGGAGCTGGTCAAGCGCCTGAAGGCGTCGCCGGACTTCGCCGACATCCGCATCTCGCCCCTGCTGATCATGGCCCGCGCCGTCATCTGGGCGGTGCGTCGCACGCCGCAGGTCAACGCGGCCTGGATCGACACCGAGGACGGCGCAGAGATCCGCGTGCGCCACTTCGTCAACCTGGGCATCGCGGCGGCGACGCCGCGCGGCCTGCTCGTGCCGAACATCAAGGACGCCCACACGCTGTCGACACGTGAGCTGGCCAAGGCCCTCGAGAACCTCACCCGCACGGCCCGTGACGGCAAGACACCGCCGGCCGACCAGCAGGGCGGCACCATCACGATCACCAACATCGGGGTGTTCGGGATGGACGCAGGGACGCCGATCATCAACCCGGGCGAGGCCGGCATCGTCGCGATGGGCGCGATCCGGCAGAAGCCGTGGGTCGTCGACGGCGAGGTTCGGCCCCGCTGGGTGACGACGGTGTCGGGCTCGTTCGACCACCGCGTCATCGACGGCGACGGCATGAGCCGTTTCGTGGCCGACGTCGCCTCGGTGCTCGAAGAGCCTGCGCTGCTGCTCGATTGAGGTCCGGGCCCCGGCCGATCGCGCAGCGTCAGACCGGCGGTGCCTCCGCGCGGCGCTGCGCGAGCGAGTCGGGGACGATGCTGCGTGGCCGCGGAACGACCATGACGACGGCGACGGTCGCGAGGCCCCCGAGCGTGCCGGCGAGCATGTCTGTCATCGTGTCGTGCAGTCCGCCCTGCGCGACGGTGCCGACGAGGGCGTCGCTGGCGTACTCGCAGATCTCCCACGCGGCGGCGAAGGCCATCGGGGTCATCGCGGTCACGGTCAAGGCGAACCATCGCGGCGAAGGCGCTTCGCTGCGCTCCTCGGCCCGGCGGACGAGCAGCAGCCCGAGCCAGGCAAGCAGCACGCCCGAGTCGGCGTGCACGATGGTGTCCCAGTTCGGGAACGCGCGATAGAGGCTCAGAGCGCTGCCGGCGAAGGCGCCCGCCGTGAGGAAGATCAGGAAGTGCACCTGGAAGACCAGCGGCAGCGTCGTGCGGAAGACGAGCTCGGCGAGGGTGGGCGTCCACAGCGCGATCACGAGCAGTGCGACGAGCCACGGCTGGACGGGGGCGCCGGCGAGCCCCAGGACGGCGGCAGCCACCACGTAGCCGATCTGCAACGGCAGGGCCCGCAGCGCCGACCGGCCCAGATGCGCGGCCGGGGGGAGCGCGCTCGACGCGTCCGCGCGGGTCATGCGCACACCATAGCGGGGGTGCGACACCGGTTCCATGCCCGGGCCGGACGCGTGCCCGCTCCGGGTGCACGCGAGATCACCGGAGCATGTCGTGAAGTTGAGAATCATTATCGATAACACGTACGATGGATGCATGACCTTCGCTCGACGTGCTCTTCCCGTGCTCGGCCTCGCCGCGGCATCCGCCATCGTCCTCGCCGGCTGCGCCGGAGGGGAGGGCGCGGACGCGGGCGGTGCCGACGACGGCATCACCGTCGTGACCTCGACCAACGTCTACGGCGACATCGCGGAGCAGGTCGCGGGCGGTCTCGTCGAGGTGACGAGCATCATCGAGTCCGCATCGATGGACCCGCACTCCTTCGAGGCCAGCGCCGCCGATCAGCTGACGGTCTCGCAGGCCGACCTGATCGTCGCCAACGGCGGGGGCTACGACAGCTTCATGGACGCCATGATCGAGTCCACCGGCACCGAGGCGCACGTCATCACCGCGTCCGAGCTCTCGCACGCGTGGCCCGGAGCGGAGTCCGGGGACGACCACGCCGACGAGACATCCGCGGACGACCACGACCACGTCGAGGGCTTCAACGAGCACGTCTGGTACGACCCCCACACGATCGAGGCGGTCGCCGAGGCGGTCGCCGCCGAGCTCGGCGAGCTGCAGCCCGAGAACGCCGACGCCTTCGCCGCCAACGCCGACGCGTTCGCCGCCGAGCTCGCGGGCCTCGAGGGCGACCTCGACGCGATCTCGGCTGCGCACGCCGGTTCCGGCGTCTTCGCGACCGAGCCGGTGGGGCTCTACCTGCTCGAGGCGGCGGGCCTGGTGAACCTGACGCCGGACGCGTTCAGCGAGGCCGTCGAGGAGGGGCAGGACGTTCCCCCGGCCACGCTGCTGGAGGCCCTGACGATCCTGCGCTCCGGCGATGTCGCGCTCGTCGTGGCCAACAGCCAGACCGGCGGGGCCGAGACGAACCAGGTCATCGACGAAGCGGATGCCGGAGACATCCCGGTCGTGGAGTTCACAGAGACCCTGCCGGACGGCCAGACTTACATCTCGTGGATGCAGGCGAACATCGACGCGATGAGCGAGGCGCTCGCAGCGTGACCGACGAGCCCGTTCTGCAGATCAGCGGCGCCGGACTCCACCGCGGCGACCGCGAGCTGTGGAGCGGGCTGGACCTCGACGTCGCGCCCGGTGAGCTGATCGCCGTGCTCGGCCCGAGCGGCTCGGGCAAGACCACGCTGCTGCGAGCGATCCTCGGTCTGGAGCCGTTGAGCTCGGGCACGGTCACCGCGCTCGGGGAGCCCGTGCGCCGCCGCGGCAGCCGGCGCGTCGGATACATCCCGCAGCAGCGACCGCTGCCGCGGGAGACCGCGCTGCGCGGCCGCGACCTCGTCACCCTCGGCGTCTCGGGTCACCGGTTCGGTCTGCCGATCCCGCGCCGCGACGACGCCGAGCGCGTCGACCGGCTGATCGCCGCCGTCGGCGCGACCGACTACGCCGACCGGCCCGTGGGGCTCCTCTCGGGCGGCGAGCAGCAGCGACTGCGGGTCGGGCAGGCCCTCGCCGACAACCCGCGCCTGCTGCTGTGCGACGAGCCGCTGACGAGCCTGGACCTGGCGAATCAGCGCGCGGTGATGAACGTCATCGACCAGCATCGTCGTCATGCCAAAGCGGGCGTCCTGCTGGTCACCCACGACATCAACCCGGTGCTCGGCATGGTCGACCGCATCCTCTACCTCGCCGGCGGCCGCTTCACCCTGGGCAGGCCCCACGAGGTGCTCACGTCGGCGGTGCTCAGCGATCTGTACGGCGCTCCGGTCTACGTCCTCGAGGCGGGCGGCCGGCTCGTGGTCGTCGGCGCGCCGGATGCCGAGGAATCCCATCACCACCACGACGAGGACCCGGCATGAACTGGAGCGACATCGCCGACGCGATGTTCGGCGGGATCCCGGTCTACGGGCAGATCCTCGCGCTCGTGTCGAACTCGGTGTGGGCGGGCGCCGTGCTGGGTCTGGTGGGCGGGTTGATCGGGGTCTTCGTCATGCAGCGCGACATGGCCTTCGCCGTGCACGGGATCAGCGAGCTGTCGTTCGCGGGAGCCGCTGCGGCGCTGCTGCTGGGCTTCGACGTCGTCACCGGTTCGATCATCGGCTCGGTCATCGCGGCGGGGCTGATCGGCTGGCTCGGCGCGCGAGCGCGCGAGCGCAACTCGATCATCGGCGTGCTGATGCCCTTCGGCCTGGGCCTGGGCATCCTGTTCCTCTCGCTGTACAGCGGGCGCAGCGCCAACCGATTCAGTCTGCTGACCGGACAGATCGTGTCGGTCCAGTCCGACCAGCTCGGGTGGCTCATCGCGATCGGAGCCTTCGTCCTGGCGGGCCTCGTCGTCATCTGGCGCCCGCTCCGGTTCGACTCGCTCGACCCGCAGGCAGCGGCCGCCCGCGGGGTGCCCACCACCGCGGTGTCGCTGACCTTCATGCTGCTGCTCGGCCTCATCGTCGCCGTCGCCGTCCACATCATCGGGGCGCTCCTGGTGATGGCGCTCGTGGTGACGCCGGCCGCCGCCGCGATGCGCGTGGCCACGGGGCCGGTGACGGTGCCGCTGCTCGCGGCGGTCTTCGGGCTGGTGTCGGCGGTCGGCGGCATCCTGCTCGCGATCGCCGGCACGCTGCCGGTGAGCCCGTACATCACGACGATCTCGTTCGTGATCTACCTGGTCTGCCGGGGCATCGGGTCGCGGCGCGGCCGGTTCGCCCCCGTCGCCGAGAGCGCGTGAGCGCGCGGGGGTTCCCAGGGACCGGTGGGGAGCGCGCGGGTAGACTCCCGCGCATGGCCCAGCGGAACACGTGGCAGCGCGAGCGCGTGCGCGAAGCCCTCGCCGACGCACGCGGGTTCGTCAGCGCGCAGTCGCTGCACGCGACGCTGCGCGGCGAGAACACCGGCATCGGACTGGCGACGGTCTACCGGGCCCTCGCGGGGCTCGCCGCACAGGGCGAGGCCGACTCGCTGCAGAGCCCCGAGGGCGAATCGCTGTACCGCGCGTGCCAGAGTACGGGACACCACCATCACCTCATCTGCCGGTCGTGCGGGCTGACCGTCGAGATCGCGGCCACCGACGTCGAGGAGTGGGCGCGACGCACCGCCGCGACCCACGGCTTCCGCGACGCCGAGCACGTCGTGGACATCTTCGGTTTGTGTGAGCGCTGCGCACAGATCCAGGACGGCGAGAGTGACGAAGACTGACCCGTACCGCACCGCGCGTCTCGAGCCGTCGCGGAGCGCGCGGGCGACGCTGTGGCTCGGGGTCGGGGCGGCGGTCATCGCGGCGCTGTTCCTGATCGACTGGCTCGCCCCAACGCTGTTCCCCGAGGCTCTGCCCACGCGCGCCCAGGACGGGCTCACGCTCGCCATCAGCGTTCTGATCGAGTCGCTGCCCTTCATCGCGCTCGGCGTCGTGCTGTCGATCGTCGTCCAGGTCTGGGTGCCCCCCGGGGTCCTCGAGCGATGGCTGCCGCGGTCGGGGTGGGGGCGCCGCGCGGTGCTGTCGATGCTCGGCATGCTGATCCCGGTGTGCGAGTGCGGAAACGTCCCCTTCGCGCGCGGCCTCCTGATGCGCGGCTTCAGCGTGCCCGAGACGCTGACGTTCCTGATCGCGGCGCCGATCGTGAACCCGATCGTCATCATCACCACGCACGCGGCGTTCGGCTTCGACGACGGCATCCTCGTCGCGCGCATCGTCGGCGGCTGGCTCATCGCCAACCTGATCGGCTGGCTGTACAGCCGGCACCCGTCGCCGGACGCGCTGCTGACCGAGCGGTTCCGCGACACGTGCGACATCGTCACCCATGAGCCGGGCGGCCGCTGGCGTCGCAGCCTCGCGCAGTTCGTCATCGAGCTGAGGGCCGTCATGCCGGCCCTCGTGATCGGCTCCGCCATCGCCGGCGCCGTGCAGGTGCTCGTGCCGCGTCAGGTCCTGCTCGAGATCGGATCGAACCCGGCGCTTTCGATCGTGGCCATGATCGCCCTGGCGATGGTGGTGTCGATCTGCTCGAACGTCGACTCGTTCTTCGCGCTGTCGTTCGCCTCGACGTTCACACCCGGATCGATCGTGGCCTTCCTGCTGGTGGGACCGCTCGTGGACGTGAAGATGCTGGCCCTGCTGCGCACGACCTTCACGACCCGCACGCTGACCGGAATCGTCATCGTGGTCGTGCTGACCGGCTTCGCCATCGGAGCGGGGGTGAACCTCCTTGTCTAGAACCCACGCGCTCGCGACGCGCTGGCTGGGCGTCGGGCTGTCGACGGTCCTCGCGGTCGTCACCATCGCCCTGGCCCTCACCGGGCGTCTCGGGCTCTACATCAATCCCGAATCGTCGTGGTTCGCCGTCGGGATGGCGGTCGTCCTCGTCATCGGCGCCGTCGCCTCGTTCCTGCTGCCGCTGGGGGCCGAGGAAGACCATGGTCACGACCACGGCGACGGTCACGACCACGGCGAGGCTCACCGGGAGCATCCTGTGGCCGCCGTCGCCACCGGCGTGGGCGGAGTCATCGCCTCGGGGGTCGTCGTGCTCATGCTGGTGCTGCCGCCGACGTCCCTGTCGGCGGAGCTCGCCGTGGCGCGCGACGTCGGCGCGGCCCCGCTGTTCGCCGGCGCGGACGCGGTGAATCTGGCCTCGACCGGCGACACCGCGACCTTCGGCGTGGGGGAGTGGTCGGCGGTGTTCGCCAGCACCACCAACCCCGAGGCCTTCGACGGCGCCCCCGTGGAGCTGACCGGCTTCGTCACGCCCGGCGAGGACGGGGACTTCGATCTGACGCGGCTGGTCATCACGCACTGCGTCATCGACGCGCAGCCGGCGACGCTCCCCGTCGTGGGCGGCGACGTGTCCGAGACCGGGCAGTGGGTCACCGTCACCGGCACGGTGCGATCGAGTTCGGACGGCCGGCTCGCCATCGACGCGTCGAGCGTCGAGGTCATCGACGAGCCCGAGGACCCGTATGAGTACTGAGGCCCCGACGCGGCGCTCGAGCGCGCGCAAGCGTCAGGGGCGTGCGTTCGCGGGTGCGTTCGCTGTCGTCGTGGCGGTCCTCGCCGTCATCGGCGTCGCGGCGGCCGCGACCAGCGTCGCCCTCGGGCCCCGTGTCACCGACGTGTCGGTCGACCCCGAGGCGGCGGTCGCGGCATCCGGGTCACGCGTCATCTTCACCACGACGCAGTCGCTCGCCGAAGTCGACCCCGCGCAGGTGACGATCACCCCCGAGACGCCGTTCGCCGTCGACACGTCGGGCCGCACGGTCGGCGTGCGGTTCGGGCTCGCGCTGCGCGAGGACACCGAGTACACGGTCCGCATCGACGATGTGACCGGCGTCGGGGGCGGGCCCGCGACCACGATCAGCGAGACGTTCCGCACCGCCGGCGCCGAGATCTTCCTGCTGCAGCGCGGCGGTGACGGCGCCGACGACACGATCTTCGCGTCGGGGATCGACGGCGAGAGCGCCGTGGCCGTGTTCACGCACGAGCACATCGAGGACTTCCGGGCGACCGCCTCGCACCTCGTGGTCTCGGTGCTGGGGTCCGACGACACCGCGGCGCTGATCGTCACCGCGCCGGACGGCTCGGGCGCGCGCGAGCTGCCCCTTCCCGGCGACGGCTACGTCACGAACCTGCAGGCGGCCGACCGGGGCGAGCGCATCGGCTACACGTACTCCGACCGCACGCTCACCGCCGATTCGGGGCTCGAGTCGATCCTCTTCACCGCGTCGCTCTCCGACGCCGCAGCCGATGCGGAGCCGACCCGGATCGAGCCCGACGGCGTGGACTCGCGCGTCGCCGAATGGCGGTTCGTGCCCGACACCGACAGCGTGCTGATGCTCACCTTCGACAGCACGCTGCTGCTCGCCGACGCCGAGGGCGCGAATCCCACGACCCTCGGCACCGCCGTCTCGATCGACGGCATCGCCGGAACCGAGGCGATCGTGGAGCGCATCGAGGGCTCGATCGTGATCGATCTCGCCGACGCCTCGGAACAGCCGCTCGTCGAGGCGGAGCCCACGTTCGGCATCCAGGGGGACGTGACCCCGGTGCCCGGCGGCGGCACGCTTCGCACGATGTCGATCGTGGGTGACGACGGTCTTCCCGAGCGCTCGGCGGTCGCTTTCGTCGAGGACGACGGGACGGCGCGGCTCGTGGCCGAGGCAGAGGCGGGCGATGCCGTGCTCGGCACGTGCGTGTCGCCGAGCGGGCGGTATCTCGCGACGCTCGTGGCCCCCGACGCGGTCGACAACCCCTACGACCGGTATCTGCTGCCGCTGCCGGCACGCGTCGAGACGCGCGTGACCGAGATCGACGACGGCGCGGAGGTCGTGGCGCTGGCGGGCTCCGACATCTCGTGGTGCCGGGTGCCCCCGCGTTGAGCGATGCGCTGCGGCCGGCGGCGCGCGACGACCTGCTCGCGCTGCCCCTCGAGGTGGCGCCGCGCCTGCTGGGCGCCGTCCTCACGGTCGCCGTCGACGGCGGCGAGGTCGCGGTGCGCCTGACCGAGGTCGAGGCCTACCACGGGCTCGGCACGGGACCGGTGCCCGATCCCGGATCGCACGCGCGCAGGGGCCGCACGGCCCGCAACGCCACGATGTGGGGCGAGCCGGGCCACCTCTACGTGTACCTGAGCCATGGCATCCACTCGTGCGTGAACGTCGTATGCGGTCCCGAGGGTGTCGCCGGCGGAATCCTGCTGCGCGGCGGCGAGATCATCGAGGGAGCGGATGCCGCGGCGAGCCGCCGCCGGGCCGCGCGGTCACCGCGAGAGCTCGCCCGGGGCCCGGGGCGGCTCGGGGATGCTGTGGGGTTGCGGCATCCGATCCACGACGGCCTCGACGCCGTCACGGGCGCCGCGCAGGCGGGCGCCACGGCGCGCCTGGCACTGCGCGACGAGCCCCTGCACCGCATCGCATCGGGGCCCCGGGTCGGCGTGGCCGGCCACGCCGGGACCGGTGCGTTCCCCTGGCGCTTCTGGATCCCGGGCGACCCGACGGTGTCGGCGTTCCGCTGGGGCCGCGGCGCCGGTCCGGTGCGCTGAGCGGGTGCGCACCCCTGTCAGCGCAGCGTCGTGACCGCCGTCAGCGCAGCGTCGTGACCGCCGTCACCGCGGTGCGGAGGGCCCGAATGTTCTTCTCGTATCGCGCGGCCAGCAGGATCAGCAGCGCGCCGCCGATGCCGAGCCACAGCCACCACGGCACCGCGTCATAGGCCGTGGAGATCCACGGCCACAGCTGCGCCACGGCATGCGCAAGGGCGACGACCGACCCGATCACGAGCGGGGCCTGCAGGCGCAGCACCGCTCCGACGACGATCGTGGCCACCGCGACGATGCCGAGTGCCACGATCCGCCACAGTGCGCTCTCGCCGAGGTCGTAGACCAGCGACGGCAGCAGGAGGAGCACCAGCCCCGGGCTGAGCGCGGGCCAGGATCGCGTGGACCGCGTCCGCCTCAGCGCCAGGGCGCCGAGCAGCAGCAGCCCGAGAGCCGGCGCGGCAGTGACGACCTCGACGGGGCGGGCGCCCACCGCGAACGCCGCCGCGCCGAATACGGCTGCCGCCACTGCGGCGGTCCCCGCGAGCGCCACGCCGACGCGCCGCCGCTGGAGCCAGCCCACGACGCCCGCGCCGCTCAGGACGGTCATCACGATCGCCGTCCGAGTCGCGGCCCCGTCGGAAGGCGCCGCGGCGAGCAGGGCGAATTCGGCCGCGGCGAACAGCGCGGTCGCCAGCGCGAAGCCCGCGCCGGCGACGGAGGCCACGCGCGGCGATGAGGACGCTCGCAGTGCCATGACGCCCACCGCGACGACGATGCCCACCGCGCTCGCCGCCCACAGATCAGGCTCCACACCGAACTCCCGCGGATCGGACACCCGCACGAAGCGCACGCCGATCGCCGCGACTGCGATTGCCGCTGCGCCGAGCGCGGTCACAGCCGCTGTCCGGACCCATTCCG
Organism: Microbacter sp. GSS18; assembly: GCA_029319145.1. NCBI lineage: Bacteria > Pseudomonadati > Bacteroidota > Bacteroidia > Bacteroidales > Porphyromonadaceae > Microbacter > Microbacter sp. GSS18. Next base: position 2,974,518 of record CP119753.1, on the reverse strand, counting down.
CTCGACCGAGTACGGCCGCCGCGCCGACGGCCGCCGCGCCCGCGACCGTGCCGACGACCGCTGTGAAGGCGAGCTCACCGCCTCCGCGCACGGCGATCGCGATGGCGGGGACCACCGTGCCCGCGGCCGCGAGCAGAGGCGCCACCACGTCCCGCCCCTCGAGCCTCATCCACACCGTCACGGCGCCCAACCCGACCGCCCCCGCGCCGGCCACGACGAGCGGCATGACGCCCTGCCACCCAGCGGTCGGCACCGTCGCGTGCACGCCGATGCCGACAGCGCCGAGGCCCAGCAGCAGCGCCGACCGGGCACGCAGGCGTGAGGCCGGCGCCACCTCGGTCAGGGCCAGCCCCGCGCCGGCGAGCAGGGCCGCCGGGATTCCGAGCCAGACCCGCGGGCCCTCCACCGAGGCGAGCGATGTGGGGACGACCGCGAGCAGGATGCCGGTGAGCCAGGGGACCTCCTCCGGGCCGGGCCAGGGGCCACCCGCCCGTGCACGACGAAGCATGGCCAGCGCCGCGCCCGCCAGCAGCGCGAGCGCCAGCGGCAGGCTCACCGCCTCGATCGCGCCGTTCACGAGGCCCGTGGCTGTCGCACCCACGACGAGCGCGCCCGCGAAGGACGTCCAGCGGGTGGTCGCACCCAGAGGCACGGCGTCGAACGCCGCCGCCCCCAGGTGAAGGACGAGCAGGATGCAGACGGCTGCAGCGGCGACCGACCCGGCATCGTCGGTGAGGAGCACGATGAAGGCGACCGTGATCGAGGCCGCGGCGAGGCTCAGCGCCGGGGCGACGACGGCGAAGACCCGCTGTCCGATGGCGCCGGCGCGCGCGAACCCGGCGGCTGCTCCGTAGGCGGCCGCGACGAGGACCAGCAGCCACCATGCGTCGGTGGCGTCTGCGCTCCATCCTCTCGTCAGGGTGATCGTCGCGACGGCGACGAGCGCTGTCGTCGCCCCGGCGAGCGAGGCGGGTACGAGCCGGCACGCCCGCGTCCAGGCGAGGAGGCCCGCGCACAGCGCTGCGACGGCCAGCAGGATGATGCCGCGAGGGTCCTCGGCACCCGCTCCCGTCAGCGTCGGCCAGACGAGGCCGACGGCGAACGACAGCGCGATCGCGATGGCGGCCTCCGGATGCCGGCGGAGCCACGTGAGCGCCACAGCGAACAGCGCCAGCGCGACCGCGGGGGCGACGGTGTACGCCTCGATGGGCAGGTCGGCAGCCGCGGGAAGGTCATCGATACCACGCCACATCGCCCACGTCGCCACCCCCACCGCGGGCCAGGACAGCAGACGCCGCGGGGCGCGTGCGAGAGGGAAGCCGGTTCCGGGTGCGGAGGCGATGCCCTCGACGGCACGCGCCGTCGGCGCCGCCCAACCGCGGGTGACCGACGCCGCGGCCAGTGCCGCCGCCCCCAGCAGGAAGACCGCCCACGACACGTCGGGCGCGGCCTGGAGCATCAGCACCGCGGCGGTGCTGGGCGCGCCGGCATCCGCTGCGGTGCGCACCAGCCGGGCGGCGTCTGCGCCGGGTCGGACGAGGGCGAGCACGGCGCCCACGATGCACACGGCCAGGGCGACCGCGGCCGCGACGGCCGGGCGCGCGTCGGCGGCTCCCGCTGCGGCGATCGGCGCCGAGACCGCGGCGGTCGCCGTGCCGGCGATCAGAACCGCCGCAGCGGCGCGAAGCCCGCCCTCGACACGCGAGCCGCCGATGGCGATCAGGGCGAGGATGGCCACCCCCAGCACGCCCCGCACCGTGGCCGCCCATGGCTCGCCCAGGAGCGTCGAGACGGGCAGCTGCTCGTACGGCAGCAGGAGGCCGACCGAATCCGTCAGGAGCGTGATCAGCGAGACCGCGAGCAGGGCGACGCCCGCGACGACCACCGCACGCCGCACCTCGCGGAGAAGGGGCACCCACGCGCCGATCGCCAGCGTCGCGACGGCCACCCACTGCAGGAGCACCAGCGACGCGCGCAGGTCGCCGGTCGTTCCGGCGGCGGTGGCGATCGCACCGGGGGCGAGCAGGCATGCGACCGTCGCAACGGCGATCGACGCCAGTGCCAGCGCCGCCGATGCGCGCGGCACCGGGCGCGCGACGAGGGCTGCCGCGACCGGGACGAGCACGGCCGTGACGACGCCGGTCGCCCACAGTGACGGGCTCGCGAGGCCCGCCACGAACGCCGTGACGGCGCCGATACCGGCCACGACCCCCCACGCCCACCGGGAGTGCAGGCGCGACGGCGGACGCGACAGACCCCACAGCGCCACGGCGGCGAGGGCGATCGCGGCGGTCACCACGACGATCGGGATGCCGGTGCGCCAGGCGGCGGCCAGCACGAGCGCCGACGCCACGGCGATCCGGACGCCGCGCAGGCGCGGGCGGTCGAGCGCCGGCGCGAAAGGCAGCGCCAGCGTGATCGCACCGGCCGCGATCAGCGGAAGCCAGGCCCCCTCGACAACCGGAGCGGCGAGGGGGTCCGTGGTCCACATCGTCCATGTCGCGGCGGCGGTGACCACCCCCGTGATCGACCACGTGATGAACGAGCCCGCCGCGCTGAGCGCCGCGAGCACGCTGGCGATCACGGCGGCGGGCAGGAGGCGCCGCCATCGTGCGCGCAGACGATCGGTCAGCACCGCCACCGCGACCGCGACGACCGGGCCCGCGAGCAGGGCGAACACCGCCAGGTCGCTGCGCAGCGCGAGCTGCCACCCCGCGGTCGCGATGGACGCAACGCCGACGCTGGAGGCGACCCCCACCGCGACGGATGCCGACGGAAGCGCCGTCGTCGCACGCCGCACGGAGCCCAGCGCGGTGTAGGCGCCGGCGATCGCGGCGGTCGCCGGCGCCGCCCATACCGGCACCCAGACGATGTCGGGCGCGACCACCAGCGATGCCGCGGCGGCGGCGGTGAGCGACGCGATGCCGCCCCAGGCAAGGACCTCGCGCTCGGGGACCGCAGGCTGTCGCGCCGCCGACCACGGGGCCGGAAGCGCATGGGCGAGTCCGCCGGCCGCCCCGCCGAGCAGTCCCACGATGACGGCCTGCCCGTCGGGAAGTTCGATGACGCCCGCGGCGAGGAGGGCGAGGCCCGCCGGAAGTGCGAGCACCGAGGCCATGTCGGGCGCCCGCAGCTTCGAGTACCACGCCCAGGTGCGGCAGACCGCGGCCACAGCCAGGGTCGCGACGCCCGCGTACACCACGGCGTCCGTTCCGGCCGCGCCGAAGAGGTCGTTCGCGCGCACCGCCCATGCGTCGAGGGCGAGCAGCAGCACGCCCAGGACGGCGAGCGCCTCCGCGGTGGCCGTGAGCGTCCTGCGGCGCAGCAGCGACGCCCCCGCGATGGTGGCGAGGGTGATGCCGCCGATGATGAGTGCGCGCACGGCGATCCCCGCGACGAACCACGCGATGGTGAGGAAGAAGACAGCGGCGATCCCGACGAGGGACACGCCGACGATGAGCAGGAGCACCGGCACGGTCAGGCGGCGCGCAGGCCGTCGAGGCGACAGGACCGGTGTCGGCGGAGCGGGTCTGGGCGGCACTGCCGCCGTCCGCGCGTCGTGCACCGCCTCGAGCGGTCGCGACGGGATCGGCGGCGCGGCCGGCGCCCGCACCGCAGCAGCGCGCTCGCGCGCCGCCCGCTGCTCCGCCTCCGCTGCCGCGAACACCTGCCCGATGAGCTCGCGCCGCTCTCGCTCGAGCGCGATCATCTGCCGGCCGAGGCTCAGCACCTGCCCGGCGCGAGGGTCGGCGAACACGAACCCGCACGTGCCGCATCGAGGAAGCACGACGTCGGCGAAGCAGACGGGGCATCGCTGCGGATTCCCGAGGTCGACCGGCGACGCGGGCCAGGAAGGGTCAGGTGAGTGTGTCATCGAACCTCGCTCTGTGCAGAAGGGGGTTCCCCCAGGACGGCACCATGCTGGCATCGACAGCGAGCCAGCCCGCGGAATCTTTGTAGAATCGAGACAGCCGATTCGCGGATCGGTATGTAGAAACAGGCCACTTCCACGGGGCTGTCCGCCGAAAAGGGGACATCTCGACCGCGCGCCTGTTCGGGGCTCCGTCACGGGGGAGCCGGCCGCGGGTCAAGGCGACACGCCCGGCCGTGCTAGACTGTCTCTTTGTCTGCGCGCACTCCAGCACGCAGTTCGCATCCCCTCTCGACGATCAGGCCGGAAACGGCCGGGTTCCGTGCGGGGTGCAGACAAGGGATCTTGGGTGGAGCCGTCCGGCTTCACGGTATTGAAGGAGAAACCACCATGGCAGCAGTGTGCCAGGTGACCGGAGCGGTTCCCGGCTTCGGTCACAACATCTCGCACTCGCACCGCCGGACGAAGCGCCGCTTCGATCCGAACGTGCAGAAGAAGACCTACTACGTGCCTTCGCTCGGCCGTAAGGTCACCCTCAACGTGTCCGCCAAGGGCATCAAGGTGATCGACGCTCGTGGCATCGAGTCGGTCGTGAAGGACCTGATCGCGAAGGGTGTGAAGCTCTGATGGCGAAGAAGGCTCAGGACGTTCGTCCGATCATCAAGCTGCGTTCGACCGCCGGCACGGGTTACACCTACGTCACGCGCAAGAACCGCCGCAACAACCCCGACCGCATCGTGCTGAAGAAGTACGACCCGGTCATCCGCAAGCACGTCGACTTCCGAGAGGAGCGCTGATCATGGCCAAGAAGAGCAAGATCGCGCGCAACAAGCAGCGCCAGGAGGTCGTCGACCGCTACGCCGCCAAGCGCGCCGAGCTGAAGAAGCAGCTCGTCGACCCCACCTCGACCGACGAGCAGCGCGAGGCCGCTCGCGTGGGCCTGCAGAAGCTGCCCCGCAACGCTTCGCCGGTTCGTCTGCGCAGCCGCGACGTCATCGACGGCCGCCCGCGCGGTGTCCTCACGAAGTTCGGCATCTCGCGTGTCCGCTTCCGTGACATGGCACACCGCGGCGAGCTGCCCGGCGTGACCAAGTCCAGCTGGTAATCACAGCCGGTCCGCACCACAGCAGCGAAGGCCCCGACGTTCACGCCGAACGTCGGGGCCTTCTGCGTGCGACGGCACCGCCGTCACATCGGTAACAATCATCACTTCAGCCACCGACACGCCGTCCGGATCGGTGCGATTCCCGCGGAAATCCGCGGAAATCCGCGGATCGTGGCTATAGTCAAGGCGGTCGATCCGACCAGCCGGGGGGCAGCTAGGCCATCCGGTCCGAGTTATGAAGGGCGGCGGATCCCGCCTCTCCTTTGGAGGACACATCCCAATGGCAGACAAGTCCATCACCAAGACCGAACTCGTCGCGAGCATCGCCAGTGCGACGGGTCAGAGCCAGTCCACCGTCTCGGGCGTGCTCGACTCGCTCTTCTCCACCGTCTCCGACGCGGTCGCCAAGGGCAGCAAGGTCTCGATCCCCGGGTGGATCGCCTTCGAGCAGGTCGAGACGTCGGCTCGCACGGGCCGCAACCCGCAGACCGGCGAGGAGATCTCCATTCCCGCCGGCAAGCGCGTGAAGGTCACCGCGGGCTCGAAGCTGAAGGCCGCCGTCAAGTAGGTCACGCACGACGACGCCCGTGCGAAGGGGGATGCCGCAGACCGCGGCATCCCCCTTCGTCTCGCGCGATTAGGCTTGTCGGGTGAATTCCCGCGCTCTGCGGGCCGCCGGCCCCGCGATCCTCGTCGCGGCAGGTCTTGCCGTTCTCGTCTGGGCCCTCGCCTACGGCGGGGGAGCCGAGCCCCTCGTCATCGCCGATCCCGGTCCGGTCGTGCGCTGGGGGCTGCCCGCGTCGTCGCTGCTGTTCAACCTCGCGGCGGCGGGCCTCGTCGGCGTCCTGGTCACCGCGCTGTTCACGCTTCGGGCCGGGGAGCGCGAGTTCGACGTCGCCCTCGACGCCGCCTCCATCGCGGCATCCGTCTTCACCCTCGCCGCCGCCCTGACCGGCTTCCTCACCTTCCTCGACGCCTTCAACCCCGAACTGAGCCTCGGCCCCCAGTTCGGGGCGCAGCTGGCTCGATTCGTCGTCGAGACCGAGCTCGGCCGAACGTGGCTCATCACGACCGTCGCCGGCGCGATCCTCACGGTGCTGACCTTCGCGGTGCGCTCGTGGACGCCGACGTTCCTCGTCGCCCTGCTGGCCGTCGCCGCGCTGGTCCCGATGGCCACGCAGGGGCACTCCGGCGATGAAGCCGATCACAACTCCGCGGTCGTCGCCACCGTCCTCCACGTCATCGGCGCCGCGGTCTGGGTCGGCGGCCTGCTCCTGCTGATCATCGTGCGTCCCGTGCTCGAGCGCGGGCGGCTGGCCGACGCCGTCGCCCGCTATTCGAGCCTCGCCTTGGCCGCGTTCGTGGTCGTGGCACTGTCGGGGGTCGTGCGCGCGGTCATCGGGCTGCGGGTGTGGGACGCGCTGTTCTCGCCATACGGGATGATCCTGATGGTCAAGGTGGCGGCGCTCGTGGGCATGGGGATCCTCGGCGCGTGGTACCGGCGCCGGATCATCGGGCGCATGCGCGCCGACGACGCGGTCGCTCGTTCGTTCTGGACCCTCGTCGTCGCGGAGCTCGTGCTGATGGGCGCGGCCTCCGGTGCGGCCGCGGCGCTGGCCCGCACACCTCCGCCCGCGGACGCGCTGCTGCCGCTGTCCCTCACGCCCGCCGAGATCCTGACCGGCGCGAAGCTGCCCGACGAGCTCGTGCTGAGCAGCTGGATCACGGCGTGGGACATCGACTGGCTGTGGGCCGTGCTCGCCGGCTTCGGCGCCTTCTTCTACATCGCCGGCGTGCTGCGCCTGCGCCGCCGCGGCGACGCCTGGCCGGTGCACCGCACCGTGATGTGGCTGGTCGGCCTCGCGCTGCTGGTGTGGGTCACCGGCGGTGTCGTGAACGTCTACCAGGACTACCTGTTCAGCATGCACATGGTCGGGCACATGCTGCTGACGATGGCGATCCCGATCCTGCTCGTCGTCGGATCACCCGTGACGCTCGCCGCTCGCGCGATCCGCAAGCGCACCGACGGAACGCGCGGGGGACGCGAGTGGATCCTGTGGGGCGCGCATTCGCCGTTCGCGCGGGTCGTGACCAATCCGTTCGTCGCCGCGGGCCTGTTCGTCGGCTCGCTGTGGGTCTTCTACTACACGGATCTCTTCCGCTGGTCGCTCTACGACCACCTGGGTCACGAGTGGATGACCGCTCACTTCCTCATCACCGGATACCTGTTCGTGCTGACGCTGATCGGCGCCGACCCCGTGCCGTACCGGCTGCCCTACGCCGGCCGGCTGCTGCTGCTGATCGGCGTCATGGCGATGCACGCGTTCTTCGGCATCGCGATCATGATGCAGGAGGGTCTGATGGTCGCGGACTGGTTCGGCGCCATGGGACGGACATGGGGCGCGGATCCTCTCGAGGATCAGTACGTCGGCGGTGGCGCTGCGTGGTCCATCGGCGAGATCCCCACGCTCGCGCTGGCGGTGACGGTCGCCATCCAGTGGTCGCGCAGCGACAGCCGCGACCAGCGCCGAAGCGACCGCCACGCCGACCGTACCGGCGACGCCGAACTCGAGGCGTACAACGCGCATCTCGCCGCCCTCGCCGAGCGCGACGCGCGAACCCGCAGCTGATCCGTCGTCAGCCCTGACCGCCGACGGCGATCGACACGCTGCCGTCGGGCAGCACGGTGATCGTGCCCGTGACGGTGAACGGCACCGTCTCGGAGAGGTGGTAGATCGTGCCGTCGAACAGCGACTTCACGTCGACCTCGAGCGTCGCCGTCGCCTGCGCCGCGGGGATGGACCACACGGCGCCCGACGGGACGACGTCGACGGCCGGATGCGCCGTGATCGACCAGGCCGGGGCGGAGACGACGCGATCCTGCAGCACGTAGCCGAACGGGCACGATGTGGGCTGCAGGACCTCTTGCGTCGCGCACGCGTCCAGGAACTCGGTGACACGCTCCTGCACCACCGAGATGAACTGCTCGGTCGCGCGCGCCTGGATCGAGACGGGGATCTCGCGGAACGGGCTGTCCGAGAGCACGGCGACGCCGGGGCTGGACGAGATCGACGTGTCCACCGAGACGGAGTAGATGCCGGGGGAGAACACGAGCATCGGCAGGGGAGCCGTCGGATCGGCATCCATCCCGTCGACCGAGACCTGGCGCTTGTCGATCGTGAAGCCGTTGACGTCGAAGCTCATCGATCCGCCGACGGCGAGCTGCATGACGGCCAGCGGACTGCGCGCGAAGCGCCACGTCGGCGCGGGGCCGACCCAGCCGTCCTGCTCCACGGCGAAGGACGTCGTGCCGGGGTAGCCGGCGGCGCGGTACGACACGGCGACGGTGGTGATCCCGGAATCGGGATCCGTCGACTCGGACACGACCTCGATGTCGGTGATGGGGGCCAGGGCGGCCTGGCGCAGCAGGGCGTCCGACGCGGTCATGGGCAGGCCCGCCGCTTCGAGCTCCACCGAATCGACGGCGACACCGGGGACCGCGAGGGCCTCGGCCGCGCGGCCCTCGGCGAGAAGGCCGACATAGCGGCCGGCGAAGGCCGACGGGCTGTACAGCTGGTTGTACAGCACCGACACGGTCGCCCACAGCGCGCCCGCGAGGACGACGAACCCGAGGCCGATGAGCGTCAGATCGACCGCGAGCGGGCGACGACGCGCGCGCTGAGCGCTGCGCCCGGTCTCTCGCTGATCCACGCAGCAAGTCTAGGAAACGGCCGCTGAGAAGTAGCATGAACCGGTGACCGTCGCCTCGCTGTCCCCGGAGCAGGAGGCGGTGTACCGGCTCATCGAGGACACCCGCGAGCACGTGTTCGTGACCGGCCGCGCCGGCACCGGCAAGTCGACGCTGCTGCAGCACCTCGCGTGGAACACGTCGAAGCAGATCGCGGTGTGCGCGCCGACGGGCGTCGCGGCGCTCAACGTCGACGGCCAGACCATCCACTCGCTGTTCCGTCTCCCCATCGGGCTCATCGCAAGCAGCGACCTCGACCAGTCCGATGCGACGCGCAAGATCCTCAACGCGATCGACACCCTCGTCATCGACGAGATCTCGATGGTGAACGCCGACCTCATGGATGCCATCGACCGCTCGCTGCGACAGGCCCGCGGGCGACGGGGCGAGCCGTTCGGCGGCGTGCAGATGGTGATGTTCGGCGATCCGTATCAGCTGGCGCCCGCGCCGCCTCGCGGCGACGAGATGCGCTACATCCGCGACCACTACCGATCCTTCTGGTTCTTCGACGCCAAAGTGTGGGCGGGCGAGCGCAGCGACGACGGCGCGCCGGCGCTGCTCGAGATGGGCCGCTACGGCGCAGAGCTGCATGTCCGCGAACTCGCCGAGATCCACCGCCAGTCCGACCCCGCGTTCAAGGAGATGCTCAACGCGGTCCGCTACGGCCGGGTCACAGCCGACATCGCCAAGATCCTCAACGACACCGGCGCACGCACGCCGCCCGAGCCGGCCGACGGCGAGACGCCGATCATCACGCTCGCGACGCGCAACGACATCGTCAACACCATCAATCGCCGGCACCTCGACGCGCTACCCGGCAGGCTTCAGACCGCGAACGCCGAGATCAACGGAGACTTCGGCCGGGGCGAGGCCGCGTATCCCGCGGACGCCGAGCTGCGCCTCAAGGTCGGCGCTCAGGTGATGTTCCTGCGCAACGACGCGTCGAACTTCGGCGAGCCGCCGCGGTGGGTCAACGGGACGATCGGAACGGTGACGCGCATCGCCGGCGGCACGGTCCGGGTCGAGATCGACGGTGAGAGCGTGGACGTCGAACCGGCCGTGTGGGAGAGGTTCCGCTACGCGTACGATCCCGGATCCCGATCGCTCACGCGCGAGATCGTGGCCGAGTTCACGCAGTTCCCGCTGCGCCTGGCGTGGGCGGTGACGATCCACAAGTCGCAGGGCAAGACGTACGACCGCGCCGTGATCGACCTCGGCTCGGGCGCCTTCGCCCCCGGCCAGACCTATGTGGCGCTGTCGCGCCTGACATCCCTCGACGGCCTGTATCTGTCGCGCCCGCTGCGTCCCAGCGACATCCGCGTCGATCCGGACGTGCGGCGCTGGATGGCCGAGGCACGTGGGGCGTCGGTCTGACGCCGAATGCGCCGGTGGGCGATCCGTGTGTTTGAATCGAGGGGCACGATCACCGGGGGGTGGAATGCCACGTCGACTCATCACAGGCCGCGCCGGAGCGGCCATCGCGGCCGTCGTCGCGCTCACGCTCGGCCTCACCGCGTGCTCCGGCTCGGAGTCGATCCCGATCGACCTCCCCACGCAGGTCCCCGGGGAGTTCCCCGCCGACACCCAGGCGGAGCTGGAGGACGCGGTCTCCACGGTCATGACCGCGACCGGCTCTTCCGGGGCGATCGTCGGCGTCTGGGCGCCCTGGAGCGGCAGCTGGGTCGCGGGTCTCGGCACGACCACTCCCGGCGGCGCCGCTGTGACGGCCGACATGTCGTTCCGCGTCGGCAAGATCACCCGTGCGATGACGTGCGATGTGATGTACAAGCTGGCAGAGGAGGGCACGCTCCGTGTGGATGACGACGTCAGCGACTACGTCGGCGGCGTCGCCGGTCTCACCGATGTCACGTTGAAGGAGCTCTGCGACAGCACGAGCGGCATCGGGTCGTACACGGACTCCAAGCTCCTGTCGATGTGGCTGGAGAACCCCGAGCGCTCCTGGGATCCGCTCGAACTCGCCTCCTACGGCCTGGGCGCCGCGGGCGAGAGCACACCCGGCACCCGGTACCAGGACTCAGACGCCGGCTACCTGCTGCTGGGCCTCGCCCTCGAGCGCGCGAGCGGGCGCGGCGCCGCCCAGCTCATCCAGGACTACGTCGCCGGCCCGCTCGCGCTGGAGTCGACCTACCTCGAAGAGGGCGTGCCCGCCTCGGACGCCGGCCTGCTCACGCCCATGCGGTCCGAGCGGGTCGACGGCAGCTTCTCGTGCACCGAGCTGCAGGATCTTTCCGACCTGTCCGGCAGCACCGGCTTCACCGACTCGGGCGTGGTCTCGACGGTGGGCGACCTCGGACGGTACGCGCAGGCGCTGGCGGCGGGAAGCCTGATGCCGTCGGGCACGGATCGCTTCGACGACACGAAGGAGGCGTTCACGAACGCGCCGTCGTGGTTCACCTACGGCGGCGGGGTCTACCAGGCCGGGACTCTCGTCGGCACCTACGGGTCGACGCCCGGCTACCTCACCGGCGTGTTCGCCGACCGCGAGTCGGGCCTGACGGTCGTGGTCGTGCTCAACAACTCAGCCGCGGACGATCGGTACGGCCGGTGGCTCTCGTGGCAGCTCGCGGCCATCGCCTCCAAGGCGCCGGCCAGCGCCGGAGGCGCGCTCCCGGCCGCCGGCCTGCCGTGGACGGCCGACCAGGATCAGGACGTGATCGCCGAGAACGCGATCTGCCAGCCGGCGGAATAGCGATGCCGGCATGAGGCGGGGCGCCGCTCCCGCCGTCCTCTTCGTCGTCGTGGGCCTGGCATGCCAGGAGGTCGGCGCATCGCTGGCCGTGCTGCTTTTCCCCCGCGTCGGGCCACTCGGCATGGTGATGCTCCGCCTGGTGTTCTCGGCGCTGCTGCTGCTCGCGATCGCCCGGCCCCGCGTGCGCGGGCACTCTGCGACGGCGTGGCGCGCGGTCGCGCTCTTCGGCGTCGTGCTGGCGACGATGAACGGGCTGTTCTACCTCGCGCTCGAGCGCCTGCCGCTCGGCATCACCGTGACGATCGAGGTGCTGGGGCCCCTCGTGCTGTCGATCATCGCGAGCCGACGCTGGACGGCATGGGTGTGGGCGCTCGTGGCATTCGCGGGAGTCCTCTCGCTCGGCGGCGGGGGGTGGGACCGCCTGGACCCGCTGGGCGTCCTGTTCGCCCTCGGCGCGGCGGCGAGCTGGTCCGGGTACATCCTCGCGGCGGCGCGGGTCGGTCGGGAGTTCGCCGGGCTCGACGGGCTTGCGCTGGCGATGTCGGTCGGGGCGCTCATCGCGGTGCCGTTCGGGATCGCGGATGCCGGCGAGGCGCTCCTCGACCTCCCGCTCGTGGCGATCGGGGCCCTGGTGGCCCTGCTGTCGTCGACGATCCCGTACACCCTCGAGCTGCTGGCGCTGCGGCGGCTCGCCCCCGCGGCGTTCGCGATCCTGATGTCGCTCGCGCCCGCAACCGCGGCGCTGGCCGGGTTCGTGCTGCTCGGTCAGCATCTGTCCTGGCTCGAGGTGGTCGGCATCGCCCTCGTCATCGCCGCCAGCATCGGCGCGGTGCGTTCGTCGGCACGTGCCGCCCGCGGAGCCGCCGAACCCGTGGGCTGAGCACGCGGCGCGACGGGTGTACGCTCACGCCCATGACCGTTCAGGACGTCGACGCCACCCCGCGCTGCCCCGGGTGCGGAGCACCGATGACCGAGGTCGAGGGGGCGTGGGAGTGCACGAGCTGCAACGACATCCTCACGCCCACCGGGCCGATCCGGCTGCCGATCTCCGACGAGCTCTCGGCCGAGCGCGGATCGCGGGAGCGCTGACGGGAGCGCGGAGCGGTCCGAGGGCTCAGCCGCCGCCCAGCAGCGTGTCGAGCAGGTGCTCTGCAACGCTGTCGTCGGCATCCTGCAGCACGCCCGTGCGCACGCCGTCGTGGTCGCGCGGTCCCAGACGCTGACCGCGCATGTCCGCGATCGTCTGACCCCGCCCAGGACCGTCCGTCGTGTCGACGACGACGGGGACCCGCAGGCGCCGGCCGATGCCGGGGGCGCCCGCCGCGGCCAGCGCCGCCAGCGGGTCGTGCAGGGGCGAGAGCCGCTCGCCGAACTGCGGCAGATAGAAGTCGAAGTAGTGATCGAGGATGTGGCCGACCGCGCGCGCAAGTGGGTCGGCGGCGGCCACCAGCCGCAGCCGGTCGTCGTCGTGCAGCGTGTGCTTCATCGTGACATCCAGCGGAACCAGCGTGGTGTCCCAGTCGGCCGCGAGGACGGCGGCAGCTGCTTCGGCGTCGTTGAAGACGTTCGCCTCGGCGACCGGCGAGATGTTGCCCGGCGCAAGGATGGCGCCACCCATCGCGGTCACGCGGGAGACCCGCCCGGGGAGCGTCGGGTCCTCGGCGAGAGCGCGCGCCACGTTCGTCATCGGTCCGATGGTCAGTACGTGGAGGTCCCCGGCGTACGTGTGCGAGAGGTCGAGCAGCAGCCGGACGGCGTCGCGGGAGTCGGGCCGGGCGGGCGCGGACGGGAGTTCGACGCCGCCGATGCCGTTCGCGCCGTGGACGTGCGCAGCACCGCCGCCGTAGGGCTGCGCGAGGTGGTCGTGGGACCCGACGGCGACCGGGACGTCGGGGTGCCCGGCGAGGGCGAGCAGGTCGAGCGTGTTGCGGGCGGCGCGCGCGGCAGTCGTGTTCCCGCTGACCGTGCCGACGCCGACCACGTCGACGGCATCGGAGCGCAGCAGGTAGGCCAGGGCCACCGCGTCATCGACGCCGGTGTCGCAGTCGAGGTAGACGGGGATGCGGTCGGTCACGTCACTCCTGAGGGTCTGCGGTGGCGAACGGCGCGTACCCGTGCGCGAGCACTCCCTCGGTTATACCCCGTCGTGATGGAATGGACGGCGTGGCACCCCACGACTTCGGACCGCTGTGCGTGGTCGGCAGCGTCAACGTCGATGTGACCGCATCCGTGCTCGATCTGCCCGCGCCCGGCGAGACCGTGCGCGGGCTCTCTCTCGCGCGCGGGCCCGGAGGAAAGGGGGCGAACCAGGCGGTCGCGGCGGCGCGTCTGGGCGCCCGCGTGCGCATGGTCGGTGCGGTCGGCGACGACGCCGACGGGGGCGACCTGGTCGCCGCGCTGAGGGCAGCGGGCGTCGATGCCTCGGCGGTGCGGGTCGTCGGCGCGCCGACCGGCATGGCGCTCATCACGGTTGATGCATCCGGTGAGAACACGATCGTCGTCAGCGCCGGTGCGAACGATGCCGTCGTCGCGGACGTGCCGTTCGACGAGGCCGAGGCGGTCCTGGCCCAGCAGGAGATCCCCGGGGAGGTCGTCGCCGCACTCGCCGAGCGCGTCCGGGGCTTCTTCGCACTCAACGCTGCGCCGGCCCGCGATCTGGCCCCCGCCGTCATCGCGCGCGCGGACCTCATCATCGTCAACGACTCCGAGCTGGCGGCTCAGCCCGAGCTGGGCGCTGCACGACTGGTCGTCGTCACGCACGGTGCGCGCGGAGCCACGCTCCGGCGCGCGGGTGTCGAGGTCGCGAGCGCCCCGTCGCCGTCGGTGGAGGCGGTGAGCGCCGTCGGCGCGGGGGACGCGTTCTGCGCGGCGATCACGCTCGCCCTCCACGCGGGCTGGCCCGACGAGGACGCGCTGCGCGCCGCGTGCGCCGTCGGCGCGGACGCGGTGACGCATCCGTCCGCTCAGCCGCCGCTGAGGCCGCTCGGAGAGTATCGGTGAAACGGAGGGGCTGACGGGAATCGAACCCGCGCTGTCTGCTTGGGAAGCAGAAGTTCTGCCATTGAACTACAGCCCCGAATCGCCGGGAGGCCCGGCGACCCTGCTACCTTACCCCAGCCGATCGGCGAATCGGCCATCCGGTGCACGTCACGCCTCGGCGGACGCCTGAGCCTCGGCCCGCTTGTACGCGCGGTTGCGCGCGCCGAGCACGATGGCGGCGAGCACGGCCGCGATCACCGAGGCGATGAGGATCGCGACCTTGGCGTGGTCGTAGTCCGCGCTGCCGGACGGGAAGCTGAGCTCCGCGATGAGCAGGGACACCGTGAACCCGATGCCCGCCAGGATGCCGACCCCGACGAGGTCCAGCCACCGCAGGCTCGGATCGAGCTTCACGCGCGTGAGGGTCGCGACGAGCCAGGTCGTCGCCACGATGCCGATCGGCTTTCCGAACACCAGGCCGGCGATGATCGCGAGCGTGAGGGGACTCGTCAGGGCTGAGGTGAGCCCCTCCAAGCCTCCGATCGCGACGCCGGCGGCGAAGAACGCGAAGACCGGCACGGCGAACCCGGCCGAGAGCGGACGGAAGCGATGCTCGAACTCCTCGGCGAGACCGTGCTCGTCGGCATCCGCATCCTTGGGGGGCCGGACCGGGATCATGAATCCCAGCGCCACGCCGGCGATGGTCGCGTGGATGCCCGAGGCGTGCATGAACGCCCACGCGACGATGCCGATCGGCAGGAGGATCAGCCACGCCGCGAACGGACGGTGCTTGAACAGGTGCGGGAAGCGGTACGCGAGAACGCCGTACACAGCGATGACCGCGACCGAGATGATCAATGGGACGACCTCGATGTGGTCGGTGTAGAAGACGGCGATGATCGTGATCGCGATCAGGTCGTCGACGACGGCCAGCGTCAGCAGGAAGATTCGCAGCGCGCTCGGCAGATGCGAGCCGATGATGGCGAGCACGGCGACGGCGAAGGCGATGTCGGTGGCGGTGGGGATCGCCCACGCGCGGGTCAGTCCCTCACCCTGCGAGGCGATTGCCAGGTAGATGAGCGCGGGCACGGCGACGCCGCCGATGGCCGCCATGATCGGCACGACGGCCGTGCTGGGGTTTCGCAGGTCGCCGGTGACGAACTCGCGCTTGAGCTCGAGGCCGACCAGGAAGAAGAAGACGGCGAGCAGGCCGTCCGCCGCCCACGCGCCGAGGCTCAGCTGCAGGTGCCACGGCTCGTAGCCGATCTCGAAGTCGCGCAGCGCGAAGTAGGACTCCGACCAGGGCGAGTTCGCCCAGATCAGCGCGATCGCCGCCATGCCCACGAGGAGCATGCCGCCGACGGTCTCCTTGCGCAGCAGCTCGGCGACGCGCGCCGTCTCAGCGCGCGAGACGATGGCGGGGAAGACGCGCAGTCCGCGCGGTCCGGAGGGTGCCGGCGTTGTCATGGCGTATGGGTCCTGCGTTCGTGAGTGGGTGAGCGGGCCGGGTTCCAGCCTACGGGGCGGTCCTGAAGACGGGTGCCGGGCGGGCGCCGCCGCTAGGCTGAACGCGTGCTGCTGAGCGATCGTGACATCCGGGCCGAGGTCGAGGCGGATCGCATCGGCCTCGCGCCGTGGGAGCCCGAGATGGTCCAGCCCTCGAGCGTCGACGTGCGCCTGGACCGCTACTTCCGGCTGTTCGACAACCACAAGTACCCGTTCATCGATCCGGCGGTCGACCAGCCAGACCTCACCCACCTCATCGAGGTCGATCCCGATGAGCCCTTCATCCTCCACCCCGGCGAGTTCGCCCTCGGCTCGACCTTCGAGCAGGTGACGCTCCCCGACGACGTCGCGGCCCGGCTGGAGGGGAAGTCGTCGCTCGGGCGCCTCGGCCTGCTGACGCATTCCACCGCCGGCTTCATCGATCCCGGCTTCTCCGGCCACGTCACCCTCGAGCTGTCGAACGTCGCGACGCTGCCGATCAAACTGTGGCCGGGCATGAAGATCGGCCAGCTGTGCTTCTTCCGGCTATCGTCGGCGGCCGAGAATCCGTACGGCTCGGGTCCGTACGGCAATCGCTACCAGGGTCAGCGCGGCCCGACGGCGTCGCGCTCGTTCCAGAGCTTCCACCGCACCGACGTGGGCGTGACCGAAGCCGGCTCGCGCGGCGCCTGAGTCAGCAGCCGACGACGAGCACGAGCGAGGTGTCGCCGCACGCGAGCACTTCGCACCCGCCGCCGAGAGCGACCGGTGACACAGGCGGCTTGCGTGCCACCTCGGCGAGGCCCGGGAGACGCAGGATCGAGCCGGGCTCCCGGTGGGTGTCCGTCGACGTGACGACGCGGGCCGACGCGTTGACCACGGTCGCCGGGAGCGTCGTCGAGCCGAGCACCGGGAGCAGTTCTCGCTCCAGCCGGTCGACCAGTGCGTCGGCGCCCACCACGCCGACCATCGTGCCGTCTACGACCACCGGCGTGGTGATGGTGACCGTGTAGTCGTCGGTGCACACATAGTCCACGTACGGCCCCGTGAGGTGGCGGGCGCCGGTCGATGCGGGGACGCGCCACCACTCCAGTGCCGTGTAGTCGCGGAACAGCTCGCTGGAGGGGTCCTCGATCGCCCGCAGACGGTGCGCCGAGGGATCGGAGGCGGTCTCCCGCAGCCACCAAGCGAGGTGGTACGGAGCGTCCGGGAGGACCCCCGGGGTGGCGACGAACCCGGCGCCGGTCAGCAGCGTCTGCTCCGACACGGCGGGGACCGCGAAGGATGCGACGAGGGGATCGAGCGCCTCGGCGGTCAGCGAGGTCTCGCCGCCGAGCCTCTCGGTCAGCATCGCCTTCCAGTTGTCGATGGTCGCGAAGATCTCGTCGAACCGGGCGGCGACCCCTTCGGCGGCGGCCGCTGCGGCCCGGGCGTCGACCGTGGTCATGACGTGCCCTCCCTGGTCGATGTGGCGGATGCCGGCTCGGCGCCGAGCGGATGTCCAAGACGAGACCGCTCGACGATCAGCCAGCGGAACGCCGAGTCGATGTGCGCGACGGTCAGAGTGCGCGCCGTCTCGGCGTCTGCGTCGGCGATCGCGGCGATGACGCGCTCGCGTGAGCGCGCTCCACGGTCACGGTACTCCTGCTCGCGCAGGCACAGCCAGAGGAGCGGTCCCGCCTCGCCCTGCAGGCGCACCTCTTCGCGCACCAGGCGCGGGGACTGGCTGACGGCCGCGACCTCGAGTTGGAAGCGGGTGGTCGCGCGGCGGGCGCCCCCGGCGGTCGTCAGGTCCGCCGCTTCGGAGATGCGGCGAAGCGTGGCGACGTCGTCATCGCTGGCCCGATCGGCCGCAGCCTCGGCGGCCATGCCCGCGATGGCCGAGACGTGCAGGGCGAGGTCGCGCAGCTCGATGCGACTGATCGTGCGAAGGCGGTCTGAGTGGACGTGACTCGCGGACTCGCGGTCGAACGTGACGAAGCTGCCGCCCTCGCGTCCCCGGCGCGTGAGCACGAGCCCCTGATCGCGCAGCATCTCGAGGGCCTCGCGGGCCGTCACCAGCGCGACGCCGAGACTTCGCGAGAGCTCGGATTCACTCGGGAGGCGCTCGCCGTTGCGCAGCACGCCGCTGACGATGGCGTCGGTCAGACGCTGCGCCACGAGCTCTGCGCGGCCGGTCGGGTCCAGCGGTGCGAAGACGACCGCGCGGGCGGCGTCGAAGCGGCCGGTCGCCTGCGGCATGCGTCTCCTCGGGGATCGGCGAGGCGGATCGAGAGTGTTCCGCCTCATGCGTGACATGACCGTAACACGCTCGCCCATCTTTTGACATATGGCTCCATATGATTAAATTCACCTCGACATCGAAGGGGATCGTCCATGACCGCAGCACCCGGCACCGAGCCGCAGCCCGCCATCCGGCTCACCGGTCTCGCCAAGCACTTCGGCACCGTGAGCGCCGTCGACGACGTCGACCTCGAGATCGCCGCCGGCGAGTTCTTCTCGATGCTCGGGCCCTCGGGCTCGGGCAAGACCACAGTGCTGCGCATGATCGCGGGCTTCGAGCAGCCCACGGCCGGCACCATAGAGCTGTTCGGCGAGGATGTGACCGGCCGTGCGCCGTTCGATCGCGACGTCAACACCGTGTTCCAGGACTACGCGCTGTTCCCGCACATGACGGTCCTCGAGAACGTCGCGTACGGGCTCCGAGTGCGGGGCATGAAGCGCGCCGAACGCCGCGACCGGGCGATGCGCGCCCTCGAGTCGGTGCGGCTGGGGCAGATGGCCGAGCGCAAGCCGTCCCAGCTGTCGGGCGGGCAGCGACAGCGCGTGGCCCTCGCCCGCGCCACCGTCGTCCAGCCCAAGGCGCTGCTGCTGGACGAGCCGCTCGGGGCGCTCGACCTGAAGCTGCGCGAGCAGATGCAGGTCGAGCTCAAGCAGATCCAGCGCGACCTCGGCATCACGTTCATCTTCGTCACGCACGACCAGGAAGAGGCGCTGACGCTGTCGGACCGCATCGCGGTGTTCAACGCCGGGCGCATCGAGCAGCTCGGGACGCCGCGTGAGCTGTACGAGGCCCCGGCATCGCGCTTCGTCGCCGACTTCGTCGGCACGTCGAACCTGCTGGACACCGCGCACTCCGAGGCGCTGCTCGGCCGCGCGGGCGACCACTCGATCCGCCCCGAGAAGCTCACGCTCGCCGACGCCGCCGCGACCGCGGACGGCGAGCGGTCCGCTCCCGGAACCGTCGTGGAGTCCATCTACGTCGGCACCGGCATCCGTCGCGTCGTCGACCTGGATGCGGGCCTGCGCGTGACCGTCCTGGAACCCAACGACCGATCGCGCGCGGCCGATGACGAGCGCGGCGATCGCGTGCACGTCATCTGGCACGACGCCGACGTCGTCTCGCTGAGCTAGCGGGTCCCGCCACCGATCTCGCCGGATCCGCTCCGGCGCCGAGACCCCGGGCGATCGCCCGGGAACCACAGCACCACACAGCAACACCGAGAGGAACAGCATGATGAAGATCACGGGACGGGCGCGCAGCGGCGCGCTCGCCGCGATGGCGGCGACGTCGATCGTCGTCCTGGCCGGCTGCGGCACCTCGTCGGGCGGCACCGCCGCTCCGTCCGAGGCCGCCGCCGAGCTCGGCGACTACGAGGGCAGCGTCTCGATCCTGGCGTGGCCCGGCTACGTCGAGGATGGCAGCAACGACCCGAGCGTCGACTGGGTGTCCGCGTTCGAGGAACTCACCGGCTGCACGGTCGAATCCAAGACCTACGGCACGTCCGACGAGGCCGTGAACCTGATGAAGACCGGCGACTACGACGTCGTGGCCGCCTCGGGCGACGCGACCCTGCGCCTCATCGCCGCGGGCGATGTGACCCCGGTCAACACCGACCTCATCTCGAGCTACGCCGGCATCTTCGACTTCCTGAAGGACAAGGAGTGGAACTCCGTCGACGGCCAGTCGTATGGCGTGCCGCACGGGTACGGCGCGAACCTGCTGCTGTACAGCACGGACGTCTTCAGCGAGGCGCCCACCTCGTGGGACGTCGTGTTCGACGACGCGGCCGCGAACTCCGGCAAGATCACCGCGTACGACTCGCCGATCTACATCGCCGACGCGGCGGTGTACCTCATGGCGCACCAGCCCGAGCTCGGCATCGAGAACCCGTACGCGCTGGACGAGACCCAGTTCGCCGCCGCGGTGGACCTGCTCAAGGCCCAGCGCGAGCACATCGGCGAGTACTGGTCGGACTACCTCAAGGAGATCCAGGCGTTCCAGACCGGCGACTCGGTCGCCGGCACCACGTGGCAGGTCATCCAGAACGTCCTCGCGGGCGAGGGCGCGGCCACCGACGTCGTGCTCCCCGAAGAGGGTGCGACCGGCTGGTCGGACACCTGGATGATCGCGTCCGACGCCGAGAGCCCGAACTGCGCGTACGCATGGCTCGACTGGATCGCCAGCCCCGAGGCGAACGCGCAGGCGACCGCCTACTTCGGTGAGGCTCCCTCGAGCATCGAGGCGTGCGACTACCGCGACGACTGCGAGGCGTACCACGCCGGAGACGCCGAGTACGCGTCGCAGATCTGGTACTGGACGACCCCGATCGCCGAGTGCGTCGACGGTCGCACCGACGTCGAGTGCGTCGACTACGGCGCCTGGACGCAGGCCTGGGCCGAGATCAAGGGCTGACGCCCGCCCGAACGCCGGGGGCGGCGACGACGAAGCCGCGTCGCCCCCGGCCCGTCCCGAGGACACCATGACGACCGAATCCCTGCGCGTCGTACCGCCGCCGCGGCAGACCCCGCAGCGCCGCATGTCGGCGTTCCTGAGCGCCCACCCGCGCGCGCGCCTGACGCTGCTGCTGACCGCGCCCCTGTTCTGGCTCGGGCTGGTCTACATCGTCGCGCTCGTGCTGCTGCTGGTGACCGCGTTCTGGAGCGTCGACACCTTCACCGGCCAGATCATCACCGACTGGACCCTCGACAACATCATCACGGTGGTCACCGGCGCGCTGTACCAGACGGTGACGCTGCGCACGGTCGGCGTGGCGCTGCTGGTGACGATCATCGACGTCGCGCTGGCGCTGCCGATCGCCTTCTACATGGCCAAGGTCGCCTCGCCGCGCGCGCAGCGCATCCTCGTGATCGCGGTGCTCATGCCGCTGTGGGCCAGCTACCTCGTCAAGGCGTATGCATGGCGCTCGGTGCTGTCGTCCGAGGGCATCCTCGAATGGCTTCTCGCGCCCTTCGGCCTGCACACCCCCGGGTACGGACTGCCCGCCGTCGTCATCACGCTGGCCTACCTGTGGCTGCCGTACGTGATCCTCCCCATCTACGCCGGCCTCGAGCGGGTGCCCGATTCGCTGCTGGAAGCCTCGGCAGACCTCGGCGGCAAGACGTGGCGCACCCTCGGCAGTGTCGTGCTGCCGCTGGCCTTCCCCGCGATCATCGCGGGCACGATCTTCAGCTTCTCGCTGTCGCTGGGCGACTACATCACCGTGAACATCGTCGGCGGCGCGAACCAGATGCTCGGCAACCTCGTCTACACGAACGTGGGCGCGGCCAACAACCTGCCGCTCGCGGCGGCGATCGCCCTCATCCCGATCGTCATCATCTTCGGCTACCTGGCACTGGTGCGACGCACCGGCGCCCTGAACAACCTGTAGGGGGACCGAATGCGACTGGGAACCGGCGCCCGCGTGACGCTCGCCATCGTCACCGGCCTCATCCTGCTGGCGGTCTACCTGCCGCTGTTCGTGGTGCTGGTGAACTCCTTCTCGACGTCGACGTCGCTCACGTGGCCGCCGCCCGGCTTCACGCTGGAGTGGTGGGGGCGCGCGTTCCAGAGCGCCGGCGCGCTCGAGGCGGTCGGCACGAGCGTCTTCGTGGCGATCATCTCCACCGCCGTCGCGCTCGTGCTCGGCACCCTCATCTCGCTCGCGCTGCAGCGGTTCGAGTTCTTCGGCCGCGAGGCGGTGAACCTGCTGGTGATCCTGCCCATCGCGCTGCCGGGCATCATCACCGGCATCGCGCTGAACAACTTCTTCACCACGATCATGGGCGTCTCGCTGTCGATCTGGACAGTGGTCGTCGCCCACGCCACGTTCTGCATCGTGACGGTGTTCAACAACGTCATCGCCCGCCTGCGCCGCACCGGCACGAACCTCGAAGAGGCATCCGCCGACCTCGGGGCAGGCGTGTGGACGACGTTCCGCCTGGTCACCTTCCCGCAGCTGCGCTCGGCGCTGCTGGCGGGAGGCCTGCTGGCGTTCGCACTGTCGTTCGACGAGATCATCGTGACGACGTTCACGGCGGGCTCGGGCGTGACGACCCTGCCGATCTTCATCCTCAACAACATGTTCCGGCCGAACCAGGCGCCCATCGTCTCGGTGATCGCCGTGGTGCTCGTGATCGTCTCGATCGTGCCGATCTACCTCGCCCAGCGCCTGTCGGGGTCGGAGCAGACGCGCCGCTGACCGCGCCGCTGACCGCGCGGCTCAGTGCGCGGTGACGACACCCACCTGGTCGTGGACGAGCACGGCCGCGACGCGCGCGCCCTGGCCGGCGGCGACGATGAGCTGCTGCGGGCCGGGCGCCGCGGCGTCGCCCGCGGCGTAGAGACCGGCGACGCCCGTGCGACCGGACCGGTCGACCACGAGGTGGCCGTCGGCGTCGCGCTCGGCGTCGATCCCGTCGAGGAAGCCGAGTGCCGGGTCCCAGACCGGGCGGACGAAGCCGCCCTCGACGGGGACGACGTCGCCGTCCTTGAGGCGCACGCCCGACACCGCGCCGCGCTCACCCTCGAGGTCGGCGATCTCGCGTCGCTCCACCGCGATGCCTGCCGCCGCCAGCTCGGCCTCTTCGACCGTGTCGACCGCATCCGATCCGTTCGTGAACACCGTCAGCGCATCGGTCCATCGCGCCAGCAGGCGCGCGCGTGCCGCCAGGTCGCGCGTCTCGCCGATGAGCGCGAGTGGACGGTCCTGCAGCTCCCAGGCGTCGCACGCGGCGCAGCTGAAGACCGAGATGCCGTAGTACGAGCGCAGCGACTCGATCGCCGGCAGGGTCTCTCGCAGCCCCGTTGCGACGAGCACCGAGCGCGCGGCCACCGCCGGAGGGATGCCGTTCCCCCGGCCCGACAGCGCCACGACGAAGCGCTCGTCGCCTCCCCCGGGCTGTTCGATCACCCGTGTGGCGACGGCGCGGTCGAACACGCGGAGCGTCGGATACTGGGCAAGCTCGGCGCGCGCGAGCTTGCGCAGCTCCAGCGGCGGGACCCCGTCGCGCGTGAGGAACCCGTGGGAGCGCAGGGTGGCGGCGTTGCGGGGGCGCCCCGCGTCGATGATCGCGACCGAGAACCGTGCACGACCGAGGTTGAGCGCCGCCGAGAGGCCGGCGGGGCCCCCGCCGATGATCACGACGTCGAACACGGCGCCGGGGGCGGGACGGAGTGCCTCGCTCATGATTCGATCAGCGCTCCGGTGCGGGCGATCGCCACCTGCTCGTCGCGGGGGACGACCTTCACGCGCTCGCGGGTGTGCAGGTGCGAGGCGCCCAGCTCCCGCTCATGGGCATCGAGCGCACGCCACCCATCCCACGTGGTGAAGGCGACCTCGCGCTCGGTGAGAAGGTCGAGCACGTCGCCCTCGACGATCCGGGATGTCAGGCGCCCCGCCTGCGCGTCGGAGACGAGGTGGCCGATCGTCTCCATGGCGTCGGACTTCGTGTGGCCGATGAGCCCCACCGGACCGCGCTTGATCCAGCCGGTGGCGTAGAGACCCGCGACCGCGGCGCCGTCGTCGCCCGTCACGCGGCCCTCGACGTTCGGCACGACGCCCCGCGCGGCATCGAACGGTGCGCCCAGCACGGGCGTGCCGTAGTAGCCGACCGCTCGGTAGACCTGCTGAACCGCGATGTCGCGGAACTCGCCCGTGCCCGAGAACGTGCCGTCGCCGTTCGGGGCCGTGCGCTCGAAGCGCACGCTCTCCACGCCCGCGTCACCGAGCACCTCGACGGGGGAGTGGTGGAAGTGCAGGTGGAGGCGGCGCGTGGCGTCCGTGCGCTCCCGGCCCCGCCACGAGTTGAGGATGCGCAGCATCACCTTGAGCTGGTTGTTCTTCGCCGACGACGGATCCGCGTCGGCGAAGTCCTCGTCATGCACGACGATGTCCACACCGGGCACTTCGCCGAGCTCGCGGAGCTCGATCGGCGTGAACTTGATGTCGGCAGGGCCCCGGCGGCCGAACACGTGCACGTCGGTCACGGCCGAGGCCTCGAGGCCGGCCAGGACGTTGTCGGCGATCTCGGTCGAGCGCAGGTCCTCCGGGTGCTTGGCGAGCACGCGGGCGACGTCCAGCGCGACGTTCCCGTTGCCGATGACGGCCACGGAGGCGGCGTCCAGCGGCCAGTCGCGCGGCACGTCGGGGTGCCCGTCGTACCAGGCGACGAAGTCCGCCGCGCCGAACGAGCCCGGCAGGTCGATGCCCGGGATGTCGAGGTCGGCGTCGCGGATCGCGCCGGTTGCGATGATGACGGCGTCGTAGCGCTCGGCGAGCTCGTCCAGCGCGATGTCGCGGCCGACCTCGACGTTGCCGATGAACCGCGTCGTGCCGGCATCCAGCATCTCGTGCAGCGACGTCACGATGCCCTTGATGCGGGGGTGGTCGGGCGCGACGCCGTAGCGGATGAGACCGTAGGGCGCCGGCAGCGACTCGAACAGGTCGATCGCGACGTCGCCGCCGGCGTCGCGGACGGCGCCGGTGAGGATGTTGCCGGCGTAGATGCCCGCGGGGCCCGCGCCGATGATCGCGACGCGGAGGCTGGCGAGGGAAGAGGAGGCGGAGGTCACTGCGAGGGGCCTTTCACGGGGTCGAACGATGCGAGATCGAGGGTCTTGAGGTCATCGGGGGCGTACGGGCTCAGTCGCACCACATCGCCGACCACCACGACCGCGGGCGAGCGCACACCGCGCTGGGCGGCCTGCGCGGCGATGGTCGAGAGGGTTCCGATCGTCACGCGCTGGCCCGGCCCGTAGCCGTCCTCGACGATCGCGACGGGGCAGTCGGCGCCGCGCTCGCCGCGGGCGAGCGTGAGCGCGGAGTGGGCCAGCGTGCCGATGCCCATCAGCAGGACGACGGTGTGGTCGCGTGCGCCGCCGAGGTTCTGGATCTGGTCGTGCGCGGTCGCGACGGTGAAGGCGGTCGCCACGCCGCGGTGGGTGAGCGGGATGCCGGCGACGGCGGGCACCGACACGGCGCTCGTGATGCCCGGGACCACCTCGACGGCGATGCCGGCCTCCTGGCAGAACGCGAGCTCCTCGCCCCCGCGGCCGAAGATGTACGGGTCGCCGCCTTTGAGGCGCACGACGCGCTTGCCGTCGTGCGCGAGCTGCACGAGCAGCGCGTTGATGGCGTCCTGGGGCACGGCGTGATGGCCGGGACGCTTGCCGACGTCGACGACGTCGGCGGAGAGGCGGATGCCGTCGGCTTCGAGACCGTCGAGCACGGCGCGCGCCCCGAGCCGGTCGGCGACGATCACGTCGGCGGCTTCGAGGGCGCGCAGGCCCCGGAGCGTGAGGAGGCCGGGATCGCCGGGGCCGGCGCCGACCAGCTGGACGAGTCCGTTGGTGTCGGTCATGATCTCTCCGTCAGATGTGCAGACCGCACTCGGTCTTGCTGAAGTTGGCCCAGCGGCCCGAGCGCGGATCCTCGCCCTCGGCGACGGGCTGCGTGCACGGCTCGCAGCCGATCGAGGGGTAGCCCCACGACAGCAGCGGGTTGACGACGATGTCGCGCGTCGAGGCGTAGGCGGCGACGTCGTCTTCGGTCCATGCGGCGATGGGGCTGACCTTGACGAGGCCGTTGCGCTCGTCGAAGGCGACGAGCGGCGTGGTCGCCCGGCTTTCGGTCTCGTCACGCCGGACGCCCGAGAACCACACCTCGTAGCCGGCGAGCGTCTTCTGCAGCGGAATCACCTTCCGGCGCTGGCAGCACAGTCCCGGGTTGCGTGCGAAGAGGTCGCGACCGAACTCCTCGTTCTGGGCGGCGACCGTCTGCTCCGGGTAGACGTCGATGAGGCGCACGTCGAGCGTCCGCTCCACTTCGTGGCGCGTGAAGATCGTCTCGGTGAAGTGGTAGCCGGTGTCGAGGAAGATCACGTCGACGCCCGGAAGATGCTCCGAGACCATGTGGGGGATCGTCGCATCCGCCATCGAGGACGCCACCGCGGCGGCCTCGACGGCGAAGTTGCGAGCCACCCAGTCGAGCACCTCGTCGGCGGTCGCCTCGTGGTCGGTGAGGCTGCCGAGCTCGGCGTTGCCCGCTTCCGCGAGCGCGCGCAGCTCGTCGTGCGAGCGCAGGTGCTCGGCGCGAGGGGCGAGTGTCGCCGTCACTGCAGCGCCTCCTCGTCGGCCCGGTGAGCCCACTGGGCGAACGTCTCATCGGCATCCGCGTCGCGCTCCGCGAGGAAGCGGCGCACCACGCGCTCGGTGTAGTCCGCGATCCCGTCCGCCGCGACCTTGAGGCCGCGGACGGTGCGTCCGAGCCCGGCCTCGTCGCGGTCCTTCGAGGCGAGGCCGCCCCCGAGGTGGACCTGGTAGCCCGGAACCTGCGCGCCGTCGATGGTGACGAGCTGGCCCTTCAGGCCGATGTCCGCGGTCTGGATGCGGGCGCACGAGTTCGGGCAGCCGTTGACGTGCAGCGAGATCGGATGCGGCAGGTCGAGCCCGGCGAGGCGCTCCTCGAGCGCCAGTACGGCCGCGGTGGCGTTGCCCTTGGTCTCGACGATGGCGAGCTTGCAGTACTCGATGCCGGTGCAGGCGATTGTGCCGCGGCGGATGAGGCTCGGGCGTGCGGACAGCCCCAGGGCGTCCAGCTCGGCGACGAGCGACTCGACGTTGTCTTCGGGGATGTCGAGGACGACGAGCTTCTGGTGGGGCGTGGTCCGCAGTCGCGTCGAGCCGTGCGCCTCGACGACGTCGGCGAGCCTGGCCAGGGTCGGGCCCGAGACGCGGCCCACGATGGGCGTGACGCCGACGTAGAAGCGGCCGTCCTTCTGCCGGTGGACACCGACGTGGTCGCCGGGCGTCACCGGCGTCGGGGCGGCCGGCCCGTCGGGCAGCGCGTCGCCGAGGTACTCGTCCTGCAGAACCTGGCGGAACTTCTCGGGGCCCCATTCGGCGAGCAGGAACTTCAGTCGGGCCTTGTTCCGCAGCCGCCGGTAGCCGTAGTCGCGGAAGATCTGCGCGACGCCGTGCCAGGCCTCGGCCACCCGCTCGGGGGCGACGAAGACGCCGAGGCGCTCGGCGAGCCGGGGCGCGGTGGACAGGCCGCCGCCGACCCACAGGTCGTAGCCGATGCCGAGTTCCGGGTGCTCGACGGCCACGAAGGCGACGTCGTTGATCTCGTGGACGACGTCCTGGCTGGGGTGCCCGGTGATCGCGGACTTGAACTTGCGGGGGAGGTTCGCGAGGGACTCGTCGCCGATGAAGCGCGAGGTGATCTCGTCGATCTGCGGCGTGGCATCGATCAGCTCGTCGGCGGCGATGCCCGCGACAGGAGAGCCGAGGACCACGCGCGGCACGTCACCGCACGCCTCGGTGGTGCCCAGGCCCACTGCTTCGAGGCGTCGCCAGATCTCGGGGACGTCCTCGACCCGGATCCAGTGCAGCTGCACGTTCTGGCGGTCGGTGAGGTCGGCGCTGTCGCGCCCGAAGTCCTGCGAGATGCCCGCGATGACGCGCAGCTGCTCGGTCGTGAGCTGGCCGCCGTCGATGCGGACGCGCAGCATGAAGTACTCGTCCTCGAGCTCGTGCGGCTCGAGCGTCGCGGTGCGCCCGCCGTCGATGCCGGGCTTGCGCTGCGTATACAGACCCCACACGCGGAAGCGCCCGTGGAGGTCCGTGGGGTCGATGGAGGCGAACCCGCCCTTCGAGTAGATGCGCTCGATGCGGTCGCGCACGCTCAGGCCGTTGTCGACCTGCTTCCACTCCTCGTTGCCGTTGAGCGGGGCGGTGCCGTCGATCTTCCACTGCCCGTTCGGCTTGCTGGAGGGGCGCGGACGTGCGCGGCCGCCCTCGGGGCGGGCCGCGGGGTTGCGGGTGGAGGAGTCGCTGATCGTCACCTTGGCGAGATTACGGACGTCGCCCCGGCGCGGCCCGCCCGTGTGTCAACGACGGTTAATCACCGCAACACGGCGTCACACTCGCGTGTTGCGGGAATGCATCCGGGAACGGGTCGGATCAGCGGGCGGCTCGGTACCGGTCCACCACGAGTTCGACCAGCGCGTCGTCGGGAGCGTCGTCGTCCAGCAGGGGGCGCGCGACGACCGACCCCTCCGCGACCCGCACCGCGAGATCATGGAAGTACCCCGGCGCGAGCAGGTAGTCGGCCACCACGACGCGGTCGGCTCGCGTGCGTGCCGCGGCGACGGCGTCGGCGAGACGGGGCTCCGCGGCGGCGAGGAAGCCGACGTCGACCGGGCGGTCCATCAGTTCGGCGAGCATGCGGGCGGTCGCGCGGCAGTCGTCGTTGGCCCGTTCGTCGCTCGAACCCGCGACCGCCAGGACGACGGCGTCGTCGGGGCCGGGATGCAGGTCCCCCAGCCGTCGGGCGAGCAGGCCGGCCAGCCGGGCATCGGGGCCCAGGGCGCCGGCGATGGTCACATCGGCCCGATCCGCGGTCTGCTCCACCAGGTCGACGTGCACGTGGTACCCGGCCGAGAGCAGCAGCGGCACGACGACGACCGGTCGCCCCTCGCCGATCGCTCCGAGCGAGGCCGGCACGTCGGGCTGCTGCACGTCGACATGACCGAGACGCACCGGGACGTCGGGGAGCCGAGCGGCCACCGCGTCGACGAGGGCGGCGACGGCGGCCTGACCGTCCGGCGAGGCCGTGCCGTGCGAGATCGCCAGGAGAGCGGGCGTCGTCATGACCCCCATTCTGGTCCGTCGTCGCCACGCGCAGGGGCAGCCCGGCCGCGCTCGCCCTTCGTGGGGCGGGCCGACCGGCACTCGCCCGGCGGGTGATTCCGGGTTACGATCCCACACCGCTCTCGGTACGGTGAAGTCAAGACGAGCCGTCCGGAAGGTGCGAGATGACCAGCGAATCACCGACCACCAAGGCCCAGGATCCCCAGCCGCATCCGGGGATCGTCGCTCCATGGGTGATGTGGCCCGCGTCGATCGTCGTCGTGGCGTTCAGCGCATTCTGCCTCATCGCGCCCAGGGCGGCGGAGGCGATGTTCGGAGCCATCCAGTCGACGATCGTCAACGCGTTCAACTGGTACTACGTGCTCATCGCGGTCTTCTTCGTCGCCTTCTGCCTCGTCATCGGGTTCAGCAAGTACGGCGACATCCGACTCGGCGCCGACGATGATGAGCCGGAGTTCTCGGTCGGCGCCTGGTTCGGTCTGCTGTTCGCGGCCGGAATGGGGATCGGCCTGGTCTTCTACGGCGTCAGCGAGCCGCTCAGCCATTTCGTCTCTCCCCGACCCGGCGTGAGCGGAACGCCGGAGCAGCTCGCGGCGCAGGCGATGGGCCAGACGTACCTGCACTGGGGCGTGCAGGCCTGGTCGATCTACGTCGTCGTGGGTCTGGGACTGGCGTATGCGATCCATCGCCGCCGCCGGCCGATCTCGATCCGGTGGATCTTCGAGCCGCTCCTCGGCGAGCGGGTCAACGGCGCATGGGGCAACGTCATCGATGTCGTCGCCCTCGCCGGGACGATGTTCGGTGTCGCGACGTCGCTCGGGCTGGGCGTGCTGCAGATCAGCTCGGGCCTCGATTCGGCGGGCCTTGTCGAACCGTCGACGATCTCGCAGATCATCATCATCCTGGTCATCACCGTGTTCGTCCTGGCATCCGTGCTCTCGGGCGTGACCAAGGGCATGAAGTGGCTGTCGTCGACGAACCTGATGCTCGCCGGCGTCCTGGTGCTCCTGTTCCTGGTGCTCGGGCCCACCGAGTTCCTGCTGCGCGAATGGGTGCAGTCCATGGGCTACTACATCCAGAACTACGTCGCGCTGTCGTTCAACGTCAACGCCTGGCAGGGCGAGGCCGGCGAGATCTGGGAGGCCGGCTGGACGGCGTTCTACTGGGGCTGGTGGATCTCGTGGGCGCCCTTCGTGGGGATCTTCATCGCGCGCGTGTCGAAGGGCCGCACGGTGCGCCAGTTCATCATGGGCGTGATCATCGTGCCGACGCTGATCGGCATCCTCTGGTTCGCGATCCTCGGCGGATCGGCGGTCTACCAGGAGCTGACCGTGCCGGGGTCGATGACTCTGCCGGACGGCTCGGTGGACCTCTCGGGAGCGCTGTTCACGCTGTTGGGGTACATGCCGGCGACCACCTGGCTCACGATCGGCGTCATCATCCTGGTGGGAATCTTCTTCATCACGTCGTCCGACTCGGGTGCGCTCGTCATGGGCATGATCGCCACCGGCGGGCAGATCAATCCGCGCAAGCGCATCCGCACGCTCTTCACGCTGCTGACTGCGATCCTGGCGATCGCGCTGCTGCTCTCGGGCGGGCTCACCGCGCTTCAGACGGCGGCGATCATCATCGCGCTGCCCTTCAGTTTCGTCATGCTCGGCATCTGCTGGGCGACCATCGTCGCGTTCAGCCGTGAGCGCCGAGCCTACGATCGGGCGCAGCGGGCTCTCTTCGTGGACCGCATCGGCGAGTTCTACGGGCTGGAGACCGGCCCGGTGGACATCATCGGGCGCCGACGTCCCCGGTGGCAGCGTCGGCCGGCCGCCAAGGTCGGCGTTCCGACGGGCGCCGGCGAGGAGAAGGAGGAGCACATGGACCCGTTCGTCCTCACCCATGTCGACGGCGACCGCCCGCCGCGGCGCGCGTCGGCTGCGGCCCTCGAGATGGAGAACGCCGCGGTCGGAGGGGTGTCGACCGAGGACGTCGACGAACTCGTCGACCACGACCCGAGAGCGGCGGGCGATTCGCACCACATCCCGGATCGCAACGCCGACGACGACGGCAAGGACCCGCTCGGCTGAGCGGGCGCGGACGCGCCCTGCCGGATGGTCGGGCGCGTCCGGGCGTGGGCGCTAGAAGCTGGTGACGAGGTCTCCCAGCACCGACTTGACCTTGGTCGGGTCGGTGGCGTCGTAGTAGTGCGCGCCGGTCGCGCCCGAGATCGACTGCAGCGTCGCGACGTCCGCATCCGACCCGTAGGCCAGCGTGAACACGAGCACCGGCGAGTTGTGGTGCAGGTCCTCGAGGTGCGTGAGCATCTCCTCAGCCCCGATGGTCGGGCTCTCCGGCGTGTAGTTGGCCCCGTCGCTCAGGAGGACGATCGCGTTGATCCGGTCGTCGGTGGCCGACTCCGCCATCTGGGCCGCGTATTCGTCCACGGCTTCATAGAGCGGCGTGTGGCCGTACGCCTCGAGGGCCGACAGCGCGTCGAGGAAGTCGTCGCGGTTTTCGCTGATGTCGGCGACGGGCGCGACGATACCGGGTGTGAGGGCACCGCCAGGACCCTGGGCGAATGCGGCGAGCCCGACGTTGTCGCCGGCGGTGAAGTGGTCCAGGGCCAGCTCGATCGCGTCCTGCGCCGCCGAAAGCCGCGTGTCGTTGTCGTTGATGTCGTCCCCCATCGACCCGGAGGTGTCGATCAGGAACAGGACGTCGGCGCGCTTGCGCACGTCGGGGAACGCCTCGTTGACGGCCGCGACCACATCGGAATCCGGGAACTCCAGTGCTCCGACGGGTGCGGCCTGCAGTGCGCCCACCTCGAGCACCGACGTGTCGAGCTCGCCGTTGAGGTCGCGATAGCCCGATTCGCGCACAAGCTGCTGCCCCTGCGCGGTGCGCGCGTAGCGGAGGAAGTCCGCGGCGGCCTCGGCCTGCACATCGCTCACCCAGTCGCCGGTGAGCACCACCGCCGGGCTGTCGGAGACGTAGAAGCCATCGGTGGGGTAGATCGTGACGAGCTTCTCGCGCGGCGGCTCGGACTCGATGCGGGTGGCACCGTCGCGGCTCGTGATGCCGCGGTTGTAGTCCCACACCGACTTCTCGTCGACGATGACCGCAGAGAGGAAGTCGGCGGCCGAGCCGGCCTGCTCCGACTGGCGGGCGTGCCACAGGAAGTGCTCCGGGGTGGACATGTAGTGGCTCACCGACAGCTCCTGCTCGGTGACCGCCGCGGTCACCTCCGGATCGGCGATCGTGGCGGCGCTGAGGCCCTCGATGGAGCCGGATGCGGTGCCGTACGACGCGAACATCGCCGCCTCGCCGGAGGTGGCGGCCACCGGAGACGTCTTGCCGAGCTTGAACGAGCCCCACTCCGGATAGCCGAGATCCGACCAGAGGTTCTCGTCGGCGGCGGCAGTGAAGACGTCCGCCCACGACGGCGCCTCGTCCTCCCAGCCGATCGCCGCAGCGAGCGGCTGCGGCATCGCCAGGACGA
The DNA here is from genome assembly GCA_029319145.1 of Microbacter sp. GSS18. NCBI lineage: Bacteria > Pseudomonadati > Bacteroidota > Bacteroidia > Bacteroidales > Porphyromonadaceae > Microbacter > Microbacter sp. GSS18. The sequence goes on along the minus strand of CP119753.1, from coordinate 2,942,193 downwards.
TGTTCGACTCGGCGGTGCTCTCTCCGCTGGCGGGGACGATGTCCTCGGCGCCCATGTCGCGGGCCACCGCGAGCCACGTGGAGGCATCCGGCATCCAGACGGTCGGCTGCTCCATCGCGGTGAGGCTGAAGCCGTCCGCGGCCTGCTCGGCGGCGAAGCCCGACTTCTCGCGCTCGGCGGTCACCGTGACGCAGGAGCCGCCGACGTCGCGGGGCTCGGCGTTGTAGCCGGCGGCGAGAGCCGCGACCATCTCGGCGTTCTCGAACGACGACAGCACCGAGACCTCGGTGCACGGGCCTGCGCCGGCCGCATCGGCCGGCTGGTCGTCGGGGAAGGCGATGGGCTCGTCGCTCGTGGCACGCACGATGAGCACCGACAGCGTGCCGATCGACGCGATCATCAGCACGATCACGGCGGCCGTGGTCCAGATGAGGATGCGGCGACGGCGCGCGGCTCGTGCGGCGCGTCGTTCGTCGATGGCGGAGGGAGTGCTCACCGGTGCCTCCGGCGGGTCGTGTGCGTCGGCGGCCTGGTCGGCGGCCGCCGCGCGTGCGGCTTTGGTCGGGGTGGCGCGGGGGCGCCGGGAACGGCGGGCGAGCCCGTCCGTCGTTGCCGAGCCTAGCCGACCCCGTCTGGGAAGGAACCGCGCGTGTGATCGCTCGTCAGCGCATCGCGGTGTTCAGCATCCCGATGATCACGGCGGTCCACCAGCTGACCTGCGAGACGGTGGCGCTCCAGATCGCCCAGGACCGCATGCGAAGCGGAAGCGCGCCGAACCGCACCCGCTGGGGCAGGCGCGCCAGCTCATCGGTCAGGCGCGTCATGGCGACCCCGTTCATCGCGGCCGTCAGCACGGCGGCCATCTTCAGCACCGTCAGCGGCTGCGTCAGGTCGGGCTGCAGGAAGGCGCCGGATGCCAAGAGGGCGAAGATCCCCATCCAGGCCAGCGGCGAGACCGTGTGCTCGATGCGCCGCACGTCCTCGACGGTGTTGCGCCCGACGGCCCACAGCAGGCCCTTCATCTCGAGCAGGACGGCGGCGCCGAGGCCGACGATGACACCGCCCAAGTGGACGAACAGTGCCGGGATCCGCATCCACTCCGGCGGGACGGCGGTCGAGCCGACCCAGAGCGAGAGGATCATCGCCAGCAGCACGGCCCAGTAGGCCAGAGCGCGTTCGTGGCGAGCGATACGGCGCGATTCGCGGAGTCGGTCGGACACGATCGGGAGGGGCTCTTTCTTCCGTGCGGACGGGGCACACCCCCCGCAAGGCAGAGTATCGGACTCCGGGGAGCGTGTCGTCGCGCCTGTGGAGCGGTGACGCCTCGCGCTTCAGTCGATGACCGCCTGCTTCGCGCGCACCGGGAGCATCAGCAGCAGACCTGCCAGCAGCACCAGCACGATGCCCAGAATGCCGAGGCGCGTGCTGCCCGACACGGCCACGGACAGCGCGAACAGGCCGGGCGCGAGGAACGAGACGGCACGGCCGGTCGTGGCGTAGAGCCCGAAGATCTCGCCCTCGCGGCCCGAGGGGGTGATGCGCGCGAGGAACGAGCGGCTGGCCGTCTGGATCGGGCCGACGAACGCCGTGAGGATGAGGCCCGCGATCCAGAACCCCAGCGCCGCGGTGCCGATGAAGAGGACGGCGGTGCCGGCCACCACGAGTCCGCCCAGCGAGGTCATGATGACGGCCTTGGGGCCGAACCGGTCGTCGAGCCGCCCGGCGAGGATGGTCGTGACGCCCGCGACGACGTTGGCGGCCACGGCGAAGTAGAGCACCTCGGACGACGAGAAGCCGAACACCTGGGCCGCGATGATGGCGCCGAATGTGAAGACCCCCGCCAGGCCGTCGCGGAACACGGCGCTCGCCAGCAGGAACATCAGCACCTGGCGGTTGCCGTGCCAGAGCTTCGTGATCGTGCCCCACAGCACGGCGTACGAACGGAAGAATCCGGGGTGGCGGCCCCGCTCGCGCGCGGGAGCCTCCGGCACGCGCACCAGCACCGGGATCGCGAACACGGCGAACCAGATTGCCGAGGCGAGCACGGCGACCCGGATGTAGAGCCCGTCGTCGGTCGGGATGCCGAGTGCTCCCGCCCGTCCGTCGACGCCGAAGCTCTGGATGAACAGTGCCAGCAGCAGGATGAGCAGCACGATGCCGCCGACGTACCCCATGCCCCAGCCGAAGCCCGACACCCGGCCCATGTTCTCCCGCGTGGAGACCTGGACGAGCATGGCGTTGTAGCTCACTCCGGCGAACTCGAAGAAGATGTTCCCGACGGCCAGCAGCGTCGCGCCGAGGACGAGGTAGGCGGGGGCGGCCTGCACGAAGAACATGGCGACCATCGCCAGGACGACGACGAAAGTGTTGATCCCGAGCCACAGTTTGCGGCGCCCGCTGCCGTCCGAGCGCTGGCCGAGCACCGGCGCGAGCACGGCGATGAGCAGGCCCGCCAGCATGAGCGCCCAGCCGACGACGCTGGCATTGTCGGCCAGCGCCCGCACCAGCGCCGGGTCGGAGTCGTCTCCGCCCGCCGCGGCAACGATGGCCGGGTCGACGAATGCCGTCGAGGCGAGATACGTGGAGAACACGAAGGTCGTGACCACCGCGTTGAAGGCGGCCGAGCCCCAGTCCCACAGCGCCCACGCCAGCACTTCGCGCTTGCGGGTGTTCGCGCCGGCCGGTGGCTCGGGGGCGGACTCGGGTGACGGGTGCTCGGGCAGCGGCATGTCGGTCACGGTAGGACCCTTCGGTGAACGGCGGGTTCCGCCACGGGTGCGCCGCTCCGTCGCGGCATGCGCCAGGGTACACGCGCCGACGGTCGGGTGGCCGCGCCGCTGATGCCATGATGGACGCATGTCCGTGCACGTCGAACGCGCCGAGCTGCCTGGGATCGGCACCCGTCATGACATCGAGACCGACGGCGGTCGCCGCCTGTCGGTCATCACCTTCCGCGAGGGCGGCCGCGAGATATCGGTCGCCGACGAGGATGATCCCGACCGCGCGGCGGAGACCGTGGCCCTCACCGACGAGGAGGCCACGGCGCTGTCGGAGGTCCTGGGCGGGTCGGTCATCATGACCCAGATCGCGGGCCTGCGCCAGCAGGTGGACGGGATCTCGACGAAGCAGATCACGCTGCGGGCGGACTCTCCCTACGCCGGACGGCCGCTCGGCGACACGCGCGCACGCACCCTCACGCGATGCTCGATCGTCGCGATCGTGCGCGATGCCGGCGTGATCCCCGCCCCGGCGCCCGACGAGGTGCTGCACGTCGGCGACACGCTCGTGTCGGTGGGGACGAGCGAGGGGCTCCAGAAGCTCGCGGACATCGTCGACGGAGTCTGACCCGATGTCTCATGGCGCGCTCGTTCTCATAGAGATCGGTGCGCTCCTGCTCGGGATCGCGCTGCTGGGCCGGCTCGCCGGCCGGCTCGGGATCTCGCCGATCCCGCTGATCCTGCTCGGCGGGCTCGCCTTCGGCGAGGGCGGCCTGCTGCCCTTCAACACGGGCGAGGAGTTCATCGAGATCGGCGCCGAGATCGGGGTGATCCTGCTGCTGCTCATGCTCGGGCTCGAGTACACGCCGCAGGAGCTCATGGGCAACCTCAAGACCTCGCGCGTGGCCGGCGTGTGGGACATGGTCCTCAACGCCACGCCGGGTGCGGTGCTCGCGCTCGCCCTCGGATGGGGGCCGGTCGCCGCCGTCGCGCTCGCGGGCATCACGTGGATCTCCTCGTCGGGCGTGATCGCCAAGATGCTCCATGACCTCGGGCGCCTGTCGAACCGCGAGACGCCGACGGTGCTGTCGATCCTCGTGATCGAGGACCTCGCGATGGCGTTCTATCTGCCGGTGCTCACGGCGCTGCTCATCGGTCTCGACCTGGGGGCGAGCGTCATCACGGTCGTCATCGCGCTCGCCTCGGTGATCGTGATCCTCTACATCGCGCTGCGCCATGGACACTTCGTGTCGCGGCTGGTGTGGTCGCGGAGCGCCGAAGTGCTGCTGCTGTCGATCCTGGGGCTCACGATGCTGGTCGCCGGGCTCGCGGCGCAGGCGAGCGTGTCATCGGCCGTCGGTGCGTTCCTGGTGGGCATCGCGATCTCGGGCCCGGTGGCCGAGCACGCCCATCGCCTGCTGATGCCGCTGCGCGACCTGTTCGCCTCGGTGTTCTTCCTGTTCTTCGGGCTGTCGACGAATCCCGCCGATCTGGTCCCGATGCTCGTTCCGGCCATCCTTCTCGCGATCGTCACGATGGGCACGAAGCTGCTGTCGGGATACCTGGCGGCGCGTGGAGCGGGCATCGCCGAAGCGGGTCGCTGGCGAGCCGGTTTCGCGCTCATGCCCCGGGGAGAGTTCTCGATCGTCATCGCGGGGCTGGCGATCGCCTCGGGGGTCGATCGGTCGCTGGCCGCGCTCGCGACCGCGTACGTTCTCATCACGATCGTCGTCGGACCGGTGCTCGCGCGCCTCCCTGATGCGCCGTGGTTCGCCGACTGGACCAAGCGGGTCCAGCAGGACCGGCGCAAGCGTCAGCGACTGGCCTCGCCGTAGCCCCGGGCCGCCGCCTGGACGTATCCGCGCCACGGGCGGCAGGATGAGCGCATGGACGCAGCCTCCGCCGCCGAGAACCCGGACACCCCCGACACCGACGAGAACGTCGGCGACGCCTACCGTGCGCGGCGGTCCCGCAGCGCGCGTCGCCGAGACGCGATCGCCCGCGAGGGCGGCGACGCCGGCCTGGTGTCCTATTTCAAGGAGCGCGTCTACGCCACCTTCACCGGGCTCGCGATCGTGCTCGTCGTCTCGGGCAGCCATCCCGACCCCGAGCACGCGTTCCTGGCGCTCATCTTCGGTGTGCTCGGGATCACCACGGCGGGATTCGTGTCGGAGATCGTCGGCCACCTCGTGGTGCACAGTCACTTCTCGTCGCGAGCCGAGGTGATGGTCCCTCTCCGCGTCTCGTCGGCCGCGCTCGCGACCGTCGTCCTCCCCGCCGCCTTCATCGGCGCGGCGTGGGCGGGATGGCTCGACATCGAGCTCGCGCTGATGATCGCGGCGTGGATCTACGTGGGAACCCTCGTGGTCATCGGCCTGCTCGCGGTGCGCAGTTCGCGGTTGCGGTGGTGGCAGACGCTGCTGGCGCTCGGAATGCTCGTGGCGCTGGGTGCGCTGGTGCTGCTGCTGCAGACCCTCGCCAAGTCGGTGTGAGGTCGCCGAACACAAACTTGAGTCGCCTCATATCAACTTCATTTGACACGCTCAGGCGCTCGGCGTACCCTTGAGTCGTTGCGGCTCAACCCGGGATCTGACCCGTGTCGCCGAGCCGCTCCCAGACTTGTGCACTACCCGGACCGCGGCTCGCGGCCTCGGTCCACACGAAGGAGAGAAACACATGGCACGTGCTGTTGGAATCGACCTCGGAACGACGAACTCCGTCGTCTCGGTGCTCGAGGGCGGCGAGCCCAAGGTCATCGCGAACGCCGAGGGCTTCCGGACGACCCCGTCGGTCGTCGCGTTCACCAAGGACGGCGAGGTGCTGGTCGGCGAGACCGCCAAGCGCCAGGCCGTCACCAACGTCGACCGCACCATCACCTCGGTCAAGCGCCACATGGGCACCGACTGGAAGACGCAGGCGATCGACGGCAAGTCGTACACGCCGCAGGAGGTCTCGGCCCGCATCCTGCAGAAGCTCAAGCGCGACGCCGAGCAGTACCTCGGCGACTCCGTGACGGATGCCGTCATCACGGTCCCCGCCTACTTCAACGACGCCGAGCGCCAGGCCACGAAGGAGGCCGGTGAGGTCGCGGGCCTGAACGTCCTGCGCATCATCAACGAGCCCACCGCCGCGGCCCTCGCGTACGGCCTCGACCGGGGCAAGGAGGACGAGCTGATCCTCGTCTTCGACCTCGGTGGCGGAACGTTCGACGTGTCTCTGCTCGAGGTGGGCAAGGACGAGGACTTCTCGACGATCCAGGTGCGCGCCACCGCCGGCGACAACCGCCTCGGCGGTGACGACTGGGACCAGCGCGTCGTCGACTACCTGATGAAGCAGTTCAAGGACACGACGGGCGTCGACGTCTCGGGCGACAAGATCGCGCTGCAGCGCCTCAAGGAGGCCGCCGAGCAGGCGAAGAAGGAGCTGTCCAGCTCGACCTCGACCTCGATCAACCTGCCCTACCTGTCGCTGACCGACTCGGGCCCGGTGTCGCTGTCGGAGAACCTGTCGCGCGCGAAGTTCGAGGACCTGACGAAGGATCTCCTCGACCGCACCAAGAAGCCGTTCGAGGACGTCATCCGCGAGGCCGGCATCAAGGTCGCCGACATCGACCATGTCGTCCTCGTCGGCGGCTCGACCCGCATGCCCGCCGTGTCGGAGCTCGTCAAGCAGGAGACGGGCGGCAAGGAGCCCAACAAGGGCGTGAACCCGGACGAGGTCGTCGCCGTCGGCGCCGCCCTGCAGGCCGGCGTCCTCAAGGGCGAGCGCAAGGACGTGCTGCTGATCGACGTGACCCCCCTGAGCCTCGGCATCGAGACCAAGGGCGGCATCATGACCAAGCTCATCGAGCGCAACACGGCCATTCCCACCAAGCGCAGCGAGACCTTCACGACCGCCGACGACAACCAGCCGTCGGTGGCGATCCAGGTCTTCCAGGGCGAGCGCGAGTTCACGCGCGACAACAAGCCGCTGGGCACCTTCGAGCTGACCGGCATCGCACCGGCTCCGCGCGGCATCCCGCAGGTCGAGGTCACCTTCGACATCGACGCCAACGGCATCGTGCACGTGTCCGCCAAGGACAAGGGCACGGGCAAGGAGCAGTCGATGACCATCACCGGCGGCTCGTCGCTGCCCAAGGACGACATCGACCGCATGGTGCGCGAGGCCGAGGAGCACGCCGCCGAGGACAAGAAGCGCCGCGAGTCCGCCGAGACCCGCAACCAGGCCGAGACCCTGTCGTACTCGGTCGAGAAGCTCATCAAGGAGAACGAGGACAAGCTCCCCGCCGAGGTGAAGGACTCGGTCCAGGCCGACGTCGACGCGCTCAAGACGGCGCTCGCCGGTGAGGACGACGACGCGGTGAAGACGGCTTTCGACAAGCTCAGCCAGAGCCAGTCGCAGCTCGGCGAGGCCATCTACGCGGCCGGCCAGGCCGCCGGTGAGAACCCCGACCCGGCCGCGAACGAGCCCGGCGCCGGCAACGTCCCCAACCCCGACGAGGACGTCATCGACGCCGAGGTCGTCGACGACGAGGACGAGAAGAAGTAACCATGGCGAACAAGGACCCCGAAGAGCCGATCGACAACGACGGTGACGAGGTCCTCGGTGGTGAGGGGCCGGACGCCCAGGCGTCCGGCCCCGAGCCGCAGGAGGGCGAGGCTCCCGAGGAGCGGCCCATCGAGGACGATCTGACCGTCGACGACATCCTGGGCGCGACCCAGAACGTCGACGCCGCCGCCGAGGATGCCGTGCTGGCCGACCTCGAGTCGGCGCTGCTGAACGACCTCAAGCGTCTGCAGGCGGAGTACGCCAACTACCGCCGCCGCACCGAGGAGCAGCGCGAGGTCGAGATCGAGCGCGCCAAGGGCGCGGTCGCCAAGGGGCTGCTGCCGGTGCTCGACGACCTCGACCGCGCCGACAAGCACGGCGACCTCGAGGAGGGCACCCCCTTCGCGGCGATCGCGGAGAAGCTGCGCGGCGTGGCCGAGCGCATGGGCATGACCGTGTACGGCGAGGCCGGCGAGGCGTTCGACCCGCAGCAGCACGAGGCGATCTTCCAGGCGCCGACCCCCGGCGTGACCGAGGCGACGATCCTGGAGGTCGTCGAGCCCGGCTACCGTCTGGGCTCGGTCGAGCTGCGACCCGCCAAGGTCGTGGTCGCCGTCCCGGCCGAGTAGGCGAAGGGAGCATCCATGGCCAGTCAGGACTGGTTCGACAAGGACTTCTACAAGGTCCTGGGTGTGTCGAAGGACGTCCCCGACGCCGAGCTGAAGAAGACGTATCGCAAGCTCGCGCGCAAATACCACCCGGACTCGAATCCGGGCGACTCCGCCGCCGAGGCGAAGTTCAAGGAGATCAGCGAGGCGTACTCGGTGCTCTCGGACCCCGAGCAGCGCAAGGAGTACGACCAGATCCGGGCGATGGGCTCGGGTGCGCGCTTCACCGCGGGCGGTCAGGGCCAGGGCGGCTTCGAGGATGTCTTCTCGATGTTCAACCAGGGCCGCGGGGGTGGCGGCGGCCGCTTCCAGTCGGGAGACTTCGAGGATCTGTTCGGCATGTTCAATCAGGGCGGCGGCGGAACGGGCTTCGGCTCGGGCCGCTTCGGCCAGCCCACCGGCGGATTCCGCGGGTACGGCGGTCCGAGTCGGGGTGCGGATGTCACGGCTCGCACGACGATCGACTTCATCACCGCCACCAAGGGCGAGACCATCACGCTGCAGGGCGAGGACGGCAAGCCGTTCAAGGTGAAGATCCCCGCCGGGGTGTCGGACGGCCAGAAGATCCGGCTGCGCGGGCGCGGCCGTCCGTCGCCGGACGGCGGTGAGACCGGCGACATCGTCGTGCAGGTCACCGTGCGTCCCCACCCGGTGTTCACGCGCGACGGACTGAACCTGCGCGTGACCGTGCCGGTCACCTTCACCGAGGCGGCGCTGGGCGCCACCATCGAGGTGCCGACGCTGGGCGGAGACCCGGTGAAGCTGCGCGTCGCTCCTGGCACACCGTCGGGTCGCGTACTGCGCGTCAAGGGTCGGGGCGTCCAGACCGCCAAGGGCACGGGCGATCTGCTGGCCGAAGTGCAGGTCGCGGTGCCGTCGCACCTGGACGATGCCGCGCGCGAGGCGCTGCAGCGATTCCACGACCTGGAACCCAAGGAGAACCCGCGCGCCGACCTCATGGCCAAGGCGCGGGGCTGAAGCATGGACGGGACGACGACGCCGAGGAGGTGAGCGAGTGATGGCGCAACCGCGCGAGTTCGATGAGAACGCGCCGATCTTCGCGATCGCCGCCGCTGCGGAGCTGGCGGGCATGCACCCGCAGACGCTGCGACAGTACGACCGCCTCGGCCTCGTCGTTCCGGACCGCACGCGCGGCGGGTCGCGCCGCTACTCGCTGCGGCACGTGGCCCAGCTGCGCGAGGTCGCCCGCATGTCGGCCGAGGGCATCGGCCTGCCCGCGATCGCCCGCATCCTCGACCTCGAGGATCAGGTGCGCTCGCTCACCGGTCGTGTCAACGCGCTCGAGGAGCGCATCCGCGCCGAGGTCGAGAACCGCCCGGGCGCCCGGGTGTTCGCCGCGGGCCGCGCCGGCGGCGTCATCCCGCTGCGACACGGCACGCGCGTCCGCCGCGCCACCGAGGTCGTGGTGTGGCGGCCCCGGCCGTCGCTTCCGCCGGCGGAGGGCGACGAACCCGACGAGTCCGAGCACGACGAGGCATAGGCGACCCACCCGCGCCGAGCGGAGCATATGCCCTCGCCGAATCCATAGCGCGTGCGCGCGCGGAAGCCGTGCACTCGGCGAGTGGATATGCAATGGACGGACGGAGTTCGCAGCGCTAGCCGTCCGCAGCGGATCCGGAGTGGGCGGCGACGAAGTCTGCGTGATCCTGTCGCGCGACGTCGGCGTACGCGAATGCCCAGGCGGTGATGGACTCGGCCGCGACCTTGCCGCCGCCCACGTACCCCGACACCGTCGCCGCGTTGGGGGACTGGCTGTGGGCGCGGGCGAGCACGGCGGCGCACAGCTGCGCGTGTCGCTGGAAGGGCCCCGCTTCGAGGGTCTCGGCGTCGATGCTGCCCTTGCTGTCGTGGAACTGGCGCAGGTAGTAGTCGGCGCGTGGACCGGTGACATGCCCCAGGAAGGGGTCGGACACCGCCTGAAGGATCCGCTGCATCGCGACCACGCGACCGCCCTGGGCGTTGCGGGCGATGTAGGCCGTCACCTGGTGCGGCTGCCGGATGGAGCCGGTCGTGAGCAGCACGCTCGGCAGCGCCTCCTTGGCCTGCAGGATCAGGGCGTTCCGGTCGCCGTCCTGCAGCAGCAGCAGGTAGCACCGCGTGCCGACGCTTCCCACGCCCACGACCCGCCGCGCGACATCGACGAGCTCGTAGCCGCGCAGGAGGGCGCCGATGTCGACGGGCACGGTCGCTCGGTACTCCTCGAACAGCTCGTTGACCCGCGCGAGCTGGTCCGAGAAGGCCCGCACCATCGTCGGAGCCGACTCGATGAAGCGCAGGCGACCGTCGGGTGCGGTCTCGGTGAGCTTGTGCGCCGCGCGCTCGCCGGTGCGCCGCTCGGCGTCCTTGATGGCGTCCTTCATGGCGTGCCGGGTCTCGGGATCCATCTTCTCGACTGCGCCGTCGAGTTCGAAGTGCTCGAAGTAGCGGTCGACGGGGCTCTTCTCGGCGTTCGCCTTCATCACGCGGGCGTAGGCGCGCACGGCATCCCGGCACGCCTCTCCGGCCACATCCGTTCCGAGTCCGGCGGCGTCCGCCGCGAGCACGATGCTGGTGGCCAGTCGCTTGACGTCCCACTCCCATGGCGCCCACGCCGCCTCGTCGAAGTCATTGAGGTCGAACACGAGCGTGCGCTGAGGCGAGGCGTAGAAGCCGAAGTTGGCGACGTGCGCGTCGCCGCACGATCCGACGAGGATGCCGCTGTTGGGGTCGGCGGCGAGATCGGCGGCCATGACGGCGGCGGTGCCGCGGTAGAACGCGAAGGCGCTCGCCGACATCCGCTCGATGCGCAAGGGAACGAGCTCGGGCACGCGCGTGGCGTTCTGCGCGTCGAGGATGCGGAGGGGATCGCGCGCGGTCAGGGTGAGCGCGTCCATCCCCTCACGCGGGTGATCGCGCCGGATCGCGCGGCCCGCGTCGATGCGGGCCGCGAGGGGAGTCAGCGGAGGCCACAGTGCCGGACTCGCGTCGGACATGCTCGGAGCATGACACGTCGGTCGCTCACGCGGAAGAGCCCTGCTCCTTCGGCGTGGCCTCGTCCGGCTCGCTCCGGTCGTGGGCGGTGTGCACGATCATCTCCGGTCCGCGCGAGACGAGCAGCCATGCCGGCAGCACCGCGACGCAGATCATCGGGATGAGGGTGATGTCGCCGACGATCGCGACCGCCGCGAAGATGCCGATCCAGCCGTCGCGCGAGATCGCGAGCGTGAACCCGAGCACGCCCGCCGACAGCGCGAGGCCGAGGGGGATGCCGGGGATCAGGGCGTGGATGAGCATGCCCGTGGCGATCCCGAGGAAGATCGCGGGGAAGATGCGACCGCCGCGGAAGCTCGCCGCCGCCGCGACGACGAGGGCGAGCATCTTCACGACGAGGATGATGGCGAGCTGCCCGGTGGAGTACGAGTCGGCGTTCTCGATCAGTTCGGCGCTCTGGTCGAGTCCTTTGAACAGCGTGACCGGTCCGCCGATCGCCCCGAGCGCGCCCAGGAGCACGCCGCCGACGGCGGGGACGAGGAACGGATGCCGCAGCGCCCGGCGCAGCAGCCGGTGCAGCGGCGGCAGCGCCCAGGCGGTGAGAAGGCCGAGACCGGCCGCGACCGAGGCGATCAGCATCCCCCACACGATGTCGAGGGGCTGGGGGCCGCCGTACGGCTCGATGCCCGGCACCGCGTGGATGCCGCCGCCGAGCAGGTGCGTCGTGACGGCGCCGGCCGAGGCCGCCGCGACCGGAAGGAACAGCTTGTCCCACAGCGATCCGCGGCCGGGGGCTGCCGCAAGCGGGCCGGTCAGGACGAGCGCCGCGGCGATCGGCGTGCCGAACAGGGCGCCGATCGTGCCGGCGAGCGCGAGGACCACCGACAGACGCACGGGGAACTTCGGCCACAGCTTCGTCAGTCCCCACACGGTCATCGCGGTGATGATTCCGATGATGGGACTCTCGGGCCCGAGGCTGACGCCGCCGCCGAGCGTGAGGATCGAGGCGAGCGCGATACCGGGAACGTACTTCATCGGCTGCACCGGTGCGTCGAGCTCGACGGTCGCCGAGTCCGGGCCGCCGTGACCGGGGACGAGCCACAGGACGAGGCCGACGAGGAGGCCCACCAGGGTCAGCGTCAGGAAGATCCACCATCCGGAGTCCGGATCTGCGCCGACCAGGCCCGGTGCGGCGTCCCACAGCACCCATTCGAGACCGAGGGACACTTCGTCCAGCAGCCACAGAACCAGCGCCGCGAGGATCCCCACGGCCACCGCCGGCACGCTGAGGGCGAGCAGCCGCCGCGGGGTCGGATCGATCGCAGCCGCCTGTCCGTCGCCGCTCATGGCACTCACCATAGACCGGCCGCGCGTCGCGACGGGGGAATCCGCCGCGATCAGCGCCCGGATCGGCTGACTTCGGGCGGCTGCGACGATAGCCTCGTGCCGTGAGCACGCCCACCTCACCCCAGGACGCCCGTCGAGCGCGCCTCGCCGCCGTCGCCCGCGAGGCGGCACGCGAGTTCGACGGCAAGACGGAGAGGTCGCTCGAGTCGCTCGCGATCACCGGCGGTGCGGTCTCGTTCATCGCGGTCGCGGCCCTGGCGATCCTCGTCTTCCAGCTCGACGACGCCCCGATCTCGGGGCCGGGCTCCATCGGACAGTATGCGGCGATCACCGGCGCGGTCGTGGCCATGGTCTCGTTCGCGGCCGGGCGGTTCATCGTGGTCCGCCGTCAGCGGGACCGCTTCCGGGGCTTCGACTACCTCGACGTGTTCGCGCTCGCCGTCGCCCACGGCGTCATCGCGCTGCTGACCTGGACGCTCCTGTCGGTCATCTTGGAGGACTCGTTCATCGGCGCCCAGGTCTTCGCCGTCCCGCTGCTCGTCCTCTCGGGCGCCGCGGCCGCCGTCACCGGCTACCTCGCGTTCTACTCGGCGACGCACATGGACCTCATGCTGCTCGCGGTCGTCCTGGCGGTGTTCCTCGCCGAGGGGATCATCGCGAGCATGCTGACCGCGAGCGATCCGCTGTGGTGGCAGGACCACTTGAGCTCGCTGGGCGTGACCGGCGACTTCTCGGCGCTGGCGTTCAACCTGACCCTGATCGTCGCGGGCCTGATCGTCACGACCCTCGCCCGCTACGTCACCCTCGCCATCCCGACCCCTCACCCGAACGGCCGGCGGAACATGCGGGTGTGCCTGATCCTCGTCGGCGTCCTGCTGGCTCTGGTGGGCGTCTTCCACGTCGACCGCTTCTTCTGGATCCACACCTTCGCGGCCTCGGGCATGGCGATCGCCTTCGGCGTGGCCGCCATCGGCATCCGGTGGTGGATCCCCGACATGCCGAAGACGTTCCTCGCGCTCGGCTGGTGGTTCTTCGCCGTGATCCTGCTGCTGGCGGTCTACTTCGCCTTCGGCATCTACACGCTCACCGCGGTGGAGCTGGTCGCGGGCGTGCTCGTCTTCACCTGGATCATCATGCTGATCCGCAACGCCGCGGCGCTGCAGGCCGATACGCGGCGCTGAGCCGCGCTCGGCCCCGGCGAGGCGCGCGCCGCGCGGCGCGACGGCGCAATAGTCTGCGGAGCATGTCGGACGAGCGCTGGGAGAAGCTCACCTACTGGCCCCTCATCGTCGCGTCGGTCCTGTTCATCGTCGCGTACTCGTGGCAGGTGATCGCCGTGCCGGTCGGGGCGGCCGAGGTGGTCACCCGGTTCGTGATGTTCGCCACGTGGGCATTCTTCGCGGTCGATTACGTGGTGCGGCTGACGATCGCGCCCCAGCGCACGCGCTGGTTCTTCCGGCACCTGTTCGATCTCGCGGTCGTGCTCATCCCGGCGATGCGGCCGCTGCGCCTGCTCAAGGCGCTCACGGTCATCGCCGCGCTTCAGCGCACGGCCGGGGCTGCGCTGCGCAGCCGCATCGCGATCTACGGCGCAGGAGCCGCCTTGACCCTCATCTGGATGGCGGCCCTGTCCGTCCTCGAGGCGGAGCGGCCCGCGCCCGACTCGAACATCCACACCTTCGGCGACGCCGTGTGGTGGGCGTTCGTCACCATCACCACCGTCGGGTACGGCGACTTCTACCCGGTCACCTCGTGGGGACGCATCGTCGCGGTGCTCCTGATGACCGGCGGCATCGCCGTGGTCAGCGTCGTCACCGCCACCGTGTCGTCGTGGGTGCTCGAGAAGGCGGTCGGCGAAGACGACGATCAAGAGCCCGCGACGCGGGGGCAGGTGCGTCAGGTGGCGCGTCAGATCACGGAGGTGGCGGCGCGCCTCGGCGACGAGCCGCCGGGACGGCGCGACGGCTCTAGCCTGGGCTCGTGAAGCGTCGCGTCGATCCACCCCAGCCCGCACCCGCATCTGCGTCCCCACCGCCGGCGTTGAGTCCGACGCTGCGCGTGGTCGTCGGGCTCGCGGCCGCCGCGGTCGCGCTCGCAGGACTCTACCTCGCCCGCGAGCTCGTCGGCCCGCTCGCGGTCGGTGCGGTCATCGTGATCATCTGCTGGCCGGTGCGCGCGCCTCTGGTCCGCCGCGGGTGGCCGTCCTGGACGGCCACCACCATCGTCATCGTCCTCGGCTACGCGATCCTCGCCGCGCTCGCGGCCATGCTGTGGTTCGCCGGTGCACAGTTCGTCCGCCTCGTCGCCGACCTGTCGGTGGACCTGCGCGACACCGCCGACGCGATCGTCGCCGGCCTCGCCTCGCTCGGCCTCGATCAGCAGGCGGGCGACGCGGTGGCCTCGGTGCTCGATCCGTCGAACCTCGTCTCGCTGCTGGCATCGCTCACCGGCCAGGCGCTGGGCGTGCTCACGGCGTTCTTCTTCGTGCTCGCCTATGTCATCTTCATGGCCGCGGACGGTGCCCGCTACGCGCGCGCCGCGACGGACTTCGGACCGTCCTCCCGCCCGGCGATGACCCGGTTCGCCGTCTACAACCGCAACGTCCGCCGCTACTACGTCGTCAATGCCACGTTCGGTGCGATCGTCGCGATCATCGACGGACTGGCGCTGTGGGCGCTGGGCGTTCCCGCCCCGGCGGTGTGGGCGATCCTGGCGTTCGTGACGAACTTCGTGCCCAACATCGGATTCGTCCTCGGGCTCGTGCCGCCGGCGCTGCTGGCGCTCGTCGTCGGCGGATGGCCTCTCATGCTCGTCGTCATCGTGATCTACTGCGTGGTCAACGTCACGCTGCAGGTGCTGATCCAGCCCAAGTTCGTCAGCGACGCGGTCAGCCTCAGCCTGACGCTGAGCTTCTTCTCGGTGATCTTCTGGACGTTCGTCATCGGGCCGCTCGGCGCGATCCTGTCGATCCCCCTGACTCTGCTCGTGCGCGCGCTCGTGCTCGAGCAGGACCCGAAGTCGGTGTGGCTGCGGTGGCTCTCGGGCGACACCGCGGCGACCGAGCGCGCGCCGGAGGACAACGGATCGGGGTGATCCCCGGACCCGCTGCCGACGTGCGCGTCACCCGAGCAGCTTGGCCTTCGCTGCGGCGAACTCGGCATCCGAGAGGATGCCGGCCTCCTTCAGCGCGCCGAGCTTCTGCAGCTCGGCGACCAGGTCGGTGCCGCCGCCGGCCGACGCCCCCGCGGGGGCGGGCGGAGCCGCGGGCATCTGCGCGGCGACCGCCTGCTGCGCGGCCGCGTTCATCGCGGCCTGCTGCTGGGCGGCCTGGTACTGCTCCTGCTCGTACTGGTCCTGCGCGCGTCGCTGCTGGCGACGCGACACACCGCCGCTGACGGCGCTGGCCGTACCCGCGACGACCGCCGTGCGGGCCGCCAGGCCGACCAGCCCGGGGCGTCCGAACCTTCTGGGCATGTCTTCTCCTGTTCTGCTTCTGCGACGGCGGACTCAGGCCTCGTCGGCCGCATCCATCACGGCGTTGACGATCGGGGCGGGGATGCGCTCGGCGCTGAGGACGACGGCACCCGAGGCGGCGACGCTCTCGGCGAGCTTGCGCGCGTAGAGCAGCTCGAGTGCGACGAGCGCCGCGGAGCCGCCCGGCTCGATGAGCTCGGCGAACTCCTCGATGTCCTCGTCGCCGGCGATGCCGACCTCGTAGAGGTCGAGCGGGAAGTCCTCGTCCTCGATCTCGGTGACCGTCAGGTCGCCGCCTGACGACTTCGAGATGAGCACGAAGTCGAGCACGCGCACCAGGCCGCTGTCGGCGAGGTCGCCGAGGGCCTGGAGCGTTTCCGGCGAGGGCGCCTCGCCCGCGAAGCCGACCAGGTAGAGCTCGACCGGTCCGTATCTGAATTCAGCCATCAGCGTCCTCTCGACAACGCGCGGTCGCACCTGTTCCGCGTCCTAGCCGGTCTATCACGCCGCCGCGACGGGGGCCAGTGTCCGGCGCCCCCGGTCACCCGCCGTTCATGTGATCGCGCCACCGCAGCAGCGGCGCGAGCGAAGACAGGTCGTAGTCCGGGCCGTCGATCGCGGGGATCAGCAGTCGGAACCCGAGGGCGTGAAGACGGTCCGGCGCATCGTCCTCGAGCAGCGGCCCGAACCCGCGGATGGTGAATCCCGTCGACAGTTCGATGTCGGCGGGGTCGCGTCCCTCCTGCGCGCACCACTCGTGCAGCACGCCGATCTTGTGCGGCATGCCTTCCAGACGCGTGAAGGTGTGCCAGATGTCGGCGTGCCGGGCGACCAGGCGCAGCGTCTTGCGCTCGCCCTGACCGCCGATCAGGATCGGGATCCGCCGCGTGGGCGGCGGGTTGAGCCGCTCCCACCGCGAGCGGATGCGGGGCAGGTCCTCCGCCAGGGCGTTCAGGCGCGACCCGACGGTTCCGAACTCGTACCCGTACTCCACGTAGTCCTGCTCGGCCCAGCCCGACCCGGTGCCGAAGATGAAGCGGCCGGGACCGCCGGCGCGCGCGCTCAGGTGATCGACCGTGCGGGCCATGTCGGCCTGCAGGTCGGGATTGCGGTAGGAGCTGCAGTTGACCAGCGGCCCGAACTCGACCCGCTCGGTCTGCTCCGCCATCGCGGCCAGGAGTGTCCACGCCTCGTAGTGCTCGGCCTCGTCGGGTTCGGTGAGCGGGAAGAAGTGGTCCCAGTTGAAGATGGCGTCCACGCCCATGTCCTCGGCCCGCAGGACGGCATCCCGGTACTCGGCGACCGTCGCGTGCTGGGGCGCGAGCTGCACGCCGATGCGCACGGGCCGGTGGGTTGCGGGGTGGACGGTGGCCGGCGCGGTGCTCTCGCTCATGCGGGATCGATCCTCAGGACGTCGGGGGATTCGCCGAGGGTGAGGTCCTCGACGACGCGGAGGGTGCGGGCCAGGTCGTCGACGGCGCCGATCACGGTGCCGAAGCGCTCGCGGTCGCCGCACACGGCCGTGAGCGTGACGAAGTGCGCGCCGGTGTCCCACGTGTACGACGCGAACGGCGGCTGAGCGGGGTCGGGAGGCAGCTCCATCGCGAGTTTCTCGCCCACGCCCAGATGGGGATTGCGGAACGACTCGGTGTCGTCGTACTCCATGGGCATCATCGCGCGCGCCGCGCGCAGCTGGTTCGTCGCCTCCTGCACCTGCGCCATCGCGACCAGCAGGTCGGGGTCGCTCTTCCACACCCACACGAGCAGACGCCCCGCGGTCCGCTTCATGAGCAGCGGCGCTGCCTGGCTCATCACCCAAGCGGCGACGGGGCTGCCGGGGCGCTCGGTCTGACCCATCGCGCGGTTCGCCTGCGTCAGAAGCATCCGGATGGCCGCCTTGCGGTGCCGGCGTCCTCGGAGCCCGAGCGAGCCGGTCACGGGGACCCAGAGGTCGTCGGATGCATCGGCCTGGAGTCGCGGCATTCCCCCAGCGTACGACCGCGCCCCGCCTGCCGGGCTGGGAGAACCCCTCGGGTAGAGTGGTGCGCGCGCGAGAGCCATCCGCAGCGCGCAATCCCCTCGCCGCACAGACAGGCCCACAGCATCCCGTGACCGACTCCGCGACGCCCGACGAACCCTCCGCCGACGCCGTGAACCCGCGTCCCCTGAAGATCCTGATCGGGGCCGACACCTTCCTGCCGCACGTCAACGGGGCGGCGCGGTTCGCTGAGCGCCTCGCCGCGGGCCTGGTCGCGCGCGGGCACGAGGTGCACGTGATGGCGCCCAGCAGGACGCATCGTGAGCACGGCGTGTTCACCGAGGTCATCGAGGGCCAGCCGATGACGATGCACCGCCTGCCGTCGTGGCGCTGGTACCCGCACGACTGGCTGACGTTCGTCATGCCCTTCCGCTCCAAGCACTACGCCCGGCGGGTGCTCGACGCCGTGAAGCCCGATATCGTGCACATCCAGTCGCACATCGTGATCGGCCGCGGGCTCTCGCGCGAAGCCGCCAAGCGCGGCATCCCGATCGTCGCCACCAACCACGTCATGGCCGAGAACATCCTCGACTTCACCACGCTGCCGCCGATGCTGGACAGGGTGGTCGTCAAGCTCGCGTGGGACGACGCCAAGCGCACGTTCGACCTGACCCGGGCGGTCACGACGCCCACGCGGAAGGCCGCCGACTTCCTCGAGGGGACGATCGACATCGACGGCGTCCTGCCGGTCAGCTGCGGCATCGACGCGTCGAACTACACCGCAGACCTCACGCCGCGCGACGCCAACCGGCTCGTTTTCGTCGGGCGCCTCACGACCGAGAAGCAGATCGACGTCGTGCTGCACGCGCTGACCAAGCTCGACCCGGCTCTGGATGTGAGCCTGGACATCGTGGGCAACGGCGACCAGCGACGCAACCTCGAAGAGCTCGCGGCGCAGCTCGGGCTGCTCGATCGCGTGCGCTTCCACGGGCACACGTCCGACGATGAGCTGCGCGCCTTCCTCGCGAACGCCAGCGCGTTCGTCATCGCCTCGATCGCCGAGCTGCAGTCGATCGCGACGATGGAGGCGATGGCCTCGGGTCTGCCGATCGTCGCCGCGGACGCCGTGGCGCTGCCGCATCTCGTCCACGACGGCGAGAACGGCTATCTGTTCGCGCCGGGCGACGCCGACGACCTCGCTGCGAAGCTCAACCGCGTGCTGCGCCAGACCCCTGAGGAGCGACTCGCGATGCAGAAGGCGTCGCTCGAGGGCGTCAAGGTGCACGACATGACGCGCACCCTCGACACCTTCGAGGCGCTCTACCGCGGCGAGCCCGTCCCGGAGTAGCCCGCCGTGCACGTCGTGATGTTCGCCGACCAGCACGTCCAGTCGCTGGGCGGCGCTCAGGTCTCGATGCGCCTGCAGCGGCGGTTCCTCGAGAGGGCCGGGCACACCGTCACGATCGTCGCGCCCGCGATGCACGGGGCGCTCGCCGCGCGGATGCTGGGCGACCGCGACCCGGCATTCGTCGACATGCCGTCGATCCCGATCACGCCCGACTTCGAGTACTCGTTCACGTGGCCCGGCCGCCGCACCGACCGCTGGGTGGACGCCGCGCTCGCAGGCCGACCGCCCGTCGACGTCGTCCACGTGCAGGCGGATTTCTGGGGAGCCTTCATCGGGCACCGGTACGCCCGCCGGCACGGCCTCCCTGTCGTGCACACGATGCACAACCGCGTCGACGTCGGCATCGAGGCCACCACGCCCTTCCCGCGGCTCGTGCTGCGGGCGCTGAACGCGTGGCAGCGGCGCGCGCTCGGCGGGTTCTTCGGGGCGAAGCCGGGGGGCCGTGACGGCTGGGCGTTCCTGCGGCGCTTCGCGTCGCGATCGGATGCCGTCACTGCGCCCTCCTCGCACTTCGCGCGCCGGCTCGAGGCGCACGCCGTCGTGCCGGGGCATCCGACGCTGTTGCGCTCCTCGGAGTCCGAGCGTCGCGCGCTCGCCGACGGCGTCGCACCCGCATCCGGGGGAGTCGACGTCATCTGGAACGGCATCGACGACGAGGTGCTCGACGCCGCGCTCGCCGCGGCGTCGACCGAGCGCGCCCCCGGGCGCCCGCGGCTCGTCTGGCTCGGGCGCATGAGCCCCGAGAAGCGGCTGCTGCCCTTCCTCGAGGCGGTGGCCGAGTCGGGCGTCGATGCCGACATCGAGGTCATCGGCGGCGGGGGACAGTTGCGCCCGGCGCGACGGCTCGTCGCACGGCGCGGCATCGACGCGTTCGCGGGTGAGGGCAGGGGGCTGTCTTCGGACGAGGCTTTCGCCGCGGCGGTGTCTCGGCCCGGCCCGGCGGTGGTCTTCGCCGGACGCCTGCCCTACCCCGAAACGCTGCGGCGCATCGCGGCGGCGGATGCCGTCGTGCAGACCTCCATCGGGTTCGAGACGCAGGGCATGACGGTCTTCGAGGCGGCGTCGCTCGGGACGCCCGCGATCGTGAGCGACCGCGACATCGCCGAGGAACTCGAGGCGGGGCACTGGACCGTCGCCGGCGAGTCGGTCGGGGCGCTCGCGGACGCGCTGCTCGCGGCATCCGCCGACATCGCCGCCGGCCGCTCCCCGCTGCCGCATCCGACGGTGCGCGAGCGCTTCCGCCAGTCCTCGCGGACGGCCGCGATGATCGAGGTCTACCGCCGCGCGATGGGGTAGTCCCCGGCGCCGAGCGCACATGCGATCACCGAGATGACGCGGGATGCGCGCGCACGGAGTGTGCGTTCGGTGACGGCATGTGCGCTCGCGGAGCGCCGGGCTAGGGCAGGCGCGTCCAGTCGGTGGGGGTGCGGCGGTAGCCGTCCCGGGGGAGGGCGTACGCTGTCGCGGCGACGCCGGCGACGGCCAGGGCGATGACGATGACGAGAGTGAACATGGCAGGAACGCTACGCTTGTGCCGAAACGGCCACGAGTGGCAGACTGGCCATAGTCCATCGTAAAACTGCCAACGCGTGAGGTTGTCATGAAGACCGTCGCCGCCATCGTCCAGCCCGGCTTCGCCCCGTTCGAGTTCGGTGTCGCGTGCGAGGCGTTCGGCCTCGACCGCTCCAACGACGGCGTGCCGAACTTCGACTTCCGCGTCGTGACGCCCGAACCGGGCGCCGTGCCCAGCAGCATGGGCTTCTCGATCAACGTCGACCGCGATCTCGCGTTCGCGGATGAGGCTGACCTCGTCGTCGTCACGCCCGTGCCTCGGGATGCCTGGAACCGCATCGACACGCGCGTCGCCGGGGTGATCCGCCGCGCCGTCGATCGCGGAGCCTGGGTGCTCACGGTGTGCTCGGGCGCCTTCGTCGTCGCCGCCTCGGGCGTGCTCGACGGGCGCCGCGCGACCACGCACTGGATGTACGCCGACACCATGACGCGGATGTACCCCGACATCGACGTCGACCCCGACGTTCTGTACGTGCAGGACGGTCGAATCATCACCAGCGCCGGCACCGCGGCGGGGCTGGACGCGTGCCTGCACCTGCTGCGGCAGGAACTCGGGGCGGAGCTCACCAACAAGATCGCGCGGCGCATGGTGGTCTCGCCGCAGCGCGACGGCGGACAGGCCCAGTTCATCGACAAGCCGCTGCCGGTCGCGGCGTCGCAGTCTCTCGCGCCGATCACCGACTGGATGCTCGACAACCTGCGCGAGGACCTGTCGATCGACCAGCTGGCCGTGCGCGCCCACATGTCACCGCGGACCTTCGCGCGCCGGTTCAAGGCCGATTTCGGAACCACGCCCGCCGCATGGCTGGCGCGCCAGCGCGTGATCCACGCGCAGCGGCTCCTGGAGCGCACCGACATGGGTCTGGATCGCATCGCCGAGGAGTCCGGGTTCGGCTCGGCCGCGGTGCTGCGCCAGACGTTCGCGCGCGTGCTGGGGATGACTCCGACGGCGTATCGGGCGCGGTTCTCGTGCACGACCTCCGAGCCGGGCGCGGACGCCGCCGACGGCGCTGCCGACGAGCTCGCACCGCTGGAGACGGTCGCCTGATCGGCGACCGCGAGAGGAGCACCGCGTGGCCAAGCCCCGCATCCGCATCACCTACTGCACGCAGTGCAACTGGCTGCTGCGCGCGCAGTGGTATCAGGGCGAGCTGCTGACGACGTTCGCGGACGACGTGGACGAGATCGCCCTCGCACCGGCGACCGGCGGCGTCTTCCGCGTCGACGTCGACGGCACCGGCGTCTGGAACCGCAAGACCGACGGGGGGTTCCCCGACATCACCGCGCTCAAACGCGCGGTGCGCGACATCGTCGCCCCCGGACGCTCATTGGGCCACGCCGATCGCACGCGATCGGGGGATGCGTAGCACCATCCGCTTCCGTCCCGACGCCCTTCTTTGGTAAAGTTGAGTGCATGCGACTCAACTTTGAGTCGCCGAGACTTCAGGAGAACACATGAACGCAACACAGATGCCGGGGCAGGAGGAAGCCACCAGCGCACTCGAGCAGTTCGGGATCAACCTCACCGACCGTGCGCGCCAGGGCAAGCTCGACCCGGTGATCGGGCGGGATGCCGAGATCCGGCGCGTGAGCCAGGTGCTGACCCGCCGCACCAAGAACAACCCCGTCCTCATCGGCGAGCCCGGCGTCGGCAAGACCGCCGTCGTCGAGGGCCTCGCCCAGCGCATCGTCGCGGGGGACGTCGCCGAGTCCCTCAAGGACAAGGAGCTCGTCACCCTCGACATCTCGGCGCTGGTCGCCGGGGCGATGTACCGCGGCCAGTTCGAGGAGCGGCTCAAGAGCGTCCTCAAGGAGATCACCGAATCCGAGGGTCGCATCATCACGTTCATCGACGAACTGCACGTCCTGATGGGCGCCGGTGGCGGCGAGGGCTCGGTGGCGGCCTCGAACATGCTCAAGCCCATGCTCGCGCGCGGCGAGCTGCGCCTCATCGGCGCGACGACGCTCAACGAGTACCGCGAGTTCATCGAGAAGGACGCCGCTCTCGAGCGACGCTTCCAGCAGGTCTACGTGGGCGAGCCGAGCGTCGAGGACACCGTCGCGATCCTGCGCGGGCTGAAGGAGCGCTACGAGGCGCACCACAAGGTCGCGATCGCGGATGCCGCCCTCGTGGCGGCCGCGTCCCTGTCGCACCGCTACATCCCGAGCCGGCAGCTTCCCGACAAGGCCATCGACCTCATCGACGAGGCCGCGTCGCGTCTGCGCATGGAGATCGACTCCGCGCCGCTCGAGATCGACGAGCTGCGGCGCCACGTCGACCGCCTCAAGCTCGAGGAGCTGGCGCTGAAGAAGGAGAAGGACGACGCGTCGAAGGAGCGCCTGGCGAAGCTGCGCGAGCAGCTCGGTGCCGAGCAGGCGAAGCTCGATGAGCTGCAGGCGCGCTGGGAGCGCGAGCGCTCGAGCCTGAACCAGGTCGGAGACCTCAAGACGAAGCTCGACGCCGCGCGCATCGAGGCAGAGCGGGCGCAGCGCGAGGGCAACCTCGAGAAGGCGTCCCGGCTGTACTACGCCGAGATCCCCGCGCTCGAGCGCCAGGTCGCCGAGGCCGAGCGCGACGAGCCCGCGGGCGACCGCATGGTCAACGACCAGGTCACCGACGAGGACATCGCCGCCGTCATCGCGGCGTGGACCGGCATCCCGGTCGGCAAGCTCCTGCAGGGCGAGACCGAGAAGCTGCTGCACCTCGAGTCCGAGCTCGGCAAGCGCCTCATCGGCCAGAAGGAGGCGGTGAAGGCCGTCTCGGATGCCGTGCGACGCTCGCGCGCGGGCATCTCGGACCCGAACCGTCCGACGGGCTCGTTCCTGTTCCTGGGCCCGACCGGCGTGGGAAAGACCGAGCTGGCGAAGGCCCTGGCCGAGTTCCTCTTCGACGACGAGCACGCCATGGTGCGCATCGACATGTCGGAGTACGGCGAGAAGCACTCGGTGTCGCGGCTCGTCGGCGCCCCTCCGGGCTACATCGGGTACGAGCAGGGCGGCCAGCTGACCGAGGCCGTGCGCCGTCGCCCGTACTCGGTGGTGCTGCTCGACGAGGTCGAGAAGGCCCATCCCGAGGTGTTCGACGTGCTGCTGCAGGTCATGGACGACGGTCGCCTGACCGATGGGCAGGGCCGCACGGTCGACTTCAAGAACGTGATCCTGATCCTGACGTCGAACCTCGGCTCGCCGATCCTGATCGACCCGACGATCTCGTTCGACGTCAAGCGCGAGCAGGTGCAGGCGCTCGTACGCCAGGCGTTCAAGCCCGAGTTCATCAACCGGCTCGACGACATCGTGATCTTCCAGGCCCTGTCGCAGGACGACCTCGCGCAGATCGTCGAGCTCGCCGTGGCCGCTCTGCAGCACCGGCTCCACGACCGTCGCCTCGAGCTCGCGGTGACGCCGGATGCCCGGACCTGGCTCGCCGAACGCGGCTACGACCCGGTGTTCGGCGCTCGGCCGCTGCGTCGACTCATCCAATCCGAGATCCAGGACCGCCTCGCCATGGCGCTGCTGTCGGGCGGCGTGCGCGACGGCGACGTCGTCCGCGTGGACGTCGCGGCCGACGGGTCGGCGCTGGTGCTCACGAGCGCCGGCCCCAAGCCTGCTCCCGAGGCCGGTCCCGACGAGGATGACGTCATCGAGGCAGAGCTGATCGACGAGGACTGACGCACGCCGGCGCGAGCCGCGAGAGAGGGCCGCTTCCCCCTGGGGAGGCGGCCCTCTCTCTGTCTGCGGCGGGCGAGGGATGGGGCTGGGCGAGGTGCACTTGCATACCCCTGGGGGTATTGCTACGATGAGTGCATCAGATACCCCCAGGGGTATCCACCCGAGACCAAGAGGAGAAGCAATGCTGCTGGAGCGCATCTACGATGAGGACCTCGCACAGGCGAGCTACTTCATCGGCTGCCAGGCCAAGGGCGAGGCCATCGTCGTCGACCCGCGACGCGACCTCGACGTTTACCTCGACATCGCGAAGCGCAACGGGATGCGCATCGTCGCGGTGACCGAGACCCACATCCACGCCGACTACCTGTCGGGCACGCGCGAACTCGCCGCCGCGACCGGCGCGACCGCGTACGTCTCGGCCGAGGGCGGGCTCGACTGGCAGTACGGCTTCGAGGCCGAGCGCCTGCACCACGGCGACGTCATCCGCCTGGGCAACATCACGGTCGAGGCCGTTCACACGCCGGGCCACACCCCCGAGCACCTGTCGTTCCTCGTGACCGACGGCGCCTTCAGCGACCAGCCCGGGTACTACCTCACCGGCGACTTCGTCTTCGTCGGCGACCTCGGCCGGCCCGACCTGCTCGACGAGGCCGCGGGCGGTGTCGACACCCGCTTCGCCGGGGCGAAGGACCTCTTCGCCAGCCTGCGCGACCACTTCGTGACGCTGCCCGACTGGGTGCAGGTGCACCCCGCCCACGGCGCCGGCAGCGCGTGCGGCAAGGCGCTCGGCGCCATCTCGTCGACCACCGTCGGCTACGAGCGCGAGTACGCGTGGTGGGCGCCCTTCGTCCGCGACAACGACGAAGAGGGCTTCGTCGCCGCGCTCCTGGACGGCCAGCCCGACGCGCACGCGTACTTCGGCCGCATGAAGCGCCAGAACAAGGTCGGCCCCGAGGTCATGGGCGCCCGCCCCGCACTGGTCGAGTTCGACAACGCCACCGTGGCCGCGAAGCTCGCCGCCGACGAGATCGTCTTCGTCGACACGCGCCACAACGCGAAGGTGCACGAGGGCACGGTCGAGCGCTCGCTCAACATCCCCGGCGTCGCCAAGGCCGCGAGCTACGGCGCGTGGGTCTATGACCCCGAGCGAGAGACGCGTCCGGTCGTCGTGCTGGCGAAGGACGCCGAGACGGCGGAGGCCATGCGCGACCACCTCGTGCGCGTCGGCATCGACCACGTCATCGGCTACACCACGAGCCTCGAGGGCCTGCCGCAGGTGACCCCGAAGGTCATCGGCCAGGACGAGCTCGCCACCACCGACCACGCCATGCTGCTGGACGTCCGCAACAAGACCGAGTACGCCGCCGGCCACCTGCCCGGCGCCGAGCAGCTCAGCGGCGGCCGTGCCCTGTGGAACCTCGACCAGCTGCCCAGCGAGGGCACCATCGTCGCGTACTGCCAGAGCGGCGTGCGCGTGAGCGTCACCGCCAGCGCGCTGCGACGCGCCGGATACGACGTGGCCGAGCTCGACGGCAGCTACGCCGGCTGGGTCGCCTACGAAGCCGAGAAGGAGAAGGCCCTTGTCTGACATCTCGATCAACCAGGCCTATGAGCGCATGAACCGCGACCTCGTCGTCGACGTGCGTGAGAACACCGAGGTCGCCGCCGGCCGCATCCCGACCGCGATCCACATCCCGCTCGGCGAGCTGTCGGCCCGCCTCGGCGAGATCGACCGCAATCGCGAGGTCATCGCGGTGTGCCGCAGCGGCAACCGCTCCAGCCGGGCCACGTCCCTGCTGAAGTCGGCCGGCTACAAGGTCGACAACATGACCGGCGGCATGATGGCGTGGCAGGCCGCGGGCCTGCCCACCGTCTGACCGCTCGACCACGGCCGGCGCACCGGAGGCTCGGTGCGCCGGCCGAGGCATGCCCATGACACTCACCATCGTCATCACCCTCGCCCTCGCGCTGCTGGTCGGCGTCTCGCTCGGACTCCTCGGCGGCGGCGGGTCCATCCTCACCGTCCCGATCCTGACCTACGTGCTCGGGATGCCTCCCAAGGAGGCCATCGCGGCGTCGCTGTTCGTCGTCGGCACGACCGCGATCGTCAGCGTCGTCAGCCACGCGCGCGCCGGACGGGTCGCGTGGCGCACCGGGATCATCTTCGGCCTCGCCGGCATGACCGGCGCCTTCCTCGGAGGCATCCTCGGAGGGTTCATACCCGGCGCGATCCTCATGCTGCTGTTCGCGGCGATGATGGTCGCCACCGCGATCGCGATGATCCGCGGCCGCAAGAAGAACGGCGGCGCCGGAGCGGAGCGCGGACACCTGCCGATCATCCGCATCCTGCTCGACGGCTTCGCCGTCGGCCTGGTCACCGGGCTCGTCGGCGCCGGGGGCGGGTTCCTCATCGTGCCCGCACTCGTGCTGCTGGGCGGGCTGCCGATGGCGCTCGCCGTGGGCACGTCGCTGCTGGTGATCGCGATGAAGTCGTTCGCGGGGCTCGGCGGCTACCTGTTCACCGTCGAACTGGACTGGCCGATCGTGCTGGCCGTCACGGCCGCGGCGATCATCGGTTCGTTCGCGGGATCCCGCCTCGTGGGGGTCGTCCCCGAGAACGCCCTGCGGAAGGGCTTCGGCTGGTTCGTCCTGGTGATGGGGGCGTTCATCCTCGTGCAGGAGGTTCCGCCCATCATCCAGTCCCTGCTGTAGATCGCGTTCGGCGGCGACACATGTTCTCGCCGAGTGCACACGTCATGTGAGGTCCACAACGGGTGCACTCGGCGAGAACATGCGCACTCGTCGGCAGGGCCGTGCGGGGGAGGGTCAGGCGTCGAGGAGCAGCGACTCCGCGACGGGGCGACGGGTGCGGGGCGCGCTCTCTCGGGCCTGAAGCTCATCCGAGGCCGCGGCGACATCGCCCAGCGCGCCGACGGCGATCACCGTGATCGGGACGAGTGCGGCGTCGAGCTCGAACGCGTCGGCGACGGCGTCGCGATCGAAGCCACCCATCTGGTGGGTCGCCAGGCCGCTCGCGTGCGCCTGAACGGTGAAGTGCGCGGCTGCCTGACCGGTGTCGTACAGGGCCCAGGCCAGCGGCTGGCCGTCGCGCTCGGTCTCGGCGACGAAGACGACCAGCGCGCCGGCGGCCGGTGCCCACGCTCCGTTGAAGCCCGACAGCGCAGCGGTGATCCGGGCGTGCGCCGCCGTGCCGCGCCGGGCGACGATGACGCGCCACGGCTGGATGTTCGCCGCCGTGGGCGCCCACCGCGCGGCCTCGAGGGCGCTTGCCAGCGCGTCCTCGTCGATCGGCGCCGCGGCGTCGAAGATGCGGGTGCTCCAGCGCTCGGCGAGGACGTCGAGGATCGGGGCTTCGGTGGTGGCGGTGCGGACGAGGGCGGTGGTCATGGGGACTCCCGGGATGTGGAACGGATGCTGCCGGGACGCCCTCGTCCCGCATCCATACAAGCGCATGAACCTGGGCGGAATTCCCAGGTGCGCCGCGGCCGCTCAGCGACCGTCCGTCGCGGGCTCGTCGGCGTGCGCGGACTCGGCGCCGGCGCCGGCGCCGGCATCCGGAGCGTCGTCGGCCGGCGCATCGGGGAGCGACCGCATCGTCCAGAAGGGCCCGAAGACCACGAACGTCGCCGACAGCAGTCCGCCGACGGCTCCGATCCACATCGTCGGCACCGTTCCGAGCCACTCGCCGAGCCCGCCCGCGATGAGCGCGGCGATGGGCATGACGCCCCACACGACGAACCGGATCGAGGCGTTCATGCGGCCGAGCAGACGGTGCGGCGTGATGCGCTGGCGGAACGTGACCTGCGTGATGTTGTACACCAGGACGGCGAAGCTCATCGCGAAGGACTGCAGCACCAGCAGCGGGAAGGCCAGTTCAGGGACGAGCGCGACGGCGGGCAGCGCGAGACCGGCGAGCGAGAAGCCGATCGACGACACCGGGATCGCAGGAGCCTCGCCGATCCGGCGCACGATGTGCGGAGTGGCGATGGCACCCGCCAGCCCGCCGACGGCGCCGAGGGCGAAGACGACCCCCATGCTCTCGGGGGAGATGCCGAGCTCTCGCAGCAGGAAGATCGGCAGCAGGGTGAAGCTCAGGGTGCTGAACAGGTTCGACACTCCGGTCGTCGCCACGATGCGGCGCAGCAGCGGGTTGCCGAAGACCCAGCGGAGGCCTTCGCCGATCGAGCGCACGAGCGGGTCGTGCTCGTGGGCGGCGGCGAGCTTCTCATGGTCGCGCGTGAACAGCAGCGCGACCATCGAGGCGAGGTAGGTGCCCATCGTCGCGAGCACCGCGAACGGCGCCGAGACGGCGCCGATCAACCAGCCCGCGGCGGCGGGGCCGGCGATGTGCGCGATCTGGGACGTCGACTCGAACTTGCCGTTCGCCTCGGCGATCTGCGTCGCGGGCACGAGCGAGGGGACGAGCGATTGATACGACACGTCGAAGAAGACCGTCGCCACCCCCAGCACGAAGGCGACGCCGATGAGGTGCCAGATCTCGAGCGACCCCATCCACCACAGGACGGGGACTGCTGCCAGCGCGACCGCGCGCACGCCGTCGGCGGCGATCATGACGTGCCGCTTGCGCATGCGGTCGATCCAGGCGCCCGCCGGAAGGCCGATGAGCAGGAACGCGGCGACATTGGCGGCGTTGAGGACCCCCACCTCGAACTCGCTCGCCTCCAGGAGGAGCACGGCCATGACCGGCACCGCCAGCTGGGCGACCTGCGCGCCGAACTGGCTGAGAGCCTGACCGCTCCAGATCGTCAGGAAGTTGCGGTCACGCCACAGCGACCTCGGAGCGGGTGGCGACTCCACTGATTGGGACATGCCAATCAGTTTTAGGCGAGTGATTGAGCATTGTCAATCACTCGCCTATCGTGGAGTCATGGCTGAGTGCGACGAACAGGACCACGCCGAGTTCGTCGCGCGCGCGCTGAGCTCTCCGTTGCGGCTGCGGGCGCTGCGTCTGTGCCGCTTCTACGCACGGACGAACAAGGAGCTCGCCGAGCTGCTCGAGGTCAACCCCGGCACGATGCTCCATCACGTCCGCACGCTCGTCGAGGCCGGGATGCTCGTGCCGGAGGAGGAGCGCACGGGCGCGCGCGGAGCGCGCGAGATCCCGTACCGGGCGACGGGCCTGTCGTGGGGGAAGCACTTCCCGAACCAGTCGGTCGTCGTGCTCGAGGCGATGCGCCAGCAGCTCGAGGGCGTCGACCCCGAGGACGTCGACTTCGGGTGGCTCGGGCTCAAGCTCAACACCGAGCACAAGGAGGAGCTCGGACGGCGCCTGTTCGAGCTGATGGGGGAGTTCAAGGACCGCGGGCCCGATCCCGACGGCGAGCCGTACTCGCTCGTCACGATCATCCACCCCGACCTCAATCCGCCGCCTGCCGGCTGACTGCCGGGTCCGTCCGCGCGGGCGACGGCATCCGCTCGCCTCCCGCGCGCGGACGGCACCGGCATCCGCCTCTCGTCGTGCACGTATGCAGGAGATTCGGCCCGCCACGCTTCACGACGCGCGAATTCCGCGCGTTCTTCCTGCGTTCTGACGCGGATGCCGTCGGCCGCGGGACCCTACGGTGGGACCATGACCGCCACAGCCGACCTCTACGACGACCGCGGCGAGGACGTCGACTCGCTTTCGCTGCAGCTGCAGGACATCGGCGGCCGGACGGCCTTCGACGGCCCGATCCGCACCGTCCGCTGCCACCGCGACAACGCGCTGGTCAAGGCCACGCTCGCCACGCCGGGCGACGGCGCCGTGCTCGTGGTCGACGGCGGGGGATCGCTCGAGTCCGCGCTCGTCGGCGACCTCATCGCGGCGTCCGCCGTCGAGAACGGCTGGGCCGGGGTGATCGTGCACGGCGCGATCCGCGATCGAGAGGCGATCGGCGAATTGCCGCTGGGGGTCAAGGCCCTGGGCTCCAACCCGCGCAAGAGCGCGAAGGACGGCGTCGGCGAGATCGATGTGCCCGTCATGATCGCCGGCGTGCTCTTCGCGCCGGGCAAGCGCGTGTGGGCGGATGCCGACGGCGTGCTCGTCGAGCGCTGACGCCGATCAGCTCAGCGGCGTCCAGTCGCCGGGGCCGTCCGACCCGGCCGCGTACTCCTCCAGCGGCACGTCGCCGCGGTGCCACGCGTCGAGGATCGGGTCGAGGAGCCGCCAGCACTGCTCGGCCGCGTCGCCGCGCACCGACAGCGCCGCGTCACCGTCGAGGATCGACGACAGCACCTCGCCGTAGGCCAGCAGCGCCCCCTCGCCCAGCTTCGCGTGCAGCCGGGTGCGCGACAGCGCGAACGGATCCTCGCCGCCGTTGACGTTCAGCTCGAGCGACATGCGGTCGGGGCCCAGCTCGAAGCGCAGCACCGACCCGGGCTCCTCCCCGACGAACCCGTCGGGGAGGTGGTGCACGGGCCGGAAGCGGATCAGGATCTCGTGCGTCTCGCCTCCGATCGCCTTGCCGGAGCGCAGGGTGAAGGGGACGCCCGCCCACCGCGACGTGCGCACCTCGAAGGTCGCTTCCGCGAGCGTCTCGGTCTCGAGGCGCGGATCGACGCCCGGCTCGTCGACGTACGCGGGGAGCTCGCGGTCCCCGATGACGCCGGCGGTGTAGCGTGCCCGCCGCGAGGAGTGCACCGCGTTGTCGTCCCACACGTGCGTCGCCCGCAGCGCCGCCGTCGTCGCATCGCGCAGATCCACCTCGTCGAGCGTCGCCGGCGGCTCCATCGCGACGACCGCGAGCACCTGCAGCAGGTGGCTCTGGATCATGTCGACCAGCGCTCCGGCCTTGTCGTAGTACCGTGCCCGTCCCTCGAGCCCGAGCGTCTCGTCGAAGCGGATGACCACGGACTCGACGTGGTGCGACGACCAGACCGGCTCGAACACGCGATTCGCGAAGCGCGCGCCGAGCAGGTTGAGCGTGGTGGAGCGCCCGAGGAAATGGTCGACCCGGAAGACCTGGTTCTCGGGCACGAGACGCGCGAGTGTCCGGTTCAGCGCGCGGGCGCCGTCGAGATCCGAGCCGAAGGGCTTCTCGAGGGCGAGGATCGTCCCGGCGGGCAGGTCGACCTCGGCCAGCGCCTCGCACGCGGCCGCGGCGATCGCGGGCGGCACGGCGAAGTACAGCGCCAGCCTGCCCTCGGCCCCCGACACCAGGCCCTGCAGGTCGGACGCCTTCGTGATGTCGGCGGTGCGGTACGTGGTCTCGGCGATCGCGTCGAACGCGGACTCGGCGTCCGCCGACCGGAACGCCGCGCGGACCGCCTCGACCCAGCGCTCATCGGTCCACTCGTCGATGCCCGCGCCGAGCAGCCGCACGCGCCGGTCGGGCTCGCGCGTGAGGAGCTGGCCGAGTGCCGGCAGGAGCAGCCGTGAGGTCAGGTCGCCGGATGCGCCCAGGATCAGGAGAGTCGTATCACCGCTCATGGCGGCCACGATAGACCCTGGCCCGCCGCCCCGAGAGCCTGGAAGAATCGTACGGATGCCCCAGCCCATCGAGGACTACGCCCTGCTCAGCAGCTGCCGCACCGCCGCGCTCGTCTCGTGCGAGGGCAGCGTCGACTGGCTCTGCGTGCCGCGGTTCGACTCGGCATCCGTCTTCGGAGCCCTGCTGGGCGACGAGAACCACGGATGCTGGAGCCTGCGGCCGCGCGACCCCGAAGCCACCTGCACGCGCCGGTACGACGGCGACACGTTCGTGCTCGTCACCCGATGGGAGAGCGCCGACGGCGTCGCCGAAGTGCACGACGTCATGCCCATCGACGGACCGCGCACCGACCTCATCCGCCGCGTGGTCGGCATCAGCGGCAGCGTCGAGTTCGCCCACGAGGTGCGATTCCGCACCGACTACGCGCGCGCGCTGCCGTGGGTGCGGCAGGTGGGCTCCGATCAGTCGCCGGCGCTGCTGGCCATCGCGGGACCCGATGCGCTCATCCTGCGCGGCGTCTCGCTGACCTCGACCGACCATGTCCATGTCGGATCGGTGCGCGTCTCCGCGGGTGAGACGACGGATGCGGTGCTGACGTGGTTCCCGTCGCATCACTCCGAGCCCGAGCCGCTCGACGTCGACCGCTCCATCGAGCGCACGCACCGCTGGTGGTCGGAGTGGGCGGCGCGCATCGAGCACGACGGACCGCATCAGGACGAGGTCGTGCGCTCGCTGCTCGTGCTGCGTGCCCTGACCCACGAGGACACCGGCGGCATCGTGGCGGCGCCCACGACGTCGCTGCCCGAGGAGTTCGGGGGCGTGCGCAACTGGGACTACCGCTACGTGTGGCTGCGGGATGCCGCGCTGACGCTCGAGGCGCTGCTCGCGCACGGCTTCGTGCGGGTCGCGCACCGCTGGCGGTCGTGGCTCGTGCGCGCCATCGCGGGGGACCCCCACGACGTGCAGATCATGTACGGCATCGCGGGCGAGCGTGATCTGCTCGAGCGCGAGCTGACGAGCCTGCCGGGCTACGACGGGGCCGCGCCGGTGCGCATCGGCAACGGCGCGGTCGACCAGTACCAGGCCGACGTGATCGGCGAGGTGATGATGGCGCTCGAGGCGACGCGCGCCGGCGGCGCCGAAGAGGACGCGTTCTCGTGGGCCCTGCAGCGCGCGCTGCTGGGGCAGGTCGTCGAGTGGATCAAGCGGCCCGATCGCGGCATCTGGGAGATGCGCGGCGAGCCGCACATGTTCACCCACTCGCGCGCCATGATCTGGGCGGCGCTGGACCGCGGCGTGCGCGCCGTGCGCGAGGGCGGGCTCGACGGCGACGCCGACACGTGGGCGAAGCTGCGCGACGAGGTCCGCGAGGAGATCGACCGCTACGGCTACGACGCGGACCGCGGGCACTTCGTGCAGCACTACGGGTCGACGGAGGTCGATGCCTCACTGCTGCTCCTGCCGCAGTCGGGCTTCTGCGGCTACGACGACCCGCGGATGCTGGGAACCGTCGCCGAGATCGAGAAGCGGCTCATGCGGGACGGGCTCGTGCTGCGCTATCGCACCGAGAGCTCCGTGGACGGACTGGCCGGCGATGAGCATCCGTTCCTCGCATGCTCGTTCTGGCTCGTCGAGCAGTATGCCCAGACCGGCCGTCACACCGAGGCCCGCGCTCTCATGGACCGGCTGTGCGGGTTCTCGAACGACGTCGGTCTGCTGAGCGAGGAGTACGACGTCGACGCCGAGCGGCACGCGGGTAACACGCCCCAGGCGCTGTCGCACCTCGCGCTCGTCCGGGCGGCCGACGCGCTCGCCGGTCACTGCGGGCGCGCGGCGCTGCGGTCCTGACCCCTACGACCGCAGCGCGTCGCGCAGCTTCACGCGCGCGCCCATGCGCAGCAGCGAGTTCTGGTAGATCTTCGCGGCGATCACGATCGCCGCGACGCACGTCGCGATCAGCAGGACGAGCGAGACCAGTGGCTCCCACCACTGGGCCTCGCCGAGGAACAGCCGCACCGGCATGCCGACCGGCGCCGAGAACGGCACGTACGACATGACACCGATCACGACGGGGTTGTCGAAGAAGAACACCACCGCGAAGTACGGGATCATGATCAGCATCGTCAGCGGCGTCGTGGTCGAGCCGATGTCCTCCTGGCGCGAGACCATCGACGCCGCGGCCGCGAACAGCGACGCCAGCAGGACGAAGCCGAAGAGGAAGAAGACCGCGAACCACGCGATCGGCTCGCCCAGCCCCGCCAGCAGCGCGCTCTGACCGGTCACGGCGAGCCCGGTCAGGGCGATCGAGGCGAGCAGCAGCACCTGGGCCATCGCCAGCACCGTGTTGCCGACGACCTTGCCGGCCAGGAGCGTCCGGACCGGGATCGCCGAGATCAGCAGCTCGACGACGCGCGTCTGCTTCTCCTCCACGACGCTCTGCGCGATCGTGCTGCCGAACAGGGACGCCGCCAGCAGGAAAACGACGCCGAACCCGATCGCCGCGACGTACCCCAGCGCCGAGGCGCCCGCCTCGGGGTTCAGCAGTTCGACGGGCGGCAGCTGTGCGAGGGCGAGCAGCAGCTGCGTGGGCGGGCTCGAGTCGGCGATCACGGCGTAGCCGGTCGGTGAGGCGGCGTCGCCGACCACGGCGGCGTCCACCGAGCCGTCGGTGACGAGGGACTCGGCCGCCGCGCGGTCGGCGGCATCCGTCAGCTCGAGTCCGGGGACACCCTCGACGTACTGACGGGAATCGGCCGTGACGGCGACCGGGGTCCCGCCCGCCGTCGCGGCCGCGAACCCGCCCCACAGAACCAGCGCGAGCGCTCCGAGGAGCAGGATCGCGGTCGAGATGACGAAGGCCTTGCTGCGCAGCTTCGAGCCGATCTCGCGCTCGGCCACCAGCCACACGCTGCGCGGCGCGCTCGGGGCCGTTGCGGGCGCGCTCATCGAATGACCTCCTTGAAGATCTGGGCGAGGCTCGGATGCTGCGGGGAGAAGCGCGCGACCGGCCCGCGCTCCAGCGCGAGGCGCAGCACGTGCTGCGCGGTCTCGTCGCTGTCGGCGTCGAAGACCGTGCGATCTCCGTCCGCGCTCACCACCGTGACGCCTGGCTCGCCCTGGACCGGAGGGGTCCCCGCCGCGACGAGCTCGAAGCGCCGCGTCGAGTGCTGGGCCCGCAGGTCATCCCGGGCTCCCGCCGCTCGGATCGACCCGCCGGCGATGATGACGAGGTCGTCGCACAGCCGCTCGACCACATCGAGCTGGTGCGACGAGAAGAGCACGGGCGCGCCCGCGGCCGCCCGCTCCTGCAGCACGCGGGCCACGACGTCGACGGCGAGCGGGTCCAGGCCCGAGAACGGCTCGTCGAGGATCAGCACGTCCGGATCGTGGACGAGCGCCGCGGCGATCTGGGCGCGCTGCTGGTTGCCGAGCGACAGCGTCTCGACGGCGTCGTGCAGCCGCTCGCCGAGCCCCAGGCTCTCGAGCAGGGCCGAGGCGCGCGCGGCGGCATCCGTCTTCGAGAAGCCGTGCAGGCGCGCGAGGTAGGTGATGTGCTCGAGCACCTTCATCTTCGGGTACAGCCCGCGCTCCTCGGGCATGTAGCCGAAGCGTCGGCGATCGGACGCCGTCAGCTCGGTGCCGTCCAGCGACACGGTGCCGGCGTCCTTCGCGAGCACGCCGAGGATGATGCGCATCGCGGTGGTCTTGCCGGCGCCGTTGCCGCCGACGAAGCCGGTCAGCCGGCCGGGACGGACGACGAACGAGACGTCGTCGAGGGCTCGGAGGGCGCCATAGCTCTTGGTCACCCCGGACAGCTGCAGCATGCGGCTCCTCGGTGGGTTCGACCCCCCACGCTAGAGCATGCGACTCAGGAGGACGCGTCGTCCGCGTTGTCCGTCGCCGTCTCGGCTGCGGCGTCGACCTCGCCGGCGTCGTGCAGGCGCAGCGCCTCGCTGATGCCGAAGAACGCCACGGCCTTCGCCTCGTCCTCGGGGAGCGGCGCGGTGTCGATCGGCACGATCTCGAACCCGTCCACGCGGTGGCGCCGCCCATCCACCCGCAGGAAGCCGGAGCCGGCGGCGAGCAGGTTCTGCACCCACGACGCCTCGCGCCCGTACACGAGCGAGACCACCCAGCCGTCGCCGTCGCGTCGCGCGCCCACGGGTGTCTCGTACTCGGTACCGGAGGTCCGCCCGACGTGCTCGATCACCGAGAACGGCTGCCCGGCATCGCCCGCCGTCTTCAGCACCTCGGGGTTGACCACGTCGCGCTGGAACTTCGTGAAGGCGCGGATGAACCGGCGGTTGCCGGAGCGCATGCCCACGATCGCGGTCGCGAGCGCGGCCCCGACCGCGATCGCGATCAGCGCCACGAGTATCAGCAGGAATCCCAGGAGACGCTTCATCTCGGTGTCCGTCCGTCGTCGACTCGGTCGGTGACTCTCGCGTCCCACGCTAGGGGCTGCACCCCGCGCGCACCAGGGTGATCCGATATTCGGAGGATCGTGGGATGCTCGGATGATGCGGCCCGGATGCTCCGCCGCAGCCGCGATTCTCCGACGTTCGGAGGGGCGTCAGAAGATCATCGGGCGGTCGTCGTCGTCCGGCGCCTCGAGGTCGAGGTCGACGGCGACAGGCACGTGGTCGCTGGGGCCGTCGCCCTTGCGCTCGTTCCGGTGGATCGCGGCGCCGGCGACGGCATCCGCGAACGCCTGCGAGCCCAGAATGAAGTCGATGCGCAGCCCCTCGTTGCGCGGGAACCGCAGCTGCTTGTAGTCCCAGTACGTGAAGCCGGTCGGCACGAGCGGCCGCACGACGTCCTGGAGGCCGGCCGCCTCGAGCGCCGCGAACGCCTCGCGCTCGGGCGGTGACACATGGGTGGAGAAGCCGGCCACGACCGACGGATCGCCGTTGTCGGCATCCGTCGGGGCGATGTTGAAGTCGCCGACGAGCGCCAGCGGCAGATCGGGGGACGCGGCGAGCGTGGACCGGGTGTACTCTTCGAGCGCCTTCAGCCAGTGCAGCTTGTAGTCGTAGTGCGGGTCGCCGAGCGCACGCCCGTTGGGCACGTACAGGCTCCACACCTTGACGCCGCCGATCGTCGCGCCGATCGCGCGCGCCTCCTGCGGGGCATCCGGCCCCTCGTGGCCCTTGGCGAAGCCGGGCATGTCGGGGAAGGCCGTCTCGACGTCCTCGATCGGTTCGCGGCTGGCGATCGCGACGCCGTTCCACTGCGAGAACCCGTGCGCCTCGACGGTGTAGCCGGCCTCCTCGAACTTCTCGAAGGGGAACTGCTCGACCTTGCACTTGATCTCCTGCATGGCCAGCACGTCGACGTTCTCGCGCACCGCGAAGTCGACGATCCGGTCGACGCGGGCACGGACGGAGTTGACGTTCCAGGTCGCAAGGCGCATGGGTTCCAGCCTAGGCGCGCGCGACGCGCGTCGACGTCGTCGCCGTCGCCTGCGGAGACAGGAGGGATCGCGGATCCAGGACGTGCCGACGGTACATCACCTGTTCCCGCGAGATCTCCTGTGGCGGAGGGCCGGCGCACGATGCGCCGGCCCTCCGCCGCGGTCCCTCGGCTAGAGCGACCGCAGGATGTCCTCCACGCGCTCCTTCGCGTCGCCGAAGAGCATCGCGGTGTTCTCGCGGAAGAACAGCGGGTTCTGCACGCCGGCGTAGCCCGAGGCCATCGACCGCTTGAACACGATGACGTTCGACGCCTCCCACACGCGCAGCACCGGCATGCCGGCGATGGGGCTGCCGGGGTCCTCGGCGGCGGCCGGGTTGACGGTGTCGTTCGCGCCGATCACGAGCACCACCGACGTGTCGGCCATGTCGTCGTTGACCTCGTCCATCTCGAGCACGATGTCGTAGGGCACGCGCGCCTCGGCCAGCAGAACGTTCATGTGCCCCGGGAGGCGACCGGCGACCGGATGGATGCCGAAGCGAACGTCGACGCCGCGCTCGCGCAGCCGCTCGGTGAGCTCGGCGACGGGGTACTGCGCCTGGGCGACGGCCATGCCGTACCCGGGCGTGATGATCACGCTCTGCGCACCCGCCAG
Organism: Microbacter sp. GSS18; assembly: GCA_029319145.1. Taxonomy (NCBI): domain Bacteria; kingdom Pseudomonadati; phylum Bacteroidota; class Bacteroidia; order Bacteroidales; family Porphyromonadaceae; genus Microbacter; species Microbacter sp. GSS18. The sequence goes on along the minus strand of CP119753.1, from coordinate 2,904,303 downwards.
CATCTCGGCGACGGTGTCGGCGTCGACCTCGCGGTGCTCGCCGACCTCCTCGTCGCCGGACTTCGGCGCCTCGATGCCGAAGCCGCCGGCGATCACCGAGATGAACGAGCGGTTCATGGCGCGGCACATGATGTACGACAGGTACGCACCCGACGATCCGACGAGCGCACCCGTGACGATCAGCAGGTCGTTGTTCAGCAGGAAGCCCGCGGCGGCCGCGGCCCAGCCCGAGTAGCTGTTGAGCATCGAGACGACGACCGGCATGTCGCCGCCGCCGATCGAGGCGACCAGGTGCCAGCCGAGGGCGAGGGCGAGGATCGTCACGATGACGAGCAGCCACAGCTCGGGCGTGATGACGTACCAGACCGTCAAGGCGACGAAGGCGACGAGGGCGCCGAGGTTCAGGACGTTCTTGCCCGGCAGCACGAGCGGCTTGGACGACATCCGCGCCGAGAGCTTGAGGAACGCCACGATCGAGCCGGTGAAGGTCACCGCGCCGATGAAGACGCCGATGAAGACCTCGGCGTGGTGGATGTCGGCGAGGGCCCCTTCGAGGCCGGTGTCGTACAGCGCACCGTTCCAGCCGACGAGCACCGCAGCCAGTCCCACGAACGAGTGCAGCAGCGCGATGAGCTCGGGCATGCCGGTCATCTCGACGACGCGGGCGCGCCACAGGCCGATCGCGGCGCCGACGACCATGGCGATCACCAGGAGCGTCAGGCCCAGGGGCGCCTGCGGCTCGCCCCACGACCCGGTGAGGGTGAGCCAGATGGTGGCGGCGAGGGCGATCGCCATGCCGACGATGCCGTAGGTGACGCCGCGGCGGGCGGTGTCGTGGCGGCTGAGCCCCGCGAGGCTCAGGATGAACAGCAGCGCCGCGACGAGATAGGCGGCGGTGGCCAGGGATGCGGCGGTCATCGGGCGGCACCCTTCTGGAACATCGCGAGCATTCGGCGGGTGACGGCGAAGCCGCCGAACACGTTGATGCTCGCCACGAGGACGGCGATCCCGGCGAGGATCTGCACCGGCAGCTCAGGGGCGGTCAGCTGCACGATCGCGCCGACGACGATGATGCCCGAGATCGCGTTCGTGACGCTCATGAGGGGCGTGTGCAGCGCGTGGGTCACCTTGCTGATGACGTAGAAGCCGACGACGATCGAGAGCGTCAGCACCGTGAGGTGCTGGGGCAGGGGAGCGGGCGCGACGGCGCTCACGAGGAACAGGGCCGCGATGCCGAGGGCGATCAGCCCGGTCTTCACGGCGGGCGTCAGCCACGACTTCTTCACCGGGGACGCCGCGGCCGCGGTGTCGACGGCCGGCTTCGCCGGAGCCGCCGAGACCTGCACCGGCGGTGGCGGCCACGTCGACTCGCCGTCGCGCACGACCGTCACCGAGCGCTGGACGACGTCGTCGAAGTCGAGCGTCAGCGCGCCGTCCTTGCCGGGCGTGAGCAGCTTGAGCAGATTGACGAGGTTGGTGCCGTACAGCTGAGAGGCCTGCGCGGGCAGGCGCCCGGCGAGGTCGGTGTACCCGAGGATGATGACGCCGTTGTCGGTGACGGTGCGCTCGCCCGCCACCGAGCCCTCGACGTTCCCGCCCTGCGCCGCCGCCATGTCGACGATGACGCTGCCGGGCTTCATGCTCGCGACATCCGCCGCGGTTATCAGCCGCGGGGCCGGGCGGCCCGGGATGAGCGCGGTCGTGACGATGATGTCGACATCGGCGGCCTGCTCGGAGTAGATCTCGGCGGCGCGGCGGTCGTAGGCCTCGCTCGTCGCCTTGGCGTAACCGTCGGCCGAGATCTCCTTCTGCTCGTCGGGGACGACCACCTCGAGGTACTCGCCGCCGATCGAGTGCACCTGGTCGGAGACCTCGGGGCGCGGGTCGGTGGCCCGCACGATCGCGCCGAGGCTCGAGGCCGCGCCGATCGCGGCCAGGCCGGCGACGCCCGCGCCCGCGACGAGCACCTTGGCCGGGGGCACCTTGCCCGCCGCCGTCACCTGGCCGGTGAAGAAGCGGCCGAACTCGTGCGACGCCTCGACGATCGCGCGGTAGCCGGCGATGTTCGCCATCGAGCTGAGCACGTCCATCGACTGGGCGCGCGAGATGCGCGGCACCGCGTCCATCGCGAGAGCCGTGATGCCGCGCGTCGCGAGCGCCTCGACGAGGTCCGGGCGCAGTGCCGGCGAGAGCAGGCCGATGAGGGTCGCGCCGTCGGCGAGCCGGTCGATCTCGTCGGGTGTCGGCGGATTCACCTTCAGCACGATGGGGGACGACCAGACGGTATCGCCGTCCGTGACGGTGGCACCGGCATCCGCGTACGCCGCGTCTGGGAACGAGGATGCCGCGCCGGCTCCCGCCTCGACCGCGACGTCGTATCCGAGGGCGAGGATCTTGGCGACGGTGGCAGGTGTGGCGGCGACGCGGTTCTCACCGGTCGCCTCGGCCACGATGCCGATGCGCGTCATGGGGACTCCAATGCTCAGTGCGCGGCGAAGGCGTCCGTGTCGGGTCGGGCGCGCCGCGTAGGGGCGAACAGTCAAGACTCTAGGTCTCGCACAACCCCTGCCGCTGGACATGACGCAAGAAGATCGCCGGAATTTATAGACTCGATGCCATGACCGTCGCCTCCACGTCCGAGCTCGAGCTCGACCGCCAGAACCTCATCGCGCTCATCAAGGGCGAGGCGGTGTTCCACGGCGACTTCACGCTCTCCAGCGGCAAGAAGGCGTCGTACTACGTCGACATGCGCAAGCTGACTCTCGACCATCGCGCCGCGCCGACGATCGGGCGCATCATGCTCGACCTCATCCGTGACGTCGACGGCATCGTCGCGGTCGGCGGACTGACCCTCGGCGCCGACCCGATCGCGAACGCGATCATGCACGAGTCGGCGCGCACGACGGTGCCGCTGGACGCGTTCGTCGTACGCAAGGAGCCCAAGGACCACGGCCGCGGCCGTCAGGTCGAAGGTGCGGACGTGACGGGCAAGCGCGTCGTCGTGGTCGAGGACACCTCGACCACCGGCCAGTCGGCTCTCAAGGCCGTCGAGGCGCTGCGCCGCGAGGGCGCCGAGCCCGTTGCGGTCGCCGTCATCGTCGACCGCAAGACCGGCGCGCAGGCCGCCGTCGAGGCCGAGGGCCTGCAGTGGCTGGCCGCGATCGACCTCGACGACCTGGGGCTGGCGCCGCAGTAGTGCGCGACGCGGCGGGTGTCGCCGGTACGATCGACCGAGACGACGACGGAGGTCAGTGATGTTCATTCTCTACGGTGTGCTCTTCATCGCCGGGCTTTACCTGTTCGGCCTGGCATTCAACGTCACCGAGTTCAACGCCCTCATCTTCGCCGCCGGCATCCTGTGCATCTCGCTGGCGATGGCGCTGCCGTTCCACTTCACGCGGCACGAATGACCCGCGGGCGCCGCGCCCGATAGGCGAACCGCGATGTCCGCACGTCATCGCTACCTCGAGCCCGAGCAGGCCGCCCGGGTCTATGACCGGATCGGTCGCTGGCAGGACCTGGGCGGGTTCTACGAGCACGAGGCGATGGCGGCGGCGCTCGATGCGGCGGACCTCGGCTCGGCCCGCCGCGTGGTCGAGATCGGATGCGGCACGGGCACGCTCGCCGCATCCCTCCTGCGTGAGCGGCTGCCCGCGGACGCCGAGTACCTGGGGCTCGACGTCAGCACGGCGATGGTCGACCGGACCCGCCGCCTCCTCGAGCCCTTCGGCGACCGTGCCGAGGTGCGGCTCGTGGACGGCCGGACGCCGTGGCCGATCCCGGACGGCGACGTCGACCGCGTGATCGCCGTGTACGTGCTGGATCTCTACTCGCCCGACGCGACGGATGCCTTCTTCGCCGAGGTCGACCGCGTCCTGCGCCCCGGGGGCATCGTGGCCGTCGCGTCGCTGACCCCAGGCGCGACGGGCGTCTCGCGTGCGGTCTCGGCGGTGTGGTCGGGCGCGTGGCGCCTCGACCCGCACCTGACCGGCGGATGCCGACCGGTCGATCTCGAGCCGCATCTTCCCGCGGGCTATCGGCGGCTGCTCGACACCGTCATCACGACGTGGGGCGTGAGCTCCCGGTCGGTCGTGCTCCAGTCTCCCGAAATGTAAGTTTCAGAAAGTTCTGAACGTCAGCGTATACTTCGGGGTATGCGGGACGATCAGGCGCGTGCCTACGCCGAAGAGGTCGGCGTCGTGCTCGCGCAGATGGGCACCACGCCGGCCTTCGGGACGCTGCTGGGCTGGCTCATGATCTGCGACCCGCCGCAGCAGACCAGTGCGCAGCTGTGCGCGGCGACCGGCCTCTCGAAGGGCTCGGTCTCGACCGGGATGCGGGTGCTCCAGCAGTCGGGCCTCGTCAGGCGTGTCCCGACCGCCGGGCGGGGTCACGCCTACGAGGTGCACGAGGACGCCTTCGCGCTCGCCGTGGATCCGACGGCCAAGATGCGCGACTTCCTCGCCGTCGTCCAGGAGGGCCTCGACCTGATCGGGGACGACGATGCGCCTCGGGCGAAGCGATTGGCCCGCACGCGCGATTTCTACGTGTTCATGATGAATCGGATGCCGGAACTGATGGACGAGTTCCGCGCATCCCAGGAAGGACGAAGCTGATGTCGCGGATCCTCGTGGTGACGGTCGGCTCGCGCGGCGACGTGCAGCCGTATGTCGCCCTCGCCAAGGGCCTGCAGGACGCTGGACACGAGGTCCTGCTCGCGACCTGTGGGCGCTTCGCCCCGTTCGCCGCCGAGCACGGCGTGCCGTTCGCGCCGCTGAGCGACGACATCCTCCTGCTGCTGGACTCCGAGGAGGGCCGCTCGACGCTCGACGAGGCATCCGGCATCGTCGGACTCGTCAAGACCAACATTCGGCTCGTGGGCGAGGCGAAGCGCATCAACGAGAAGCTCATGCACGACGTGTGGCAGGTCGCTGAGCCGTTCGCACCCGACCTCGTCATCTACCACCCGAAGGCGATGGCCGGCCCGCACGTCGCCGAGAAGCTCGGCGCCGCAGCTGTGCTCGGGCTCGTCGTGCCGGTCTCGGTTGCCACCGGTGATTTCCCGATGGTGGGTCTGCCGGCCCTGCCGTGGGGTGCCTGGTACAACCGCCTCACCTACAAGCTGGTCGAGGTCGGGTACGCGCAGTACGACAAGATCGTGAACCGCTTCCGCCGCGAGACTCTCGAGCTGCCCGAGAAGAAGGGCGCGGCGCTGACCACCACGCTCCCCGACGGACGTCCGATCCCGGTCATCCACGGCATCAGCGAGCATGTGCTGCCGCGGCCCGCCGACTGGCCCGCCCACGTGCACGAGACCGGGTACTGGTTCCTCGACGCCCCCGACACGTGGTCGCCGCCCGCGGAGCTCGAGGAGTTCCTGGCCGCCGGCGACCCGCCCGTCTACGTCGGCTTCGGCAGCATGGCGGGGCGCGACCCGAAGCGCATCACTCGTGCGGTCGTGGGCGCCCTCGAGCAGGCGGGCGTCCGCGGCATCATCGCGACGGGGTGGGGAGGCATGGAAGCCGAGGAGCTCCCCGACTCGATCCTGCGGATCACCGAGGCCCCGCACGACTGGATCTTCCCGCGCGTCGCCGCGGTGGTGCACCACGGTGGAGCCGGGACGACGGCCGCGGGCCTCCGTGCGGGGCGGCCCACGGTCGTGTGCCCCTTCATCGTCGACCAGTTCTTCTGGGGCCGGGTGGTCGCCGCCGCCGGGGCCGGCAGCACGCCGGTGCCGCAGAAGAAGGTGACGGCCGAGCGTCTCGCGGCCGCGATCCGCGAGGTCGTGACCGACGACGGCATCCGCTCGAGGGCCGAGGGCATCGGCCGCCGCATCCGCGACGAGGACGGCATCGCCGCCGCCGTCGAGCAGATCGAGGGGATCCTCGCACGGGTGTGAGCCCGCGCGGTCGCGGGACCTTCGCCTCTCACCTGCCCGCGCGCGTCGGCGCACGCTGGAGTCGAGCAGGAGGCGGACGATGAAGTGGCCCTCGGGCACGTCCTCACGGGCGGGCATGTTCAGAGACAGGGCGGACGCCGGCCGCCAGCTGGGCGCCGCGCTCGCCGTCATGCCGTGGCAGGATCCGGTCGTCCTGGGCCTGCCGCGCGGGGGTGTGCCGGTGGCTGCGCTGGTCGCCGAGGCGCTGGACGCACCGCTCGACGTGATCATCGTGCGCAAGCTCGGTCTCCCGTTCAGCCCCGAGACCGCCATGGGCGCGATCGGCGAGGGCGGGGTGCGCGTGCTCGACGAGGCCCTGGTCAGACGCTTCGGAGTCCGACGCGACGAGGTCTCCGCAGTGGAGGCGCACGAGCGGCGGACGCTCGACGAGCGCGTGGAGCGGCTGCGCGGCGGGCACGATCGGCTCGACCTCACCGGGCGCACCGCGATCATCGTCGACGACGGCATCGCGACGGGGGCCACGGCGCGGGCCGCGTGCCTCGTCGCCCGCCGGCTCGGCGCAGCCCGGGTCGTCGTCGCCGCCCCCGTGGGCGGACCGGATGCCCGCAAGCGCCTGGCGGACGCCGATGAGGTCGTATGCCTCCTGCAGCCGCAGTACTTCCAGGCCGTCGGCGCCCACTACGAGGTGTTCGGACAGACCTCGGACGACGAGGTCGTGCGGATCCTGGCCGCGCACCGCCGCCCGAAGGGGCCGACATGGACGCCGCCGACCAGCTGATCGCCGACATCCGCGACCTGGCGCATCCGCTTCAAGGGCCGGCGGACCTCGAGCCGGTGGTGCGCGCGGCGCGGTCGCGGCGCTTCGTCGCTCTCGGCGAGGCTTCGCACGGCACCCACGATTTCTACGCGTGGCGCGCAGAGCTCACCCGGCGCATCATCGAGGACGGCCGACCGACGTGGATCGGCGTGGAGGGCGACTGGCCCGACTGCTGGCGCATCGACCGGTGGGTGCGGGGCCTCACGGACCGCGACGCCGACGCCCGCATCGTCCTGCGGGGATTCGAGCGGTGGCCGACCTGGATGTGGGCGAACACGGATGTCGCCGACTTCCTCGACTGGCTGCACGAGCTGAACCTCACGCGCCCCGAGGCTCAGCGCGTGGGGTTCTACGGACTCGACGTCTACTCGCTGTGGGACTCCCTCGACCGCGTCATGCGGTGGCTCGCCGACCACCAGCCCGACGCGCTCCCGGCAGCGCTGCAGGCCTGGCAGTGCTTCGCGCCGTTCGACGAGGACCCGCACCGCTACGCATGGAGCACGCGCATGGTGCCGGCATCCTGCGAGAGCGACGTCGTTCAGCTGCTGACCGAGGTGCGCCACCGGTTCCTCGCCGACGGCGACGAGGCCTTCGACGCGATGCAGAACGCCGAAGTGGCCGTGCAGGCCGAGCGGTACTACCGCGCGATGGTGCGCACCGACCGCGGGTCGTGGAACATCCGCGACATCCACATGGCAGACACCGCAGAGCGGCTCCGCCGCCACTTCGGGACGGACTCGCGCGGCATCATCTGGGAGCACAACACGCACGTCGGCGACGCGCGCGCGACGACGATGGCGGATGCCGGAATGGTCAACCTCGGGCAGCTCCTGCGCGAGCGGCACGGCGACGATGCCGTGCTGCTTGTCGGGTTCGCCTGTCACCGCGGGTCGGTCATCGCCGGCTCGCAGTGGGGAGCCGCAGAGGAGCGGATGCCGGTCCCGCCCGCTCGCGCGGGAAGCCACGAGGATCTGCTCCACCGCGCGCTCGGCGACCCGAGCGTCATTCCGCTGATCGGACGGGAGCATCGGCCGTGGCCCGCGCACCGGGCCGGGCACCGCGCGATCGGCGTCGTCTACGATCCCGCCCGCGAGGCCGGGAACTACGTGCCCACCGTGATGGGCGCGCGCTACGACGCGCTGCTGTGGTTCGAGCGGGCCGAGGCCCTGACTCCGCTGCGCCACGAGGCGCGGCCGGACGAGCCGGAGTTCGAGACCGAGCCGAGCGGGTTCTGACCGGCGGGGCCGCAGCTCAGTCCTTGCCGCGGCTGCGCCACCACTGCCAGATGATCACCGTGAGGGTGCCGAGGATCGTCAGCGCGGCGACGGCGTAGATGAGGGTCTGCTCGGCGGGGCTGATCATGGGCGCTTCCCTTCCGCGGCATCAGCCACGATCTTCGCGATGCGCGCCGCCCGGGTCTCGGCGCGGCGGGCGGTGTCGACGGCGCTGATGCCGAGCTTGCGGGCCGACGGCGGGAACGCGTCCCACGCCGTTCGCGCGGCCGCGACCGCGTCGAGTGCGGCGGCCAGATCGTCGGGCTCACGCAGCGCCTCGGCGTTGTCGAGGACGGTCCACGAGCCGTTGGCCTTGGCCACCTCGATGGCGCGGATGCCGGCGGGCGCGAGCAGACCTGCGGCCTCGAGCTCGGCCACACGGGTCTTGTTGGTCGCCGCCCAGCCGCTCGTGGGGCGCCGCGGGGCGAACCACAGGCCGCTCGTCCTCTCGTCGAAGACGCGGATCGGTCCGTCGACCCAGCCGAAGCACAGCGCCTGGCGGATGGCGTCCTCGTAGTCGACGAGGGTCAGGCCCGAGCCGCGCCGCGGGCGCACCAGCCACGCCCCCTTCGTCGTGGCGTGGTTGGCTGACAGCCAGCCGCGCCACGACGCGGCATCGGCCGCCACGACCTTCTCGCCGTCGTCGAGCGCCCCCATCGACTAGAGACCCTCGGGCATCTCGGACTCGACCGGCTCGTCGGGAAGCAGCTCGGCCACCGAGCCGAGTACCTCGTCGGGACGGAAGGGGAACCGCCCGACGTCGCCGTCCTCGCTGATGCCGGTCAGGACGAGCACGGTGTGGAGGCCCGCCTCGATGCCGGCGACGACATCGGTGTCCATACGGTCGCCGATCATTCCCGTGGTCTCGGAATGCGCGCCGATGCGGTTCAGCGCCGAGCGGAACATCATCGGGTTCGGCTTGCCGACGACGTACGGGGCCTGATCGGTGGCCTTCGTGATGAGCGCCGAGATCGCGCCCGTCGCCGGCAGCACGCCCTCGGTCGACGGGCCCGTCGCGTCGGGGTTGGTGGCGATGAACCGCGCGCCGCCGCGGATGAACCGGATCGCCTTCGTGATCGCCTCGAACGAGTAGTTGCGGGTCTCGCCGACCACGACGTAGTCGGGGTCGGTCTCGGTCAGGACGAAGCCGGCCTCGTGCAGAGCCGTGGTGAGCCCCGCCTCGCCGATGACGAACGCCGAGCCGCCCGGGAGCTGCGATGCGAGGAACTGCGCCGTCGCCAGTGCTGAGGTCCAGATCGAGTCCTCGGGGACGACGAGACCGGATGCCTTCAGCCGCGCGCTCAGATCTCGCGGCGTGAAGATCGAGTTGTTCGTGAGCACCAGGAACGGCGTGCCGGTGAAGCGCCAGTGCTCCAGCAGGTCTGCGGCTCCCGGAATCGGGGTGTTCTCGTGGACGAGCACGCCGTCCATATCGGTGAGCCAGCACTCGATGTCGGAACGCGTGCGCATGGACCTCAGCCTACGGTCAGCGGCTCCATCGCGGTTCGTCACCTGTGTGACACATGCGGGGCGTAATGTCGGCATCGTGGCGAGCGAGGACCGACACCCCGAGGAGGCGACGAGTCTGTCCGGGCGCACCTACCTCATCACCGGAGCGAACGCGGGTCTCGGCTACTTCGCGAGCGAGCAGCTGGTCCGCCGCGGCGCGACCGTCATCATGACCGGGCGCAACCCGAACCGGCTCGCCTCGGCGCGCGCTGCGCTGCACCGACGCATCCCGGATGCCGATTCGGCCCAGGTGCAGACGATGATCCTCGACACCGCCAACCTCGGGTCGGTGCGCGCCGCCGCCGCGACGGTGGGCGCGCGCACGCCGCTGGCGGGCCTGCTGCTGAACGCCGGCATCGTGCATCCGCCCAAGGAGCGCATGACGACGGTGGACGGGCATGAGCTCGTCTTCGCCACGAACGTCCTCGGGCACTACGCGCTCGCCGGAACGCTGCTGCTGTCGCTGGCGCGCGCGGGCGGCCGCATGGTGTGGCTCGGCAGCATGTCGACGTCGCTGTCGCACTACGAACCCGTCGACCCCGAGCTGACGGAGGGCTACACCGGCTGGCGGGCTTACGTGCAGTCCAAGGTCGCCACCACCGCGCTCGCGTTCGAAGCCGACCGGCGTCTGCGCGAGGCGAACGTCGACGTCACGAGCGTCGTGGCGCATCCCGGCTACGCCATCGGCGGCCGCACCGTCGGCATCCACGGAGTGAACCAGCCGAGCCGGGGCAAGCGCTTCGTCGACAACCTGCAGGCGCCGATGTCGCATTCGAAGGAGTCCGGTGCGCGTGTGCTGGTGCACGCCCTGGTCGGGGCGGATGTCGAAGGCGGGCAGATGTGGGGGCCGCGGTTCCGCGTGCACGGCGCGCCGCACCCGCAGGCGGCCGACCGGCTCACGCGCGACCCCGAGGTCGCCGACCGGCTGTGGCACGTGTGCGAGGACACCACCGGCGTGCACTGGCCGTTCGGCAAGGCCGTCAAGGTCAGGCGCTGAGCGTCCTCACGCGGTGAGCCACAGCGCATCGGTCGCGCCCATGGGAAGGGGGACCGGTGCGCCGCCGACGCGGATCGTGGCGGCATCCGTCACCGTCACCTCCGCGCCGACCTCCACTCCCGCGCTCTCGATCGCCCGCAGCAGCTCGGGGTCGCGATCGCTCACGCGCAGGACGCGACCGGTGTGGCCGGGCCCGGCATCGGCGAGCAGGATGAACGGCTCGCGGTCGACGTTCCCGTCGGCGTCGGGGATGGCGTCGCCGTGCGGGTCGAAGCGAGGGCGGCCGAGGCGCGCGTCGATGCCCTCCAGCAGGCGGTCGCTGATGGCGTGCTCGAGGATCTCGGCCTCGTCGTGCACCTCGTCCCACGCGTAGCCGAACTCGCGCACCAGCCACGTCTCGATCAGGCGGTGACGGCGGCACGTCGCCGCGGCTCGGCGGCGGCCGGCATCCGTCAGCGAGATCGGACCGTACGGGCGGTGCGACACCAGGCCCTGGGCCGCGAGCTTGCGCACCATCTCGGTCACGCTCGAGGGCGCGAGACCGAGCGTCGTCGCGAGCTGCGACGGCGTGATCGGATCGTCCTGCCACTCGGTGTGGTGGTAGATCGTCTTGAGGTAGTCGTCCACGGCGGGGGATGCCACCGCTTCAGGGTACCGGCCGACGCCCGTCACGCCCCCGTGAAGACCAGCCACAGCAGGATCACGTTCAGGGCGATGAGGAAAACGGATGCCGCGATGCCGGCGATCGTCGTGGTGACACGGTTGCGATGGGCGCCGAGCACGTCCTTCTTCGCGGTGAGCGCCACCAGGGGGACGAGTGCGAACGGGATGCCGAACGACAGCACGACCTGGCTGAGCACGAGCGCGAGGGTCGGGTCGAAGCCGATGCCGAGGATGATCAGCGCGGGCGCGAGGGTCACCAGTCGCCGGGCCAGCAGTGGCACGCGGACGTGCAGCAGGCCGTGCATGATCTCGGCGCCGGCATAGGCGCCGACCGACGTGCTGGCGAGGCCGCTCGCGAGCAGGCCCACCGCGAACAGGGTCGCAACGATCGGGCCGAGCCCGGCGTACAGCGCCGCGTACGCCCCCTCGAGGGAGTCGGTGCCGGGGACGCCGGCGAGATTCGCCGCGGCCAGCAGCAGGATCGCGAGATTGACGGTGCCGGCGATCAGCATCGCGATCGTCACGTCCCACTTGGTCGCGCGCAGCAGGCGCGTCGTCGTGATGCCGCGCAGCGTGTCGAGCGGAGCGGCGATGCGCGCGCCGGGGCCGGGGTCTCCGGGAGCCTCGTGGCCGGCACCGGCGTGCGAGTGCCCGGCGGCATCGGTCGCGGCGGAGGATGAGGGTGTGCCGCCCTTCGCGTCGGGTGCGAAGCGGTCTCGGCTCAGGGCGCTGTGGGCGTAGATCGCGTGCGGCATGATCGTGGCGCCCAGGATCGAGGCGGCCAGCAGCACCGAGTCGGCTCCCTCGAAGCGTGGGATCAGGCCGGCGGCGACCCCGACGGGGTCGGGCGGGGCGAGGAACACGCCGAACGTGAACCCGATCGCGATGATGGCCACCATGCCGATGACGACGAACTCGAAGGTGCGGGGGCCCCGGCGCGACTGCACCAGCAGCAGGACGATCGACACGGCGCCCGTGATCGCGCCGCCCCACAGCAGCGGGATGTCGAACAGCAGCCACAGCGCGACGGCGCCGCCGATGACCTCGGCGATGTCGGTCGCCATGGCCACGAGTTCGGCCTGCACCCAGTAGGCGCGGCGGCCCCAGCGGCTGCCCATGCGGCGGCCGAGGATCTCGGGCAGGCTCTCGCCGGTGACGATGCCGAGCTTCGCCGACAGGTACTGGATGAGCCACGCCATGACGTTGCCGAGCACGACGACCCACACCAGCAGGTAGCCGTAGCGGGCGCCCGCGGTCATGTTGCTGGCGACGTTCCCGGGGTCGAGATAGGCGACGCCCGCGACCAGCGCCGGGCCGATCAGCCACGCCAGACGCGGCCCCGAGGGCGCGCGTCGGCGCGGTCCCGTGGGGGCGGACGCTACGCCGGTCGGCGCATCGGCGGGGGTTCGGAGGCCGTCCGGAGGTTTCGGCATGCCGAAACCCTACTCCGATATTTCGGTGAGCCGAAAGGTCGGAGGTCCCGTCGTGCACCGGTTCGGCGCGAGCCGGTCATGCCGTCCCGTCGTGCACGGTTCGGCGCGAGCGGGTGATGCCCGCACGTCGCGGACAGGTTGGCGCAGATGGTCGCGCTACGGCCAGGAAGCGACCATCTGTGCCAACCGAGGGCCGAGGCATCCGGTTGGGTTGGCTCTGGCTGCCGCGTGTGCGCCTGCCTGCGACCATCTGAGCCAACCGTCGGCTGAGGCATCCGCGTTGGGTTGGCGGTGGCTGCCGCGTGCGCGCTGGCCTGCGGCCGATCGCGCCAACCGAGGGCCGAGGCATCCGGTTGGGTTGGCGGTGGCTGCCGCGTGTGCGCTGGCCTGCGGCCGATCGCGCCAACCGAGGGCCGAGGCATCCGGTTGGGTTGGCGCTGGCTGCCGCGTGCGCGCTTGCCTGCGGCCGATGGCGCCAACCGAGACGGCGGCCTCGCGCGTGACGATGCCGCAGCTTCTGCCACTTTCGCCCGGGGTCCGGCGTGGACACCGCAGAATGGTGGCAGGAGGTGCGACCTCGCAAGGGCGGATGCAGCACCCACAGCCACCTTCATGCCGCCACGAGCGCGCCGCGGCGGGCTACGGTGGCGGGGTGAGCGACGAGCAGCCCGAGCCGACGCTGCCCCACGGCGTGGGACCGTGGCCCGGCGGACCCGACGCATGGCCGGAGGATCCCCGCTACGACCGCGAGCTGCTGGCGGACGGCGACCGCCGCAACGTCGTCGACCGGTACCGGTACTGGACGATGGACGCGATCGTCGCGGATCTCGACACGCGCCGGCACGGCTTCCACGTCGCGATCGAGAACTGGCAGCACGACATGAACATCGGCTCGATCGTGCGCAGCGCCAACGCGTTCGCCGCCGCCGAGGTGCACATCATCGGGCGGCGCCGGTGGAACCGGCGCGGAGCCATGGTCACCGACCGCTACCAGCACGTGCGCCATCACGAGGACGTCGCCGCCTTCCGGGTCTGGGCGGATGCCGAGGGCCTGTCGATCCTCGCCATCGACAACGTCGAGGGGGCGGTGCCGCTGGATCGCGCCGACGTCCCGGAGCGCTGCGTGCTCCTGTTCGGCCAGGAGGGCCCAGGACTCTCGCCGGAGGCGCTCGCCGCGGCATCCGCCGTGGTCGCGATCACGCAGTACGGCTCGACGCGCTCGATCAACGCCAGCGCCGCCGGCGCGGTCGTCATGTACGAGTGGTGTCGCCGGTGGGCGGAGGCGCCTGCGCCGTAGGATGCGGACGTGAGCACGCTCTGGGGCGGCACGAGTTCGGCGGAGATGGCGGATGCGGCGCGAAGCGACGCCGCGCTGAGCCCGATCGACTGGAGCGTCCACCCGCCGGGCTCCACGGCCGATGTTGTCGATGTTCCGAGCGGCCGGCTCGCGCGCATCGCGATGGGGTCGCCCGCGGGGGAGCGGGTCGTCCTGGTGCCGGGCATGACGGGGTCCAAAGAGGACTTCGTGCTGATGATGCCGCTGCTCGCCGCCGCGGGCTTTCACGTCGAGGCCTTCGACATGGCCGGGCAGTACGAATCCCACGCGGCCGGGCCCGAGAACCTCGACCCGCCCGGATCGCGCTACACCCTGGAGCTGTTCGTCGACGATCTCGTCACCGTGCTCGCCGCCCAGCGCGGGCCCGCGCACGTACTGGGTTACTCGTTCGCCGGGACCGTGGCCGCCGTCGCCGCCGTGCGACGCCCCGATCTCTTCGCGAGTCTCACGCTGCTATCGGCGCCGCCGCTGGCGGGGCAGGCGCTGCGCGGCTTCAAGATCCTGGGGCCCCTCAGTCCGTTCGTCCCCGGACGTGCGCTCGGGCGACCGTTCATCGCCGCCCTGAAGTGGAACGTCCACCGCGCGCCGCACGACCGGGCCGCCTTCGTCACCGCGCGGTTCGGCCTGACCCGGCCATCGAGCGTCGGCGACATCCTCGCTCTCATGAAGCGCACGCCCGACGTCGCCGCGGATCTTCGGGCGACGGGGATCCCCGTCCTGGTCGCGACCGGCACCGGCGACGTCTGGCACGTCGAGGCCCACCGGGAGTTCGCCGAACACCTCGGCGCTCCCTTCGTCGCACTGCGCACCGGGCACAGCCCCTGCGAGACGGCCCCGCATCAGCTCACCCTCGCGATGCTCGCGCTCGCCCGCGGGTGAGGGCGCGAGCGGCAGGACCGGGGTTGACTCGCGGGTGCTCCGCCGTGCGGCGCGGCGGAGCCGTCGGGCCCTCGAGGCCAGGGCCACGCGCCGCGGCCAGCTGACCTCGGCCCAGTTGACGCCGACGACGTGGAACGCCCAGGCCGCGCGGCGCCGCATGCCGGCGACGCTCTCGAACGGGCGCGCCGACACCCCGACGTGAAGATCGGGGTCGTACTCGACCGCCACGGCCGGGTCGAGGACGAAGCTGATGTCGAGATCGTCGTGGGCGCGCGGATCGTCGAGGTGGATGCGCTCGCGCGCGTCACGCCAGGCCTCACGCCGCAGGGCGAAGTTCGAGCCGAACAGCGGAGTGCGCCCGATGATCATGCCCATGAACCAGAAGTAGCCGCCGAGGTACACATGCGCGCCGAGGAACCGTGCGACCGGTCCGCAGCCGTAGAACGTGCCGGTCCCGGTGAGCGCGCCGAGCGTCGGGTCGGCGTCGAAGCGGTCTGCGAGGCGCTCGACCCAATCGGACGCGGGTCTCGAGTCGGCGTCGAGCCGGCAGATGACGTCACCGCTCGCGGCATCGAATCCGCGCGCCGTCGCGCGGAGAACACCGTGTTCGGGCTCGACCACGGCGACGGCGCCATGGGCCGCGGCGACGGCCTGCGTGTCGTCGGTCGATCCGTTGTCGACGACGATCACCTCGTCGGCGGGGCGGGTCTGCGATGCCAGATCGGCCAGGCAGCCTTCGAGCATCCGGGCGTCGTTCAGCGACGGAACGACGACACTGACGGTGCTCATCACTGCCGAGCATAGGGCTCCGTGTCGGCGGGGTGGGGCGCACCGCCGTCGGAGACGCGCTCAGCCGCGGTCGATGCCGAACGTGTGCCACATGAGTGCCTGGACGTCGCGGTCGAGGTTGTCGACCTTCTCCTCGAGTCGCCGGAACTCGCTGCGCATGCCGCCGAATTCGCTGCGCACGACCTGGATGAACAGCGTCGACACGATCGTGATCATGCCGAACATGGCTGCCGCGAACACGCCGATGATCGTCCACACCTGTGGTTCGGTCATCTCCAGCACCCTCCCATTGTGAGCCCTCGGGGGTGACGATGCCAGGGTGAGCCGGTGATCAGGCGGCGTCGGCACACGTGTGCATGGCCTCCCCGGACGTCCGCCTGGGGAGGAGCGGATGCGGGCGCTCAGTATGGCGTCGGGATGTAGCGAAGCGGCAGGTTCGGGTCGCGGTAGCCCCCGGAATCCTGACGCTCGGGCAGTTCGAGCTCCTCACGCTCGATCGGCTCGTAGGGGATCTGGCTCAGCAGGTGGGTGATGACGTTCAGCCGCCCGCGCTTCTTGTCGTCGGTGCGCGCGATGAACCACGGCGCCCAGCTGGTGTCGCTCGCCTTGAACATCGCATCGCGGGCACGCGAGTAGTCGAACCAGCGGCTGTAGGACTTCAGATCCATGGCCGACAGCTTCCAGATCTTGCGCGGGTCGTCGATGCGCCCTTCGAGCCGCCGCGTCTGCTCCTCGGGGCTCACCTCGAGCCAGTACTTGACGAGGATGATCCCGTTGTCGACGATCGCCTTCTCGACCAGCGGCACCTGATCGAGGAACCGGTCGGTCTCCTCCTGCGTGCAGAAGCCCATCACCGGCTCGACGCCGGCTCGGTTGTACCAGCTGCGGTCGAAGATGACGACCTCGCCGCCCGCGGGGAAGTGGGCCATGTAGCGCTGGAAGTACATCTGCGACCGCTCTCGGTCGTTCGGCGCCGGGAGGGCCACCACGCGGAACACGCGCGGGCTCACCCGCTCGGTGATCGCCTTGATCGTGCCTCCCTTGCCGGCGGTGTCACGACCCTCGAAGACGATCATGACCTTCGCGCCGGTGTGCTTGACCCACTCCTGCATGGCCACGAGTTCTCCGTGGAGGCGCTCGAGCTCCTTCTCGTACTCCTTGCGCTTCATCTTCTTCGGAGCGGTCTCGTCGGTGTCGCCGTGGTGCTTCTTCTTCTTGCCCATCGCGCCTCCTCCCGGCGGACTCTACGCCGCCCTGGGGCGCGGCTCCAGGCCCAAGGGCCCGTCGATCATGCTCCGGCGGTCATCCACTCCCGTCCGCGCACGCGCCAGCCGAGGGTGCCGAGGCGGGCGAGCATGTAGACACCGAAGAACGCGACGGCCAGCCAGGCGAGGCCCCACGCGCCGGTCGGATGCAGCAGCGCGATCACCACGATCGCGGGCAGGAACGGAATCAGGTTCAGCACGCCCGCGATCGCGAGGTACTTCGCGTCGCCGGCGCCGATGAGCACCCCGTCGAGGACGAACACGATGCCGCACACCGGCTGAGCGACGGCGAGCACGATCAGTGCCGGCTGCACGAGCGCGGCGACCGCCGGGTCGCCGGTGAACACCAGGCCGATGAGGCCCGAGAACCCGCCGATCAGCAGGCCCACGACGACTCCGAACCACAGCCCCCATGCCACCGTGCGGCCGAGGACGCGCGTGACGAGGCGGTCGTCTTCGGCGCCCAGGCCCTTGCCGATCAGCGCCTGCGCGGCGATCGCGAGCGCGTCGAGCGCGAACGCCGCGGTCGAGAAGATCGTGAAGGCGACCTGCCACCCGGCCAGCTCGCCGGTGCCGAGGCCGCCGGCGACCGCCACGGTGCCCAGGAGCGCGATCCGCAGCGACACCGTGCGCAGGAACAGCCATCCGCCCGAGCGCGCCGAGCCGCCGACGCCGTCGCGCTGCGGGCGCACCGTCGCATCGTGGCGGCGGGCGAGTCGGCCCACCACGACGACGAACGCCGCGACCATGCCCCACTGGGCCACGACCGTGCCGATGGCGGATCCGGCGATGCCCCACCCGAATCCGTAGATGAACAGGGCGTTGAGCACGGCGTTCGCGCCGAACCCGAGCCCGGCGATCCACAGCGGAGTGACGGTGTCCTGCATGCCGCGCAGCAGACCGGTCGCCGCGAACACGATGAGCATCGCCGGCAGGCCCCACATCGAGATGCCCAGGTAGATGCCCGCCTGCTCGGCGACCGCGGCGGTCGCTCCGAACAGCGGCACGACGACGGGGATGGCGATGTAGCCGACGAGGGCGAGGACGGCCCCGAGGCCGAGTGCGAGCCACATCCCGTCGATCCCCGCAGACACCGCCTTCGACGAATCGCCGGCTCCGAATCGCCGGGCAACCGCGGGCGTGGTCGAGTAGGCGAGGAACACCATCAGGCCGACGATCGTCTGCAGCACCGCCGAGGCGATGCCCAGGCCCGCCAGCGGCACCACGCCGAGGTGGCCGACGAGCGCCGAGTCGACGATGAGGAAGAGAGGCTCGGCCACGAGCGCGCCCAGCGCCGGCACCGCCAGGCGCAGGATGTCGCGGTTCAGCGTGTCTCGGGTGCGCTCCACGTCACCAGGCTACGGGCCGCCGCGGACACCTCCGGGCGCCGAGGCCCGGAGTCATCACGATGCGGTCACGTCCTGCGTCCGCTCGCGCCCGCCCGCCCTTCGGGCGCCCGCGGGGGCGGCGCCGCGCTCTATTGTGGAAGCATGACCGACAGCCCCCGCTCGGGCCTCGCGCTCGACGAGCTCAGCGCCGACATCCGCCCTCAGGACGACCTGTTCCGTCACGTCAACGGTTCCTGGATCGAGCGCACCGAGATCCCCGACGACAAGGCGCGGTGGGGTTCGTTCCATCTGATCGCCGAGCAGGCCGAGAAGGACGTCCGGGCGATCATCGAGGAGGCGCAGTCGGCCGAGCCGGGCACCGAGGCGCGCAAGATCGGCGACCTCTACACGAGCTTCATGGACACCGAGCGCATCGAGGCCCTCGGTGCCGAGCCGCTGACGGCTCAGCTGGCGCGCGTGGACGCGATCGACGGCATCCCGGCATTCCTCGCCGCGCTCGGCGAGCTCGAGCGCGACGGGGTCGCGGGCCTCATCCACCTCTACATCGAGCCCGACCCCGGCAACCCCGAGCGGTACGTTCCGTTCTTCGTGCAGGGCGGGCTGTCGCTGCCGGACGAGAGCTACTTCCGCCTCGACAACTTCGCCGAGACGCGCACGGCGTTCCGCGCGCACATCGAGCGCATCCTGGAGCTCGCGGGCGTGGCGGATGCCGCCGTCGCCGCCGACCGCATCGTCGCGCTCGAGACCGAGCTCGCCGAGCACCACTGGGACAACGTGCGCAGCCGTGACGCGATGGCCACCTACAACCTCATGACCGGCGACGAGGCCGAGAAGCTCGTGGGCGTCGACCTCGGCCCGTGGGTCGCGGCCGTCGCGCCCGGCTTCTCGGACGTCTTCGCCGAAGTCAACGTCACCCAGCCCAGCTTCCTCGAGGGGCTCGGGTCGCTGCTGACCGAGGACCGGCTCGAGGACTGGAAGGCGTGGCTGCGCTTCTCGATCGTCCACTCTGCGGCGCCGTTCCTCTCGCAGGCGTTCGTCGACGAGAACTTCTCGTTCTACGGCACCCAGCTCACCGGCGTCCCGGTCAACCGCGAGCGCTGGAAGCGCGGCGTGGGCCTGGTCGAGGCGGCGATGGGCGAGGCCGTCGGCAAGGTGTACGTCGAGCGCCACTTCCCGCCCGCCGCCAAGGAGGCGATGGACGAGCTCGTCGACAACCTCATCGAGGCCTACCGCGAGTCGATCTCGACCCTCGAGTGGATGAGCCCCGAGACGCGCGAGCGGGCCCTCGGCAAGCTCGACGCCTTCACGCCCAAGATCGGCTACCCGGTGAAGTGGAAGGACTACTCCTCCCTCGAGATCGACGCCGAGGACCTCGTCGGGAATGTCCGCCGCGCGAACGTGTGGGAGCACGACCGGCAGCTCGGCAAGATCGGCGGCCCCGTCGACCGCGACGAGTGGTTCATGACCCCGCAGACGGTCAACGCGTACTACAACCCGCTGATGAACGAGATCGTGTTCCCCGCGGCGATCCTGCAGTACCCGTTCTTCGAGGCGGATCGGGATGCCGCGGCCAACTACGGCGGCATCGGCGCGGTGATCGGCCACGAGATCGGCCACGGCTTCGACGACCAGGGCAGCCGCTTCGACGGCGACGGGTCGCTGCGCGACTGGTGGACGGATGCCGATCGCGAGGCGTTCGAGGACCGCACGAAGAACCTCATCGCGCAGTACGAGGCGCTCGTCCCCGAGGGGCTCGCCGAGGAGCACCACGTGAACGGCGCGCTCACGATCGGCGAGAACATCGGCGACCTCGGCGGCCTCGGCATCGCGATCAAGGCCTACCGTCTCGCGCTGGCCGCCGCGGCGGAGCCCGCCGACGGTTCCGACATCGACGGCTTCACCGGCATCCAGCGCCTGCTGCTGAGCTGGGGCCAGATCTGGCAACAGAAGGGCCGGGACGCCGAGACCATCCGCCTGCTGACCATCGACCCGCACTCGCCCAACGAATTCCGCTGCAACCAGATCGTCCGCAACATCGACGCCTTCTACGACGCCTTCGGCGTGACCGAGGGCGACGCGCTGTGGCTCGACGAGGAGCAGCGCGTCACCATCTGGTGACGACGGGGGAGCCCCAGCCCCCGATCGCGCTCGCCTGAGCGCAGCCCCATCCGCCCGAACACCCGATACCGGAAGGAAGCCCTGTGGGCATGTCCTCTGAGCCCAAGAGGGAGGCTGAGTCGCGTCGGGGGTCGCGACGCAGCAGCCGGCGACTGCCGAGGAGGGCGGCAGCCGCACGACCGACATTCACCGCGACGCTGAAGGCGCTCGACGACCTCGCGGGGTCGGGAGCGAAGATCTCGGTGCGCATCACCGATCTCGACCGCGGCACCGCCGTCCTCAACGGCGACGACTTCGTCACGCTGCCGGTGGCCGGACTCGGCGTCGTGCCGCTGCTGGTCGAGACCGCCGCCGGTTTCGAGGCGGGAACGCTCGACCCGCTCGAGATCCTCGATCGCTCGGTCATCGACCCAGTGGCCGTCGGCGGAGTGTGGCAGCACCTGAAGGCGCCCGCGCTGCCGTTGATCGACCTCGCCGTCCTGACCGCCTCGACCGGAGACGCCCTGGCTGCGAACGCGCTGCTGCACCGCGTCGGGATCCCGGCCGTGCGCGCGCGCATCGAGGCGCTGGGGCTGAGCCGCTCGGCGCTCCTCGACCGCTTCCGCGACGAACGCGGGCCCGATGACGCGCCGCACTTCGCGCTCGGTTCGGCGCGCGAGCTCGCCGAGGTGTTCGCGGCGCTGGTGAACTCGCAGGCGGTGTCGCCGGGGGTCAGCGCGCAGGTCGCCGAGTGGCTGAGCCTGAACCACGACCTGTCGCTGGTCGCCGCCGCGACCGGCCTCGATCCGTTCTCGCACGAGAACGACGAGCACGGGCTGCTGTTCATCAACAAGACCGGCCGAGACGACGGCATCCGGGTCGAGGCGGGCGTGCTCGCCGGACCCCGCGCGGGAGTCTCGTACGCGCTGATCGTGTGCTTCGACGACCTCTCGATCTACCACCGGATGCGAGCGCATGAGGCGTTCCGCACGCTCGGCATGGAGCTCATGGAGTACGTGTTCTGAGGCGAGGCGCGCGTCAGAACACGATCGTGTGGTTGCCGTGGCGCAGCACGCGGTCCTGCGCGTGCCACAGCACGGCGCGCGAGAGCACCTGGCGCTCGACGTCGGCGCCGCGCCGCACGAGTTCCCGATAGCTGTCGGCATGGTTCACGCGCACGGTGTCCTGCTCGATGATCGGGCCCTCGTCGAGGTCGGTCGTGACATAGTGGCTGGTCGCGCCGATGAGCTTGACGCCCCGGTCCTTGGCCTTCTTGTACGGGTCGGCGCCGATGAAGGCCGGCAGGAACGAGTGGTGGATGTTGATCACCGGCACGCCGACCTGCTCGAGGAAGTCGCTGGAGAGGATCTGCATGTAGCGGGCGAGCACGACGACGTCGACGTTGCCGCGCAGCAGCTCGACGATCTTGGCCTCGGACGCGGACTTGTCGGGACCCGCCACCGACGGCACGTGGAAGAACGGCACGCCGAACGAGCGGACGTCCTCGGCCGATGTCGTGTGGTTCGAGATCACCATCGGGATGCTGACGGGCAGGTCGCCGCGTCGATGGCGCCACAGCAGATCGAGCAGGCAGTGGTCCTGCTTCGAGGCGAGGATCGCCATGCGCTTCGGCGTCGACTGGTCGGTGAGGGTCCACTCCAGATCGAAGCCGTCGCCGAGTGTCGCGGTCAGATCCGCCTCGATCTCGGGGATGGCGGCGGCCAACTCGGGCCGATGGAAGACCACCCGCTGGAAGTAGGCTCCGCCCTCGGGATTGTCCGAGTACTGGTCCAGGGCCGTGATGTTCGCCCGGTGCCGGGTGATCAGGGCCGAGACCGCCGCGACGATTCCGGGCTGGTCCCTTCCGTGGACGATGAGGCAGGCATGGTCGGGCATCACGTGCGCGGAGGGCGAGGGCATGGAGACGATTCTTCCGTGTCAAGCCCCGCGGCTCCATTTGGCCCGGGGGAGCCCACGCCCTAGCGTCGAAGCCTACGAGCCCGTCTTCGACCGATCAGGGGGAACGACGTGACGGACTGGATCGCTTCGTGACGGATACCTGGCCGCTGTGGCCGAGCGTCTTCGCCCTCGTGGGCGCCGTGGTGGTGATCGTGTTCGCCGGATCCCGCCTGGCGCGGGCGGCGGATGAGATCGCGGACCGCACCGGGATCGGCGAGGCCGTCGCGGGGGCGGTGTTCCTGGGAGCGATCACCTCGCTGCCGGGCATCGTCACGACCGCCACGGGAGCCCTCGAGGGGGACGCCGCGTTCGCGCTGGCGAACCCGATCGGCGGCATCGCCCTGCAGACGGTGTGGCTCGCCATCGCCGACCTGGTCTACCGCCGCGCGAATCTCGAGCACGCGGCCGCGTCGCTCGAGAACATCCTGCAGGCGATCGTCCTCATCGGCCTCATCTCCCTGCCCGTGATCGCCTTCGCCACCCCCGAGCTGAGCATCGGGTGGGTCCACCCCGTGACGATCCTGATCCCGGTCTTCTACCTCTACGGTCTGCGGCTGATCCGACGCATGCACGACGAGCCGATGTGGCGTCCCATCCGCACCAGCGAGACGCGCGAGGACGAGGGCGGGCAGGCGTCGACGCAGTCGCTGCCGAGGCTGTGGGGCACCCTCGCCTCGCTCGGCCTCGTGGTCGCCGTCACCGGCTGGGTCATCGGCCACGCCGGGCTCTCGGTGGTCGCCGCCACCGGGTGGTCGAGTGGCGTCACGGGGTTCACCCTCACGACGGCGATCACGTCGCTGCCCGAGCTCATCGTGCTGATCGCCGCCATCCGCATGGGCGCCCTGACCCTGGGCGTGGCGAACATCATCGGCGGGAACGTCTTCGACGTCCTGACGCTGACGGTCGCCGATGCGTTCTACCTCGACGGCACGATCTACGCCTCGGCCGGCGCGGTGAGCCTCGTGTTGCTGGGCGGCACGCTGCTGATCACCGCGGTGCTGGGAGCCGGGCTCATCGTGCGCGATCGCCGCGGCATCGGGTTCGAGGGCGTGGCGATCCCGGCGATCTACGCCGCGACGATCGGGCTCGCGGTGTACGCGTCCTGACCGGGCGACCCGGCCCGGACGCGCACACCGCCCGGCTCATCGGTTGAGGATCTCGAGCGACACGTGGTCGACCGAGAACGCCGGCTCGAACGTGAGCTCGGCGACACCCCGGACCACGAGCGTCTCGCCGTCGGGCGTCTTGAGCACGCCTCGGGCGCTGTTCTCCGTCCAGACATCCGGAGCCTCGGCGCCGTGGAAGGTCGCGTAGAGGTTCGACATCACCG
The DNA here is from genome assembly GCA_029319145.1 of Microbacter sp. GSS18. NCBI lineage: Bacteria > Pseudomonadati > Bacteroidota > Bacteroidia > Bacteroidales > Porphyromonadaceae > Microbacter > Microbacter sp. GSS18. Next base: position 2,880,707 of record CP119753.1, on the reverse strand, counting down.
ACCCCGCACCGTGGGCGATCCGCTCGGGGGTGGCGCCGGTCGCGAAGTACGCGGGGCAGTACGTGTCGAGCCACACGAACGCGTCCATCCCCTCGATGTCGTACAGGGCCATCTCGACGCGCGCTCCCCAGCGCTCGTGGTACGTCGCGCCCTCATCCGGCGGCGTTCCCTTGACCCGAATGAAGTGGGTCGCCGTCGGCAGATTCTCCTCGCAGAAGTCGCCGAAATCGCCGCCCGCCAGCAGGATGTAGGGCGGCTCGCCGTCACCGGTGACGACGTTGTCGTAGAAGAACTGCTCGCTGGGGATGTCGACCTTCTCGACGGTGGTCTTCGCGTACGCGGGGGCCGCCGTCAGGCCCACCAACGCCGCCACGGCCACCCCGATCCCCAGGATCCTCTTCGCCAGTGAGCTCTTCATCGTCGCTCTCCTCATTCGTCGGATACCGGTATTCCCGGTCGCCTCAGAGACTCCTCCCTCCCGGTATCCGTCCGGTATCCGTCCGTCAGGCGAGGTGAGCGAGGGCCTCGTTATTCAACTGTTTCATGACGGGCGTCAAAAGATGCTTGACAATCAGGGTGGTGGAAGCGACGATGAATGGCATCGACACGCTGGAGTGATCGACACGGGGTGAAGCAGCCCCACCACCTCTTCCGGCGTTGTCGGCGTCCCATCACCGCATCCACTGCCAATGAGAGGCACTTCGATGAAGAAGCTCCTGTCCGTCGTCGCACTCGGTGCCGCGGCCGTTCTCGCTCTGAGCGGCTGCACCGACTCCGGTGCCGAACCCACCACCGCCCCGTCCGACGACGCGTCGGGCGGCGAGATGCGCACGATCCGCATCGCGGCCCTGCCCATCGCCGAGACCGGCGCCCTGTGGGGCGCCATGGCCGAGGGCATCTGGGCCGACCACAACCTCGAGGTCGAGGTCGTTCCCTCGTCGGGCGGCGCGAACGCCATCCCCGCTCTGGTCAGCGGCGACATCCAGATCGCGATCGGTCAGCCCTTCGGCCCGTTCCGTGCCGACATCGCCGACCTCGGCATCGTCATGATCGGGGACTACGCCAACAGCCTCGAGACGGGCCGCGACGTCAACGCCGTCGTGTCCCTCGGCGACTCGGGCATCGAGCGCCCGGCCGACCTCGAAGGCAAGCGCGTGTCGGTGAACACCCTCGGCGCCGCGGGTGATGTCACGATCATGAAGGCCGTCGAGGACGACGGCGGCGACCCCTCGACGATCGAGTTCGTCGAGGTCATCTTCCCCGACGTGCAGGCGCAGCTCGAGGCGGGCAACATCGACGCGGGCTGGGTGCCCGACCCGTTCATGTCGCAGATCGAGGGCGCCGGCGGCAACATCGTCGTCTTCCCCTACCAGGCGACGATCCCGGGTCTCGAGCTGCTGACCTCGATCACCACTCAGGATCTGCTCGACAACGACCCACAGCTCATCGCCGACTACTCGGCGGCGATGAAGGAGACGCTGGAGTGGGCCGCGGCGAACGAGGACGGCGTTCGCGCCGCCATCGTCGACAACATGGGCATCCCCGAGGAGGCGGCCGCGGGCATCACGCTGCCGACCTGGTCGTCGGAGCTCAACCTCGCCAACATGCAGGAGCTGGCATCCCTGGCCATGGGCTACGGCGTCCTCGACACCGAGCCGAACTGGGACCGCCTGGTCCAGCAGCAGTAAGCACGATCGACGCGGGATGCCGGGCCCACGCCGGTCCGGCATCCCGCGTCGCCGTTCTCCCCTCACCTGCGAAAGGGTTTTCATGACTGCTGAGGCTTCTGTGGTTGCGGCTCGTTATCGGAGTGCGCGTGCGCGTCGGTCGGTGCGTAAGGTCGCGTTGGGTGCGGCGGGGATTGCGGGTTTTCTGCTGACGTGGCAGTTGATTCCGACTTTGGGTTTGTTGAATCCGGCGACGTTCCCGCCTGCGTCTGAGGTGCTTGCCCGGCTTGCTGCGGACATGTTGGATGTGGAGTTCTGGCGGAATGTGGGTCGGACGATGACGGCGTGGGGGATCGGTCTGGTGATCGCGGTGTCCCTGGCGACGGTGTTGGGGACGGTGATCGGTCTGGTTCCGTTCTTGCGGCGGTCGACGCATACGACGGTGGAGTTCCTGCGTCCGATTCCGTCGGTGGCTTTGATTCCGTTGGCGATTCTGATGTTCGGGATCCAGTTGCAGGCGGCGTTGGTGATCATCGTGTTCGCGAGTTTCTGGCAGGTGTTCGTGCAGGTGCTGTACGGGGTGGCGGATGTGGATGCTGTGGCTCGTGACACGGCTCGCAGTTTCGGGTTGAGTCGGGGTTCGCGGATTGTGAATCTGGTGTTGCCGACGGCGTTGCCGTATCTGATGACGGGTGTGCGGTTGGCGGCGACGGTGGCGTTGATCCTTGCGGTGACGGCGGAGATGACGATCGGGAATCCGGGTGTGGGTCGGGAGATCGTGTTCGCGCAGTCCGCGGGTGATTATGTCGGGGTGTATGCGCTGGTGATCGTGACGGGTCTGCTGGGGCTGGTTGTGAATCTGGTGTTCCGTGCGATCGAGCGTCGTGCGTTGTCGTGGCATCAGTCGGTGCGGGGGGAGGAAGTGCTGTGACTCTGTATACGAGCACTGTCGTCGTCCCGCGTCGGGGGCCTGCGCTGTGGCGGAAGGTCGGGGAGAGCACCGCGTATGCGCTGGGGCTGCCGATCATTCTGCTGGTGATCTGGGGTGTGTGGTCCTCGGTGTCGCCGGAGATCTTCTTCCCGTCGCCGTTGACGATCTTCGCGGCGTTCTGGGAGACGTGGGTGGGTCCGGCGTTCTTCGAGGACATCCTGCCGAGTCTGGGGCGTCTGGCGGGCGGGATCGTGCTGTCGGTCACGATCGGTGTGGTCGCCGGGACGCTGATCGGTTTGAACCGGTGGCTGCGTGAGCTGCTGGAGCCGATGCTGGAGTTCTTCCGTGCGGTGCCGCCGCCGGTGCTGATCCCGATCATCGCGGTGCTGCTGGGGCCGACCGATGCGATGAAGATCACGGTGATCGTGGTGGGTGCGGTGTGGCCGGTGCTGCTGAACACGATCGACGGGGTGCGGTCCACGGACAGTGTGATGACCGAGACGTCGCGGTCGTTCGCGCTCACGGTCGGTGAGACGATCCGTTTCCTGGTGCTGCCGGCGGCGAGCCCGCGGATCATGGCGGGGGTGCGGCAGTCGCTGTCGATCGCGCTGATCCTGATGGTGATCTCGGAGATGTTCTATTCGTCGTCCGGTCTGGGGTACCGGATCGTCTACTTCCAGCGCAATTACCTGATCGCGGAGATGTGGAGCGGCATCCTGCTGCTGGGTCTGATCGGTGTTCTGCTCGCGGCGATCTTCGGGTTCGCGGAGCGTCGGGTGCTGCGCTGGTACCACGGAATCAAGGAGGTCGAACGTGCCTGAACGTGACACGCTGCTCGAGGTCGAGCATCTGAAGAAGGTCTACGAGTCCGCGACGGGGTCCGTCGAGGCGATCGGCGATATCAGCTTCTCGATGCAGAAGGGTGAGCTGGTGTGCATCGTGGGCCCGTCGGGGTGCGGGAAGACCACGCTGCTGAAGTGCATCGCGGGGCTGCTCAAGCCCACCGAGGGGACGGTGATGCTGCATGGCGGCCGGGTGACCGCGCCGCCGCCGGACATGGCGCTGGTGTTCCAGGAGTACGGGCGGAGCCTGTATCCGTGGCTGACGGTGCGGGGGAACGTGGAGCTGCCGCTGAAGCACAAGAAGATGTCGAAGGCGCACCGGGACCAGCTCATCGACGACGCCCTCGAGGCGGTCGGCCTCGGCCATGCCCACAAGAGCTACCCGTGGCAGCTGTCCGGCGGCATGCAGCAGCGTGTCGCGATCGCCCGCGCCGTGGCGTACCAGCCCGAGGTGCTGATCATGGACGAGCCGTTCGCGGCCGTCGACGCGCAGACCCGAGCCGATCTCGAGGATCTGGTGCGGCGGCTGCATCTGGAGCGGGGCATGTCGATCCTGTTCGTCACCCACGACATCGACGAGTCCGTCTACCTCGGCGAACGGGTCGTGGTGCTCTCGAAGTCCCCGACCTGGGTGCAGGAAGACCTCGCCATCGACCTCGACGCCGACCGCGACCAGATCACCACCCGCGCCCTGCCCCGCTTCACCGAGCTGCGCACCCACGTGTACGAGCAGATCCAACGCGCCAAACGCGGCGAAGCCATCCGCCCCACCGCATGAACCCGACGACGAGAGCCCGGTGATGCGGCAACGGGGCGCCAAGGAGCTGATGCTCGCCTTCCTGGGTGAATACATGCGGAACTTGGGCATTTCGCATGTGCGGGCGATCGTCATCATCGGCGTCCTCGGGGAGGCCGGCATCAGCGCCCCCGCCGTGCGTGCGTGTCTTGACCGGATGGCTGCGAGCGAGCTGGTCCGGCGAGAGCGAGTCGGGCGTGAGATCGAGGTGCACCTCACCGAGCGTGCGCGGCGAGTTCTCGACGAGGGGTCACGGCGAGTCCACGAACGCAATCCGTTCGTCCCGCGCGGCGATGGCTGGACGCTCGTCAGCTTCTCGCTCTCGGAGGACCAGCGCGCCGTGCGACACCGGCTGCGCGCCGCGCTCGGCTGGGAGGGATTCGCCCCTCTCCGCGACGGACTCTGGGTCGCTCCGGGAGAGGTGGAGCTCTCGTCCGTCCTGCAGTCCCTGCCGCCCGACCTGCCGAGCGCGGCGATCATCGCGTTCCGAGCACAGGAACTGCCCGAGTTCCCCATCGCCGACGCGCTCGGGAACGTGTGGAATCTGGACGACATCCGCGCCGAGCATGAACTCTTCCTTGCGACGTGGGGGGAAGCCGGATCCTGGGATGGGATAACGAACCCCCTCGCCGCGCATGTGGCACTGGTCGCGGATTGGCTGGCATTGCTCCGCGCCGACCCCCGCCTCCCGGGGTCGGTTCTCGGCGCAGGGTGGCCTGCCGGAGAGAGCCTGCATGCCTTCCACGCGCGCGGCGCGGAGATGGGGGATGCCGCAGCTGAGTTCCGCCTTCTGACGCAACAGTCCGTCGCCCAGAGAACTCGGCAGCCGGGTGCCCGGAAGGGCGCTGCGCCGGCGGCGTGAATGCAGCGCCGGACGCCAGCCGGCATCCAGGAGTCGGCATCCACTGGAGCGCGCCCGGGGCGGTTCCTGGGGTCTTATATGTACTCCTGAATCGAGGCGCGCGGATCCTCGCCGTGAGGATCCGCGTTCGCCCTCGGTGTCACCGTGTACGTCATCTCTGTCGCCCTGATGACTCCACCGCAGTGATCGCAGGTCATTCGCGGCTCGCATGGGTGCTCGCAGCTCTTATGCGTGAGGGTGATCTCCGGGCCATCGCTTCCGAGCCAGGCGTCGCCCCACTGCTTCATCGCCAGGAACACCGGATACAGCGCCAGCCCGGACTCGGTGAGGATGTACTCGTATCGGTCGGGCCGGCGCTGATACCGCCGCCGTTCGAGGATGCCGGCGGCTACGAGCGACTTCAGCGTGCGAGCGAGCACCGACCGTGACACGCCGAGGAGGCGCTGAAAATCGTCGAAACGGCGCACGCGGAAGAACGCCTCACGCAGCACGAGTGAGGCGGCTCCCTGCCGAAGGAGCTCCCCGGTTCGCTGCACCGCAGTGGAGGTCGGTCGAGGCATGTGCCGACTCTAGCCAATCCGGGTGCGAGCGCCGCTGGAGCCGTTGCCGGTCATCCGTCGACCTTGATGACGACGCCGCCGGCGTCGTCGCCGGCGGCGCAGCCGACGAAGAGGCCGTAGCCGCCGCCGCGTTCGTGGAGGGCGTGGATCAGTTCGGCGATCGCGCGTGCGCCCGTCGGTGCCTGCGGGTGGCCGTAGACGAGCGAGGAGCCGTACACGTTCATCCGCTCGAGGTCGTATCCCGTCTCGTGCGCGAACCACAGATCGTTCACCGCGAACGGGTTGTGGGTCGTGACCAGGTCGATGGCATCGAGATCGAGCCCGGCATCGTCGAGGGCGTGGGCGGCCGCCTGCACCGGGGCCTTCGGCATGAAGGCGGGTTCGGCGCGGCCGAAGCCGGTGCCGAGGATCTGGGCGGTCGCCCCGCCGCCGAGCTCCCGCGCGGTGTCGCGGTCGGTGACCGCGATACCCGCGGCGGCGTCTGCGGGGTGCGTCTGAGACCCGAACGTGGTCACGCCGCCCTCGGTCGCCGGCCGCAGCGCGGCCAGACCCTCGGCGGTCGTCGGGAACACCCCGCCGTCCTCACTGATGACCGTTGTGCCCTTGCGTCCGGGGATGTGGATGTCGACCATGTAGCGGCGCTGGAAGGCGCGGTCGTCCGCGAGAGCCCGCCGGTACTGCTCGTTGCGCAGGAGCGTGAGTTCGTCGACCTGCTCACGCGTGAACCCGCCGTCCCGCGCGGTGTTCTCGGCCGTGTCGAGCATGCTCTGCCCGGTGGTCGGGTCGAGCGAGAAGTTGTCGAGCATCCAGTGCTCGGTCTGCGGGGCTCCTCCCATGCCGCGGGCGCTGGGGTAGATCATGAGCGGTGCGTTGCTCGTCCGATCGGTGAGCACTCCCAGCGTGGCCCGGTGACGCCCGAGCTGCACCTGCGTCGCGAGATGGTCTACGACCGCCGCGGACGTCGCGCACGCTCGGCTGATCCACGGTCCCGCGACATCTCCGGCTCCGAGCCGACGCGTCACCAGAGTCACTCCGTAGAAGGAGTGCTTCTGGATGACCGTCATGCCCAGCGCCCAATGTGTGAAGAGCCCCGGCGCGGTTTCACGCTGCTCGAGCGCCCGCGCGGTGACGTCGACGGCGAGATCGAGCGCGTTCACCTCGGCCAGCGCGCCCTGCCACTTGGTGAACGGGGTCGACCAGATGTGCGGGATCGGAATGAAGACGTTGTCGAATGCCATGAACAGGCCCCCTGCCTATGCCGAGGGTGTCGCGGTGAGTTCGGCGTTGGACTTGGCGCGGTAGGTCCGGGCGACGTCTCCGATGGGTGTCGGGGCGACAGTGACGCGGATGGTGATCTGCTCGTGGGGTTCGACGATGCCGCCGCTGCGGCTGCCGCCGCCGTCCTCGCCCCAGATCAGGGTGAGTTCGGTGCCGGGCTCGGCGAAGGCTTCGTCGATCGAGCCGAGGGACATCATGGCTCGCTCGTTGTAGCTGTAGGCGGGGTAGGTGCCGAAGCCCACGAGGTTCCCGTCCGCGTCGAGCACCTTGTCGTAGTGCAGCCGGCCGGTGGCGGCGACGGGCAGGTCGACGTGCAGAGCGGTCGGGCCATCGCCCACGAGCCGCTGGAACACCTGCGTGAAGTCGTCCGGGTGCCACAGCAGCGTGACCTTCTTGCGGTGCGGCTGGTCCGCCATCGCCTCGAGCGCCTCACGCCCGACGAAGTCGTGGTCGAACTTGATGATGTGGCCGTAGTTCAGGTCCCACGGGGTGGCGTAGTAGTCCTCCGGGTTCGGCGAGTAGAAGCTGCCGCCCAGCGACATCCGCGCTGACGCGCTGCGGTCGCTCAGCCACTCGCGGTACCCCTGCAGTGCAGGGCTGGTGTACACGGCCGAGAACGGCACCGCCCACCAGCCGGACTCCATCACGGTGCTGAAGTACGCGAGGGACCCGATCTGACGCAGCCCGTACTTCTTGCCCGCCGACACCAGCGCGGTCTTGACGTCCTTGCGGTCGTCCCACGGGCCCGACAGCTCCAGCCCCGGCACGCCGCCCATGCTGTGACGCATCGCACGCACCTCGTGACCGGCGATCGTGATCGTGCCCGACCGGAAGAACTTGATCTCCGGCAGCGGCCCGCCGTTGAGCTCCTCGAGCAGCTCATACGCGTGCGGACCCTCGACCTGGTACCGGTAGTTCAGACGGCGCTTGTCCTTGTTCAGCGCCCAAACCGGATCCAGCACGACCTCCACATCGAAGTCGCCGGTCTCGGCGTTGTACTGAACCCAGTCGGTGGACGCCGGGTTCCCGACCAGCAGCAGCTCCTCCTCGGCCAGGTAGTACAGGATCGCGTCGCCGATGACATACCCCTCCGGCGAGCACGCGATGAACTGCTTGGCCGCGCCCGGCCGGAAGGTGGCGAAAGAGTTGATGGCCAGCGACGTGAACAGTGCGAGCGCATCCTTGCCGCGGATCAGCAGGTTGTTCATGTGGTAGCTCTGGTCATGCAGCGCGATGCTGTTCCGCCACGACAGCTGCTCCGCACGCCACGTCGTGAACTCCGCACGAACCGCGTCCACGGGCATCATCACGCCGAAGACATTCAGCGCGGTCTTCGGTGAGTTCTGATAGAAGCGGTCCACGATGCTCGACGACGAGTCGATCACGGACTGCAGGTTCTGCTCGGCCATTGAGTCTCCCTGGGTGGATTCTTTTAGAGAACTGACTCGAACCGTAGCCGCATCCTGCTCGACCCGTCGTCGTCCTCCACTTGATCGGGAGAACCATGCTCTCGACGAGGGCGAGGTGTTGACGCTAGACCAGCGAGTGCGCGCCCGCTGCGATGGGTGCGCTTCGATCTGTTCGAGAGGAAACACCTGACATGCTCACCAACACACTCACCCGCCGCGTCGAGTGGGGGGACTGCGACCCTGCCGGGATCGTGTTCAACCCGCAGTTCTTCCGCTGGTTCGATCACGGCACGACCATGCTGTACGAGGCAGCGGGATGGCCGAAGCCCGAGATGCTCGCCCACTTCGATGCCGCCGGATGCCCGCTCGTACAGACGCAGGCCGAGTTCCGAGCCCCGTGCCGGTACGGCGACGACGTCGAGATCACGACCGAGATCGTGCGGGTCGGAGCGAAGAGCTTCGAGATCCGCCACACCCTGACGCACGACGGCGTCGTCTGTGTGGAGGGGACCGAAACCAGGGTCTGGACCGTGAAGGACCCCGAGCGTGGGATCAAGAGCGCTCCGATTCCCGAGGAGCTCGCCGCCCGATTCCGGGGCTGATCCGATTGCGCGGCGGAGGCCGCGCAACGCTTCATGTGGAGGATCCGTGGCGACCTCCCGCACGTCCGCATAGTGTCTGAGCGCGTCGAGGACGACGACACGTCGATGATGACGATCCCTGGAGGCAGATACGCGATGGTTCCCACCGGACACGCAATGATTCCCGATGGACTGGGCAACTGGATCCGCCGTCGTGCGGTGAAGTCGCGCGACTTCCCCGCGATCGAGTTTCGAGACCAGACTCTCACCTACGCCGAGCTCTCCCGCCGGATCGACAGTCTCGCGGCTGCTCTGGTGTCGCGCGGGATATCGCGTGGCGACCGGGTCGCCTACCTCGGCGGGAACCACCCCTCGTTCATCGAAGCGATGTTCGCGACGACGCTGCTCGGGGCGATCTTCGTGCCGTTGAACACGCGGCTCGCCATTCCCGAGCTGGAGTTCCAGCTCGACGACTCGGGCGCCACGATGCTCATCAGCACGGCCGAGCTCGAACACCTCGCCGCCGCTTCGTCGACCGGTCTCGACATCCGGCGGCTCGTCGTCAGCGATCCTTCGGTGGAGGGCCAGGAGGGGCGTCCACGGTGGGTCGAAGACTACGACGAGGCGATCCGCGACGCCGGCGAGCTGCGGATCGCGGAGCCGATGGAGTACCCGCCTCGCGTCGAAGGAATCGACACGACCCCCGTGACCATGGATGATCCGGCAGTTATTCTGTACACGTCAGGAACGACAGGTCATCCGAAGGGCGCCGTGCTGACCCACGGGAATCTCACGTGGAATGCGCTGTGCGTGATCGTCGACTACGACGTCGTGAGCGACTCCCGGTGGATTCTCATCTCACCTCTCTTCCACGTCGCATCCTTGGGGATGGGCCTTCTGCCGACACTTCTCAAGGGCGCCACCCTGCTGCTGCAGGAGCGCTTCGTGCCGGCTGAGGCTCTCGAGGCCATCGAGCGCCTCCGCGCGACGCACATCTCCGGTGTGCCGACGACATACCAGATGATGATGGAGGACCCTCGCTGGGCCGAGAGCGACATCTCGACCCTGCGGACACTCACCTGCGGTGGCTCTCCGGTGCCGCGCAAGGTGATCGACGCGTACGCGGAGCGCGGACTGGCCTTCTCGGGCGGCTACGGCATGACCGAGGCAGCGCCCGGCGTCGCCATGATCCCGCCGTGGGAGGCCGAGGCGAAGGTGGGATCGTCGGGTGCGCAGATGTTCTTCGTCCGCTTCCGCATCCGCGCGATCGAGACCGGCGAGATCGTCGGGGCAGGAGAGGTGGGCGAGATCGAGACCACCGGCCCCAACATCACCCCCGGCTACTGGAACCGGCCAGACGCGAGCGATGACGCGTTCACCGAAGACGGCTGGTTCAAGACGGGCGATATCGGGGTCGCCGATGAGGACGGGTTCCTCACGATCGTCGACCGGGCGAAGGACATGATCATCTCCGGCGGCGAGAACGTGTACTCCGCGGAAGTCGAGCAGGCGATCGCCGCGATCCCGGCTGTCGCCGGCGTGGCCGTGATCGGAGTCCCGGACGATCGATGGGGTGAGGTGCCTCACGCGATCGTAACGCTGATGCCCGGCGCAGAACTGACGGCCGCCGAGATGGTCGACTTCCTCACGAATCGCCTGGCTCGGTACAAGATCCCGAAGACGCTCGAGATCGTCGCCGAGCTGCCTCGGACCGCCTCGGGAAAGGTGCAGAAGCACCAGCTGCGGCTGGCGCGTGTCCAATGATCCACGCGGTGCCGGCGGGGGTGCGGCCATGCTTCGGTCGCGCCCCCGGTGGGCCGGCTACGCCTGCCCGCGGTACTGCCGCTGAAGCGCGCCGCTGATCGCCTTGGACGTCGGGATCAGGACTTCGAGGACTGCCGCCTCGCGTGGGTCCTTGGTCGGCACGATCGCCGAGATCGCCGCAGCGACACCGCCGAGAGGCGCGTGGACGGGCACGGCGATGGAGGTGGCGTCCGGGTGGATGTACCCTCGCGTGGTGGCGTAGCCCTGCTGCCGGACGCGAGTGAGCTGCCGGGTCATCTCGCGCGGCCCGGGTAGCGGCGCGTTCGCGTACGGCTTCAGTTCTTCGCTGAGGAACTCGTCTCTGGAGGCGGGGTCCATGAAGGCGGCCATGACGAGCCCGCTGGAGGTCGCATGGAAGGGAATCCTGCCGCCGACGACGATGAAGTTCACGACGGCGCCCGGGGCCGAGAGGCGCTCGAGATACAGCATCTCGTGGCCCTCCAGAATCCCCAGCTGCAGACTCTGCCCGATCGCGGCATGCGCTTGTCGCAGATACGGTGTGGCGATCTCGCGGATTCCGAGCGCGCCAGGCGTCCGGACGGCGAGCTCCCAGAGCCGCAATCCGATCCGGTATCGGCGGTCCGGCAGCCGCTCGACGAGTCCGACCGATACGAGCTCCCCGAGCAGGCGGTGTGCGGTGGACAGCGGCATCTGGGCCTTCGCGGCGATCTCGCTCGCGGATTGATCGCGCGTGCCCTCGTCGAACGTGTCGAGGATGTGAACCGCACGCTCGAGTGATGACATTCCGGCCGATGAACGGGCCACAGAGAACCTCCTCGTTCTTCTGTCGCGCGACCGCAGACGCTTGCTCGCCGCACGATCATCACAGATCGCGTCACGACGCAGCTTCTCCGTCGGCGATATCCCCGGGTCCCTGGTCAGGCCTCCGCGCGCGTACCGACGAACCTAATCGACCCAAGAACGAGTCTGACAGAGACCCTCCACTTCATGTGGATCCCAGCGTCCGGAGCGAACGCGATCGGTCGGGCGCCTGCTCGGAATGCCGGTCGAGGAGCGCCGAAGTGTCGAGGTGGGCCCAGTCATTCACTTCAAGTGCAGATCCGGACCCTTCGCCCTCGTCCACCGGTTAGCGTGCGGCGCAACCGGCGGTGAGTTCCGCGGCGAGCGTGGCGAATGAGAAGCAGCTCCTCGGACATGGCGCCTGTACAACGAAAGGGCTGGTCAATGAAGACGAAGCGAATGATCTGTGTGGCCTCGGCGGCCGCAATCGCGATCGCGCTCGGTGCAGCGGCACCGAGCTATGCCGAAGAGCTGCCACCGCAGCACGCGGGTGGCACGCTCCCCGACGGGCGGGCCACGTGGGTGGCGGATGTTCCCGCGGACTGGACGGGGACCCTGGTGCTCTTCAGCCACGGCTATTCCAGCAACCCGAGCAATCCCGCGACCAACGCGCCGAACGCGGCGACTGCGCAGGGGCTGTTGGACCAGGGATACGCGATCGCCGGATCGTCCTACGAGCGCCCCGGATGGACGCTCGACACCGCTGCGCAGGATCAGCTCGAGACGCTCGAGGCGTTCGTGGGCGAGTTCGGTGAGCCGACGCGCGTGATCGCGCTCGGCCAGTCGATGGGCGGGCTGGTGGCCGGGCAGCTGGCAGAGTCGGCCGGCGGGCTCATCGACGGCGCGGTGCCGATGTGCGGGCTCATGTCGGGGGGTGTTCAGCTGCTGAACTACCAGACGGACGGTCTGCATGCTCTGGCGGAGCTGATCACACCGGGCGGATCCGACCTGAAGCTCGGGGGCTTCTCGGGATTCGGCGAGGCGGCGGCGCTCGTGGGCGCACTGAATGCCGCCGTCGCCACCGCCGAGACGACTCCCGAGGGTCGCGCCCGCCTCGCGCTGGCATCCGCGTTCTTCCAGCTGTCGACATCGGCCTCGAACCAGAGCGCCCCCTCCAAGGATGCCGACGCCATCGCCGCTCAGCAGCTCGCGGTCTTGAAGGGCAACATCCCCTTCTTCGTCTTCGCCCGCTACGACATCGAGCAGACGCTCGGCGGCAACTCGTCGTGGAACGTCGGGGTGGACTACAAGACGCTCTTCCAGCACACGGCGACGCGATCGGTCGTGGAGAAGCTCTACCGCGCGTCCGGTGTCGACCTGCGCGAGGACCTCGAGCGACTCACCGAGACCGCCGACCTGGTCGCAGATCCGGCCGCGACCGAGCGCGCAGATGAGATCTCGGGCCTCGACGGCCAGCTGGAGATGCCCGTTCTCGCCGTTCACACCCTGTACGACACCCTCGTGCCGGCCCAGATCGAGGAGGAGTATCAGGAGACGGTCCGGGAGGCGAACAACCAGCCCCTGCTGCGCCAGGCGTACATCGACCGCGTCGGCCACTGCGCGTTCACGCCCGCCGAGTACGTCGCGGCCGTGAACGCGATGAACGAGCGGCTCGAGACCGGTCATTGGACCCCGGCTTCCACGCCGCAGGGACTGGATCGAAGCGCAGAGGCGCTGGACCTGGGTGAGTCGGCCTACTCGCCCGGTCTCGGCGTCGACGAATGGCTCGGCGATCGTGGAGGGGTGTTCGGCGGTCCCCTGTTCTGATCGTCGATGGGCGGGGCCGACCGAGATCGATCGGTCGGCCCTTCCCATTGATGGGGATCGGCCGTCGTCCTGCGCGCCACAGGAACTACGTTCTTGAACGGAGTCAGTACCAGAAGAGAACTTACGAAGGTGTAGGAAGGGACCCACCGTGGCAAAGACGACATCGGCAGCCCATTCGGAGTCGGCCATCGACTTGGTCGAGGGCTTCTCGCTCGAGATGACGGGCAAGGATGTCCCCGGTCTGCAGGAGGCGGCGCACGCGATCCCGGCGGGGACGAAGATCAATGTGACGTTCCTCGGGAACGAGGATCTCGATATGCGTGTGGCTGCGGCCAAGGCCGTGAAGGACCTCGGGTTCACCCCGGTCCCGCATATCTCCGCGCGGCGTCTGGGCAGCCAGGCGCAGCTCGAGGAGTTCCTCGGCCGGCTGCAGGAGGTCGGCGCGACCGAGCACGTCTTCGCCGTGGGCGGTGACCCGGCCGAGCCCGAGGGCCCCTATCCCGACTCGTTGAGCGTGATCCGGACCGGGATCCTGCAGCAGTACGGCGTCAAGGAGGTCTCGATCGCCGGGTACCCCGAGGGTCACCCCGACATCGCCACCGACGTGCTGTGGCGCCACCTCGAGGACAAGGTCGCCTCGCTCAAGGAGCAGAACCTCGACTGCACGATCCTCACGCAGTTCGCGTTCGACACCGACCCGGTCATGTCGTGGATCGACGCGGTCCGCGCCCGCGACATCGACGCGACGATCCGGATCGGCACGCCCGGCCCTGCCGGCATCAAGCGGCTGATCAACTTCGCCCGCCGGTTCGGCGTCGGTGCGAACGCGATGATCGTGAAGAAGTACGGCTTCTCGCTGACCAACCTGATGGGCACCGCGGGCCCGGACCGGTTCGTGACCGACCTGTCCGGCCTGCTCGCCGCCGATGAAGCCTCCGGGACGGTGAAGCTGCACATGTACACGTTCGGCGGACTGCTCGCGACGGCCGACTGGGCGCGCGACTTCGTCGCGAAGTGATCCGGGGAGAGTTCGCATGCCGATCCATCACGAGTCCCTGAAGGACCACGCCTGCCTGACCGTCCACGGCCCCGACCAGGCGGGCCTGGTCGCCGCGGTCACCGCACTGGTCACCCGCAACAAGGGCAACATCGTCACCCTGGACCAGTACTCCTCGAACCCCGAGGGCGGCGACTTCTTCCAGCGGGTCGTGTTCCACCGCCCCGACCTGTCCGCCGCGATGCCCGACATCGAAGCCGATGTCGCGAAGACCCTGAAGCCGTTCGGGATGCAGTTCACGCTGACCGACCAGTCCATCCCGAAGCGGATGGCCATCCTGGTCTCCACCAGCGACCACTGCCTGCTCGAGCTGCTGTGGCGTCACCGGCGCGGCGAGCTGCCCGTGACGATCCCGATGGTGATCTCCAACCACACCAACACCGCCGAGGACGTCCGCACGTTCGGGATCCCGTTCTTCCACGTCCCCAGCCAGGGGCCGGACAAGTCCGAGGCCGAGGCGAAGATCCTCGAGCTCGTGAAGGACAACGTCGACTTCATCGTCCTCGCCCGCTACATGCAGATCATCAGCGAGGACTTCCTCGACAACGTCGGCGTCCCGGTGATCAACATCCACCACTCGTTCCTTCCCGCCTTCATCGGCGCAGCCCCCTACCGCAAGGCCAGGGAGCGGGGAGTGAAGCTCATCGGCGCGACCTCGCACTACGTCACGAAGGACCTCGACGAGGGCCCCATCATCGAGCAGGACGTCGCCCGTGTGAACCACGCGATGACCGCCGGAGACATGCAGGCCCGCGGCGCCTACGTCGAACGCGCCGTCCTCTCCCGTGCCGTGCAATGGCACGCCCAGGACCGCGTCATCCGCCACGGCAACCACACCATCGTCTTCACCGACAGACCCTGACGCCTCGTCTCGTCGCTCCGCACCTCGCTCAGCGCACCCGAACCGGGATGCTCTCCCACCCGCGGAGGGTGTTGTTGAGGTGGCGGCGGCCGGGGCCGGTCTGCTCGAGCGACCCGACACGGTCCAGCAGGGCGTTGATCACCGCGAGCGCCTCGGCGCGCGCGACGTGCTGCCCGACGCACTGATGGATCCCCATGCCGAAGCCGACATGGCCGGAGGGGTCGCGGTCGAGGTCGAACTCGGCCGGGTTCTCCCACCGCCTGGGGTCGTGGTTGGCGCCGCCGAGGAACATGAGCACCTTGCGTCCGGCGGGGACGACGACGTCGGCGATCACGGTGTCGGTGGTCGTGGTGCGGAAGAACGTCTGCACGGGCGAGTCGACCCGCACGGCCTCCTCGAACGCGCGGGGGAGGAGCGATCGGTCGTCGCGCAGGCGGCGCCATGATTCAGGGTTGTTCGCAAGCGCCTGGAGCAGCGAGGCGATGCCGGTCACGGTCGTATCGACGCCCGCCGTCAGCAGCGACCGCACGATCAGCGGGGCCTGCGCCGAGGTGATCTCGCCATTGTCCGCGGCTTCCCAGATCTGGGCGCCGAAGCCGGTCTCCGCCAGGTTCTCGCGCAGGCACTGCCGCGCCACCCACTCCAACCGCGGCGCGATGTGCGCGGCCGCGTCCGTGACGCGCGCGTTCTGCGGCCCGAACGCGTTGAACGCATAGTCGCCGTAGGGCAGCAGGTGCTCACGACCCTCTTCGCCCAGGCCGACGGCGTCCGGGAACACGCGCAGCGGAAACACCTCGGCAAGATCGGTGACGGCATCGAACTCGCGCCCTCGGGCGAGGAGCGCCTCGACGAGCAGGACCGCGTCGGCCTGCCACTCGGCCGACAGGTCGCGCAGGCGTCGAGGCGAGAGCACCCGGGTCAGCACGGCGCGCGGCGCGTCGTGGCGCGGCGGGTCCGCCTCGAGGAGAAGGCTCGGCGGGCGCCACGGCTTCTCCTTGTTGAAGTCGGAGAGCCCGACCCCGGCCCCTGACTGCAGCGACTGCCAGTCGGTGAGGGCGCGGTGCACCTCGGCGTAACGGGCGATGCCATGGACGTCGTACTTCTCGAGCCGGAAGACCGGCCCGAGCTCACGCAGCTCCTCGAGGAACGGGAGGGGGTCGGCCAGGAACTCGTCGCTGAACGGGTCGAGCGCCGAGACGGGCAGCGCGGTGTCGGTGATGGCGGACATGCGGATCCTCACGGGTCAGAGGTCGAGGGCGAGGCGCTCGCCGCGGCAGCGTGAGACGCACGGGTACAGCGATCGGGACGCCGCGCGCTCGTCGTCGTCGAGCAGGGCGTCGCGGTGGTCGGGCTCGCCCTCCACGACGTCGGTCTCGCACGTGCCGCACACGCCCTGCGAGCAGGAGGTGATCACGCCGATGCCGACGCGGCGGAGTGCGGCGACGATGCTCTCGCCGCGTTCGACGGTCACGGTGGCGCCCGTGCGCGTCGCGACGACTTCGAACGGCCGCTCGGGTGCGGCGGCGGCGGCGGATGCCGTGAAGCGCTCGACCTTGGGCGCCCAGCCTCCCCCGACCGCGCCCCACTCCGTGATCGCGTGCATGAGCCGTTCGGGGCCGCACGCGTACACGCGCACGCGGGGATCGGTGGGGCGCCAGGCGTCGAGGTCGACACGACCGCGCTCGTCTGCGCAGTGCACCTCGACACGGCCTTCGTAGGCGGCGAGTTCGTCGACGTAGGCCATGCGGGGCCGCGTGCGGCCCAGGTACAGCAGCCGCCACTCGGCGCCGACCAGCTCGGCGGCGCGGATCATCGGGAGCAGCGGCGTGATGCCGATGCCCCCGGCGACGAAGAGGTACTCCTCGGCCGGCGCGAGGCGGAAGTTGTTGCGCGGGCCGCCGAAACCCACCTCGTCGCCCGCGAACACCTGGTCGTGCAGGCTGATCGAGCCGCCTCGGCCCTCGGCTTCGCGCTGCACGGCGATCGTGTAGGTCTCGGCATCCCAGCGATCTCCGCACAGCGAGTACTGGCGTGTGGTGCCGTCGGCCAGGATGACGTCGATGTGGGCGCCCGGCGCCCAGTCCGGCAGTCGCCCGCCGTCCGAGTGCTGCAGTCGGTACTCGACGACGCCGCCGGCGACCTCGGTCCGAGCGACGACCGTGAGTGAATCGCTCGCCGCCTGAGCTGCGTGGTCCGTGACGTGTGCAGAAACAGTTGGGGTGGACATCCGACCTCCTTGCCGAATCACCGATCTTCTTCGATCGGATCGAGAGTAGGCATCCGAGCATCCGTGACAGAGGGTGATGTCCATTGAGCGGGCAACGAGTACGATCTCGTCATGGCGCGGGGATCGCAGGGCCAGTCCGTCCTCCACCGGCATCTGCGGGTGATGGATGCGTTCGATGCGCTGAATCCCTTCCTCACCCTGGCGCAGATCACGCAGCGCTCCGGGCTCGCTCACTCGACCGCGCAGCGGATCGTCCGAGAGCTCGAAGGCGAACGGCTTCTCGAGCGCATGCCCGACCGCACGTACCGGCTCGGGTTGCGGCTGTGGGAGTTCGCCTCGCGCACGCCCGGCGGAGCGGGCCTGCGCGAACTCGCGCGCCCGTGGGTCGCCGCCGTCCACGCGCGGGTCCGCCAGCATGCGCAGCTGGGGGTTCGGAGCGGGCACGAGATCCTGTTCATCGAGCGCATGTCGACACCGGATGCCGTGGTCAACTCGACGATCATCGGAGGCCGGATGCCGCTGCCGGTGAGTTCGCTGGGCCTGGTGCTGCTCGCCTACGCCGGGGACGATGTCATCGACGCAGTGGTCGACGAAGGGTGGCCGGCGCCGACGAGATTCGCGCTGCGCGATGAAGACAGCCTGCGCGCACGCCTGCGGCGGGTGCGGGCGGACGGATTCGCCGTGACCGACGGCTTCATCTACGAGGAGTCCCGCGGCATCGCGGTCCCGGTGCTCGCGTCGCAGAACACGCCTACGCCGCATTGGGGGTCGTGGTCCCCAATGACGCCGCCGACCCCAGACCGATCATCGAGCTGCTCACGGTGGCTGCAGCGGGGCTCGCGAACGCGCTGCGGGACTCGTACCTCCCCGAGGGGGGTGCACGGTCCCCCGGTGGGATGCAGAGCCAGCCGTTGCTGAACCTGTCGAAGGCCTCCGCGGACTACATCGCCCGCCAGGCGGCTCGGGCGGGCGCCACGGACTCGCGCTCGACCCACGGGCGCTCGTGAGGGCGACGTGAGCAACACGGTGGCGAATCGCGGCCGGTTCCGATCGCTCGGTCAGGCGGGTCCCTCGCGTCAGAACGCGAACTCCTGCTAGCTTCGACCAACTAGAGAAGAGACTTCAATGACGAGAAAGATCCGCAGTTCTGTTTAAGTAGCCGTCGCTCCGGTCCTCCTGTCCATCCCGGAGCCGGAGGACTCCCCGGCCCGTCCAGGGGTGACCACATACCTGAGGTCGACCACGGCGAGGGCGGCGTGGACCTGGGAGCTCGTGGGTGACCACTTCTGACATGGTCGAACCGCGGTCGGAACCTTGGAAAGGCAGGTCCGGATGACCAACAAGCTCACTTTGCGGCAGCTTCAGCACGTCATCGTGTTGTCCGAGTCGCAGTCCCTCCGTGAAGCTGCCGCGACTCTCGGAATCACCGAGTCTGCGCTCGGCTCGTCCATCAGCCAAGTCGAGAAGCATGTCGGACGTCCCGTGTGTGTTCGCAAGCGTGCCGTGGGCATGACCATGACATCGGCGGGCCGACGTCTTGCCGAAGGTGCGCGAGACATCCTCACGCGGCTCTCAGACCTCGAAGACGAGGTCTCCGGTGCGCCGGGAACGTTGAGCGGCACCGTGCGATGTGGGGTCTCCGCGGTGCTGGTGGCAGAACTCGCGGTCGAGCTGGCTGCCGTTGCGCGAGATGATCTCCCCGGTGTCAAGCTCGAGATCCGCGCCGGATTGCGGGCCGACCTGTCGGCGGGTCTCGAGTCGGGCGCACTGGACATCGCCGTGATGTTCCTCGCCGACGAGACGGATACGTTCGCCTACACCTCGATTTCGAGTGTTCCCCTCGTGTTGGCCAGAAGTGCTCAGGGCTCAGGCGAGACCCGCGCGCCCCTCGAGGAAGCCCTGAAGCAGCCGTTCGTTCTCGTCGACAGTGTCCTCGGACGCACGATCGCGGGCCGCGTGTTCGACGGTGCCGGCTCACGACCGCCGCTGACTCGGCGAGCCCCCTCTCTCGACGTGGCGCTGGCAATGGTGTCGGCGGGGGCGGGATTCGGGTTGTTCCCCGACATCCGGGGACTTCGAACGGCCGCGGCCGATCGGGTGCAGCTGACTCATCTGGGCCCCCCTTTCGAGCCCGTGCAGATCGTGGCCGCGTGGTCGCACGAGAAGGGGCTCTCGGCCGGCGGCGAGGCTGTCCGCGATCTCCTCGTCGGGATCGGGCGGCAGCAGTCCAGCGATGTCGCCCCTCGGTCAAGTACTATGATCTGATTGCATTTACGACGCCTCTTCTTAGATAAGAGTTGACATTCCGAGATCGAGGGTGTCAGACTCCCTGCAACTCGCTGCCCAATCGATGAAGATTGAAGAGGCTCTGATGTCGTTGCAGACACGCATGGATGGCTTCACCGCACCCGCACAGATGCTGCAGGTTCCGCTCACGCGCGGAAGAACGTTCCCGTACCCTCTCGTCCACACGAACTGGCGAGACGAGCAGCGCGCGTGGTCCGAGGGCGCCGTCCTGTTCGACCAGAGTGCGCACATGACGGACCTGTTCATCTCGGGCCCGGATACACTGCGACTGCTCGCCGACACCTCGATCAACAGCTACGCCGGGTTCGGGCCACTGCGTGCGAAGCAGCATGTCGCGGTCAACCCAGACGGCTACGTCATCGGGGACTCGATCATCATCTGCCTGCCCGACGGATCCGTGAACATGGCGGGGTTCGAGTACTCGATCAACTGGGTGATGTACCAAGCAGAGGTCGGCGACTACGACGTGACGCTGAGTCGTGACGAGGCCAGCTTCGTCAACGCCCAAGGGAAGCGGCTGTTCCGCTACGAGCTCGAGGGTCCGCGTGCTCGCGCGATCCTTGAGGATGCGTCGTCCCACCCGATGCCCGACATCCCGTTCTTCCGCGTCGGCAGGATCGAGATCGCCGGCGTCGAGGTCCTCGCGCTGAATCACACGATGAGCGGCGTCCCCGGTGACGAGAGCAGCGGATTCGAGCTGCTGGGTCCTGCGCATGCGACGCAGACGGTCATCGACGCGATCGCCGAAGCCGGGGAGGAGCACGGTTTGGTCCGAGGTGGTGCACTCGCCTACATCTCCTCCCTCGCCGAGTCCGGCTGGATGGGGCGTCTCGTCCCTGCCATCTACACGGGCGACGCGATGGCTGCCTATCGCGAATGGCTGCCCGAAACCGCGATGGAGAACTTCGGGATGGGCATGACGGGCAGCTTCCACCCGGACGATGTCGAGGAGTACTACTCGACCCCCTGGGATCTCGGCTATGGCCGCCTCGTGCGGTTCGACCACGAATTCATCGGTCGTCCGGCCCTCGAGCAGATGGCAGGCGATCCCCCGCGCCAGAAGGTGTGGTTGGAGTGGGATCGCCAGGACACCGAGGCGCTGATCATCAGATCAGAGTTGTCCGAGCCGGGCGCGCCCCGCCTGTTGAATCCGCCGTTCACCGGCAACCGCGACATCGTGCTCAGCGGTGACCAAGCAGTCGGCGTCACGATGTCCCACGCGTTCACGGTGAACCTGGGCCGTTGGATCTCGCTGGCGTCCGTCGATACGGACCAGGCCGTCGACGGCAATACCGTCGAGATCCTCTGGGGGGATCACGACGGCGGGCGCTCCAACCCAACCGTCCCCGATCACGCGCCCATGAGGATCCGAGCCACGGTGAGCACGACGTCGCCGGCGCAGTCGGCGCGAAACCTCGCAGGTGCCGGTGCGCGGTGATCCACGCCCGACATGAGCGCCCACTCCCACTCCCTCCGCCGGCGGCCGATCGAAGCGGTCGTCGGACTCATGCACAGCTCGTCCCGCCATCGCAGCAGAGCCGCTGCACACACAAGAAGGAATCGGTCCATGCGTACATCACTCCGAGCACTCCCCGTTCTCGCAGCCGCCGTGCTGCTCATCGCCGGCTGCAGCGCCAGTCCGAACGCCCGAGAGGGTTCGGACTCCGACGGAGCCGCACCCGAGGAGTTGGTCTTCGGACTCGTGCCGACCGACAACAGCCAGGATCTGGAAGCCTCGACCCAGGCGCTGGCGAATGCGATCGAGGAGTCGACCGGCATTCCGGTCGAGATCCAGGTGGTCAGCAGCAATGCGGGACTCATCGAAGCGCAGGTCGCTGAGCGGGTGGACATCGCGACGTATGGTCCATTCGCGTACTACCTTGCCGCCGATGTGGCCGACATCACGCCGATCGGGATGGATCAGCTCAGTCCCGACCCCGAGTCCAGCGTGGTCTTCTCATACGCCGTCGCCCCGGCGGGGACCGATATCACCTCCCTCGAGGATCTCGGCGGCAGGGACATCTGCTTCACCGACCCTGGTTCGACGACCGGCTACCTCGCAGGCGCGGCCGGGCTCGTGGAGGCCGGCATCGATCCGGAGACCGATGTCAACGCCATCTTCACGGGTGCACACGATGTCGCTGTCACGCAGATGCTCGCGGGCGACTGCGACGTGGCGTTCACCGCGTCCACGTTCATCGATCTGCTCTTCCCCGCCTCGGGGCTGATCGAGGAGGGCGAGACCGAGGTGGTGTGGAAGTCCCCGGGAATCGCCGGCACCGCCCAGACCGTCGGGAACTGGCTGCCCGAAGAGGTCCGCTCCCAGATCGCCCAAGCGCTGACCGGCTACAACGCCGTCACCGCCGCCGAGGCAGGGTTCTGTGAGGGTGAGGAGCAGCCGGCTCCCGACAACTGGGGCCCGGACTACGCCGGTCAGGACTCGTGCCGCTGGAGCGGGACCGGCGCATTCGCCTATGCTCCCGCCGACGCGTCCGACTACGACTTCATCAACGACATCTGCGCGGCCACGCAGGCCGAGGTCTGCCGAGCAGAGTGACGGTCGGAGCAACGATGACATTGATCGTGAGCGAGTCGGATCCCATGGTCGCCGAGGCGATCCACCCCATCGAGATGAGGGGGGTGCGGATGGCCTTCGGCGAGCACGTCGTACTCGAAGACATCGACATCCGCGCCCGCGCCGGCGAGTTCATCGCCCTCGTCGGGCCCTCAGGCGCGGGCAAGTCCACCCTGCTGCGGCTCCTCAACGGCTCCCACCGCGCGGTCGCGGGACAGGTGTCGGTGCTGGGTCTCGACCTGGGCCGTTGCAGCCCGTCTGAGCTGCGACGCCTTCGAACGAGGGTGGGTTTCGTCTTCCAGCAGTTCGGGTTGGTCGGACGCCTGAGTGCGCTCGAGAACGTGCTCATGGGATCTCTCGGGTCGCTCCGAATGCCCCGCTACGGCGTGGCGACCTATCCACGGCGACTTCGTGAGCGAGCCCTGGACAATCTCGAGCGGGTGGGCCTCATCGACCAGCGCTTCCAGCGTGCAGACACTCTTTCGGGCGGGCAGCAGCAGCGCGTCGCGATCGCGCGAGCGCTGATGCAGGACGCCGAGGTCGTGCTCGCGGATGAGCCAGTTGCATCTTTGGACCCGCGAGCCAGCCTGAGCGTCCTGTCGACACTCAAGCGCCTGAGCGACGAGGAGGGTTTCACCGTCATCTGCTCGCTGCACCAGGTCGACTACGCCATGCAAGTGGCAGACCGGGTCGTCGCCGTTCGAAGCGGAGCGATCTGCCTCGACCGGCCTACCACGCAGACGACCGAGGAACAGATCCGGGCGATCTACGACGATCCGCCGGAGGCCTGACGTGCCTGCCATCCAGACCCGGCCGCCGTCGACGTCGTCGACTCCCGTCCCGCCGCCTCGGCAGCGGCGAGTCATCGCGACATGGGCCGTCCCCCTCGGGTACCTCGTCGTCTCCCTGTTCGGGATGTGGTGGATCGACGCCCGCCCCGACGCGGTCCTCGCGGGCTTCGAAGACATCGCCGCGCTGCTCCAGCGCATGGTCCCGCCGGTCGTGGACGACCCCGGGTCGCTCCTCGAACTCACGCTCGAGACGCTGTGGATCGCCATCGCGGGAACCGGCCTGGCGACCATCGTCTCGCTTCCCCTCGCCGCCGCCGCGTCGAATCGGTACAGCGGCCCCCGAGCGGTGCAATGGGTCGCCCGGGCGATCATCGTCCTCAGCCGCGCCGTGCCCACGCTCCTGTTCGCCATCATCTTCGTCCGTATCTTCGGGCTCGGCCCGTTGGCGGGAGCGCTTGCCGTCGCCGCGCACTCGATCGGCATGATCGGCAAGCTCATGACCGACGTCTTCGAAGAGCAGGACCCGGTGGCGAACGACGCCGTTGCCGCGGTGGGCGCGTCTCGCACCCAGATCTTCCTGGCCACGACGTTGTCGCGAGCGCTGCCCGCCGTTTCGTCGCTTGTGCTCTACCGGCTGGACATCAACATCCGTGCGTCGGCGGTGCTCGGCCTCGTGGGGGCCGGCGGGATCGGCGTGGCCCTGCAGACGGCGATCGGGAGCCTCAATTACCAGAGAGCCCTCGGGATCATCGTCTTCATCGTCGTGCTCCTGCTCATCCTGGAGCTCATCGCCTATCTCGTGCAGCGAGCGGTCGCAGAGCATGCAGAAGAGAACAGCGCTGTCGCGCTGTATGGGAAACGCGAGGATCCTCGCGTGCTCGGCTGGAACGTCTCTCGTGGCTTCCGTGTCGGCGGGGCGGTCGCGGCTGCGGGCGCGTTCATGTTCTCGCTCACCCAGCTGCAGATCGATTTCGCGCGGATGGGCCGCTCCGTCGATATCGCCCTCAGCATGCTCGCCGGCTTCTTTCCGCCGAACATCTCGGCTGAGGTTCTCATCGGTGTGCTCGAGAGCTTCCTGATGGCGATCACCGCGACGACGGTCGGTGGCGTCTTCGGCCTCGTGCTCGCGATCCTGTCCACCCGACATCTCATTCGGTTCGAGCCCCTCAGCCTCGCCATCCGAGGCGCGCTCGTCCTCGTCCGCGGTGTCCCGGACATCATCTTCGCGCTGCTCTTCGTGGCGGCGCTCGGACTGGGCCCGTTCGCCGGCTTCCTGGCGCTGACGATCTCGTGCACCGTGCTGTCCGCGAAGCTGTTCGCTGACTCCCTCGAGAAGGTCGACCCTGCGCCGATCCGGGCGCTGCAGGCCACGGGGGCGGGTCGCATCCAGGTGTTCGTGTCGGGAGTGTGGCCGCAGTTCGTGCCATCGTTCATCTCGAACGGGATGCTGACCAGCGATCTCGCGCTGCGCGAGTCCGCCGTCCTCGGGATCGTCGGCGCCGGCGGCGTCGGGTTCATCCTCGAGGAGTCGGTCGCCACGCTCGATTACCAGACCACGGCGGGAGTGCTCGTGAGCTTCGTCGCGATCGTCGTCCTGCTCGAAGCAATCGCCCGCTGGGCGAGAAGGAGGATCCTCTGATGACCATTCACGTCCCCGAGAACGCGACCGCTCCGCGACCGTCGGAGTGGTCACCGGCTCTCGACGAGACGTTCGGCAGCGCGCACGCCGACTACGCCGAACTCCGCAAGACGAACGGCTTTCCCTGGAGCAGCGACTTCGGGGGATTCTGGTCCGCGCTGACCTATGACGACGTCACCCGCATCGTCCAGGACGACGAAGGCTTCATCACCTCGGTGCAGAACGTCGTTCCCGCCGTTCCGCGCAAGTCGCCTCGCCCACCGCTGCACATCGACCCCCCCAAGCACGGGGAGTACCGGACGGCGATCGACCGGGTGCTGCGGCGGTCACTGCTCAAAGAACGGGAGGGCGAGTTCAGAGAGGCCGCACGCCGCGGTATCCGCGAGCTTCTGCAGAACCCGTCGCCTGATGCCGTGCGAGACTTCGCCGCGCCGTTCGTCATCGACTGCTTCGCCATTCTGATCGGTGCCCCTTCCGAACTGATGAATCGGGTCCGCGACATCGGAATCAGATACTCGTTCGCGATCCAGGACATGGATGCCGCGGTCATCGCGGAGTGCAGCGACCAGCTGTACGACATCGCCCGCACGATCTATCGCGAGCGACTCGAGGCCGGCGCCGATCCGGACACGGACATGGTCGCCAGCCTCCAGGCGGCCGCGGATGACCCGACGAACTCGATCACGTCCGAGTCCGCGCTCGCCACCCTGCGACAGCTGATCGTCGCGGGCATGGGGGCCCCCCAGGCGGTGATCGCAAGCTCGATCGTGCACCTGGCGATGGACCAGGACCTGCAGACTCATCTGCGACAGAACCTGGATGAGATGCCGGCGGCGGCCGAGGAGTTCCTCCGCATGCACGCGCCGTACCGGGTCTTCTCGCGCACAGCCACGAAGGACACCCAGATTCACGGACGCACCGTGCGCGCGGGCGAAGCAGTCGCGCTGATCTATCCCTCCGCGAACCGCGACGAGACGGTGTACGACAACCCCGACGAGTTCGTGCTGCGGAGAGCCGGCAACGCTCACCTCACTTTCGGTCGAGGAGCGCACAAGTGCCCCGCGGCCAACATGGGCCGCATGGAGGTGGCCATCGCGCTCGAAGAGCTGCTGAACGCAACGGAGCAGTTCACGCTCGACGGAGAGGTCCAGATGATGAACTGGCTGGAGTACGGGCCGAAGGCCGTCCCGCTCTCCCTTAGCCCTGCTCGTGGGTAGCGGCCCGCGCACAGACGGTCGACGAGCCGAAGACCAACGCTGATGTCGCTTCACGCGGGTGTGCCCGGCCCGGATCCTCGCGGCGAGGGCCCTCGTCGGGCCGACCTCGGACTCGCGTGGGGGGTCCGCGGGAGCTTCCTTCGATACGTGGTCGGCTCCGGTGGTCGGGCGCAGGTCCGGCGGGGGGCTGCGTCGACGATGTCGGGCGAGTTCTACTTTCCGCTCGTCGGAGTCGAGTATGACGAAGAGGGCTGTGTGAGGGAGGCGCGGTTCGGGGGTGAAGTCGAGTTCACGGCCCACGGAGGCATGCTGCGTGTCGTCATCGGCGATCCCCTGCTGACGGTGCACGGCCGGGCGGCCGTGCTCAGCTTCGTTCCCTCCGCCGGCGAATCGACGGAAGAGCCCATCGACGTCGTCGATGTCGTCCTCGAAGGCGCGAAGGCCGACGGCGCAGTCCAGATGTGGCATGAGGCTGCGACCGCGCTCACTCACACCGGTGCCGAGCTCTTCGGGTGGTCGTATGCCACGGGCGAGCCGATGGCGGCGCTGACGGTACGGGTTCCCGCCGGAAGGCCGTCGGGTCGCGAAGATGAGTAACTCCAATCTAGTTGAAGTAAATACCACCAATAGTCCGATTTAATTGGGTTTCAGCTATTCTCATCACATGGCTGACAACAACGGTGTCGTCGAACTCTTCGCGGCCGAATCGGACGAACTCGCTCGGTTGCGCGCCGAGCCGCCGGTGTCATGGAGCGAGGACCATGGCGGGTACTGGAAGCTGAGCACGTACCCCCTGGTGGTGGAGTGCTTGAGAGATCCGTCGCAGTATCGCAGCGGCCGGCCGTTCATGTTCGTGCGCGACCAGCCGAGCTTCATCCCCCTCACCTACAACGGCGAGGCTCACGCGCTCTATCGCGCGGCACTCACGCCTCTGTTCCGCCCGAGTCGCATCTCGCTCCTGGAACCGATGATCAGGCCGATCGTCCGCGACTACGTGGTCCGGTTCGCGCGAGCCGGAGGGGGCGATTTCGCCGACTCGGTCGGCGGGCCGCTTCCCGCGCACGTACTCTGTGTGTTCCTGGGGCTTCCCGTCGAGGATGTCGGGCTGCTGAAGTCTCTGTCCCTCAACCCGACAAGGCCGATGACGTCCGACGAACTCGCCGAGATCGATGGGCGGGTCAACGACCACATCGACTCGATCATCGCCGAGCGCCGTCGTGCCCCGCGCGACCCGGAGCACGACTTCTTCAGCGCGTTGTTCGAGACTCGTATCGACGACCGCGAACTCTCGCCGGACGAGCTTCGTGAGATCGGAAAACAGATGATCAGCGCGGGCCATGGCACGACGACCGCGGCGATGAACAGCATGATGGCCCGCTTCGCGTCCGATCCCGAGCTGAAGGAAGGGCTGAACGAGGGGCGATATGAGATTGCGGCCGCTGTCGAGGAGATCCTGCGGTGGGCGCCCCCGCTGGCGGGTGTGGGACGGGAGGCGAACGTCCCCGGAGAGGTGGGAAGCACGCCGATCGGACGAGACCAGGCCATCGAACTCGGAATCGCCGCGGCCAACCACGATCCTCAGGAGTTCGCCGATCCCGAACGCACGGACTATGCGCGTCGACCGAACCGGCACCTCTCGTTCGGCGCGGGGATCCACGCGTGCCTCGGTGCGCCGTTGGCGCGCCTGGAGCTGAGGATCCTGCTGGAAGAACTCGTCGCGAGCGGTCATCACTACGTTCTCGGTGATCGTCCGACCCCGTCGCCGTTCCGCCCATTCCGCTTCTTGTCGTTGCCGATCGCGGTGCGGAGCTGACATGGAACTCGTCGTTTCGCGGATAGAGCCCGTCGTGGACGAGGTCATCGAGATCGTCCTGGCTGCGACGGATGGGGGCCCGCTTCCGCAATGGAATCCCGGAGCTCACCTCGAGCTGGTGACACCTGTCGGGGCCGTTCGACAGTACTCACTGTGCGGACCGCGCGACGCCGTGTGCGAATGGCGGATCGCTGTGCTCCGCGAGCCCGAGGGCCGAGGCGGATCCGAATCTCTCCACACGCGCCTGGAGCCCCACCAGCGCGTCACCGTCCGGGGGCCTCGGAACAACTTCCGCATGCTCCCGGCAGCGGGGTACCGATTCGTCGCCAGCGGGATCGGGATCACACCGATCCTGCCGATGATCGAGCACTGTGAGGAAACGGGCGTGCCGTGGAGCCTCGATTACATCGTGCGGGAGCGCGGCAGGGCCGCGTACCTCGACCGGCTGCCTGAGAGGGGCGTGACGCTGCACATCACGTCCGAGCATGGCCGCCCCGATCTCGATGCCATCGCCTTCGGAGACGGAACCGGTCGACGTCTGTACGCATGCGGCTCGACGTCGCTGCTGGTCGGGCTGGAAGAGGCTGCGCGGCGGGTCGATGCGGGCCCTCTGCACGCAGAGTGGTTCGCGCCGCGGCCTGTCGTCGCCGCCGCCGATGCCCGGGATGAATTCGAGGTCGCATTCAACCGGTCGGGAGTCAGTGCTGTCGTTCAGGCCGCCGACTCGATCGTGGACGCGGCCTCCCGTGTGGGGGTGGACATCCCGGTGTCCTGCTCGCAGGGAGTCTGCGGGTCATGTGAGACCAGTCTCCTCGGCGGCGTCGTCGATCACCGCGACTCCGTCCTGACCGACACGGAGCGATCCGAGGGGCTCGTCATGATGCCGTGCGTATCCCGCGCGCGGTCGGACACTCTCGTGCTCGACGCATAACCCCTCGCGCTCCACATGATGAGGAAATAGCCTCAGACCTGAGGCGCATTCAGCGACCATCAGGACTGTGGCACGGTGGTGTGCCCGCCGTCACCGGAGGCTCGGTGACGCACCTCCGACGAAAGGTGACTTCAATGAAGAAGAGGCTTGCAATCCTGGGCATCATGGCAGCCGGCGCTCTCGCGCTGAGCGGATGCACCGACTCCGGCGCTCCGACGGCGACGGAGGGGGGCTCGGATGCCGATGGGGAGATGACCACGGTTCGCGTGGCCGCGCTGCCCATCGCCGAGACGGGAGCCCTGTGGGCGGCGATGGAGGAGGGGATCTTCGCCGACTATGGACTCGAACTCGACATCGTCCCCGCACAGGGTGGAGCGCTCGCGATCCCCGCGCTCATCAGCGGCGACATCCAGTTCGCGGTGGGTCAGCCGTTCGGCCCGATGCGCGCCGAACTCCAGGATCTGGGCATTGTGATCCTCAGCAACTACGCCGACAGCCTCGCCGAGGGCCAGGACGTCAACGCCGTCGTGGCGCTCGGGGATTCGGGGATCGAGTCGCCTGCTGATCTCTCGGGCAAGCGTGTGTCGGTCAACAGCCTCGGCGCGGCCGGTGACGTCACGATCATGAAGGCCGTCGAGGACGACGGCGGTGACCCCACGACCATCGAGTTCGTCGAGGTCGCCTTCCCCGACGTGCAGGCTCAGCTCGAGGGCGGAACCATCGACGCCGGCTGGGTCCCCGACCCCTTCCGCGGCATGATCGTCGGTGCCGGCGGGGTCGAAGTGGTGTACCCGTACCAGGCGACGATTCCCGGGCTGACGGTTCTGACGAACTACACGACGCAGGAACTCATGGACTCCGACCCGGAGCTCGTGGCCAGCTACACCAGTGCGATGGCCGAAGCGCTGGAGTGGGCAGCCTCGAACGAAGACGCAGTGGATGCGGCGATCGCCAGCAACCTCGACATCCCGCTGGAGGCCGCACAGTCGCTGACCATCTCGTCGTTCACGCCTGTGCTGGACGTCGACAAGGTCCAGGAGCTGGCACAGCTGGCCGTCGACTACGGAGTGCTCGACGAGATGCCCGACTTCGACGTCATGATCCAGCTCCAGTAGGAGCCTGACGATCGAGGGCGGGGTTCCCGGCGCTTCATGTGTCGGAGCCCCGCCCTCGATACCTCGTCCCCTGATTCGGAAGGGTTGTTATGACTGCTGAGGCTTCTGTGGTTGCGGCTCGTTATCGGAGTGCGCGTGCGCGTCGGTCGGTGCGTAAGGTCGCGTTGGGTGCGGCGGGGATTGCGGGTTTTCTGCTGACGTGGCAGTTGATTCCGACTTTGGGTTTGTTGAATCCGGCGACGTTCCCGCCTGCGTCTGAGGTGCTTGCCCGGCTTGCTGCGGACATGTTGGATGTGGAGTTCTGGCGGAATGTGGGTCGGACGATGACGGCGTGGGGGATCGGTCTGGTGATCGCGGTGTCCCTGGCGACGGTGTTGGGGACGGTGATCGGTCTGGTTCCGTTCTTGCGGCGGTCGACGCATACGACGGTGGAGTTCCTGCGTCCGATTCCGTCGGTGGCTTTGATTCCGTTGGCGATTCTGATGTTCGGGATCCAGTTGCAGGCGGCGTTGGTGATCATCGTGTTCGCGAGTTTCTGGCAGGTGTTCGTGCAGGTGCTGTACGGGGTGGCGGATGTGGATGCTGTGGCTCGTGACACGGCTCGCAGTTTCGGGTTGAGTCGGGGTTCGCGGATTGTGAATCTGGTGTTGCCGACGGCGTTGCCGTATCTGATGACGGGTGTGCGGTTGGCGGCGACGGTGGCGTTGATCCTTGCGGTGACGGCGGAGATGACGATCGGGAATCCGGGTGTGGGTCGGGAGATCGTGTTCGCGCAGTCCGCGGGTGATTATGTCGGGGTGTATGCGCTGGTGATCGTGACGGGTCTGCTGGGGCTGGTTGTGAATCTGGTGTTCCGTGCGATCGAGCGTCGTGCGTTGTCGTGGCATCAGTCGGTGCGGGGGGAGGAAGTGCTGTGACTCTGTATACGAGCACTGTCGTCGTCCCGCGTCGGGGGCCTGCGCTGTGGCGGAAGGTCGGGGAGAGCACCGCGTATGCGCTGGGGCTGCCGATCATTCTGCTGGTGATCTGGGGTGTGTGGTCCTCGGTGTCGCCGGAGATCTTCTTCCCGTCGCCGTTGACGATCTTCGCGGCGTTCTGGGAGACGTGGGTGGGTCCGGCGTTCTTC
The DNA here is from genome assembly GCA_029319145.1 of Microbacter sp. GSS18. Lineage (NCBI taxonomy): Bacteria > Pseudomonadati > Bacteroidota > Bacteroidia > Bacteroidales > Porphyromonadaceae > Microbacter > Microbacter sp. GSS18. Next base: position 2,849,729 of record CP119753.1, on the reverse strand, counting down.
GAGGACATCCTGCCGAGTCTGGGGCGTCTGGCGGGCGGGATCGTGCTGTCGGTCACGATCGGTGTGGTCGCCGGGACGCTGATCGGTTTGAACCGGTGGCTGCGTGAGCTGCTGGAGCCGATGCTGGAGTTCTTCCGTGCGGTGCCGCCGCCGGTGCTGATCCCGATCATCGCGGTGCTGCTGGGGCCGACCGATGCGATGAAGATCACGGTGATCGTGGTGGGTGCGGTGTGGCCGGTGCTGCTGAACACGATCGACGGGGTGCGGTCCACGGACAGTGTGATGACCGAGACGTCGCGGTCGTTCGCGCTCACGGTCGGTGAGACGATCCGTTTCCTGGTGCTGCCGGCGGCGAGCCCGCGGATCATGGCGGGGGTGCGGCAGTCGCTGTCGATCGCGCTGATCCTGATGGTGATCTCGGAGATGTTCTATTCGTCGTCCGGTCTGGGGTACCGGATCGTCTACTTCCAGCGCAATTACCTGATCGCGGAGATGTGGAGCGGCATCCTGCTGCTGGGTCTGATCGGTGTTCTGCTCGCGGCGATCTTCGGGTTCGCGGAGCGTCGGGTGCTGCGCTGGTACCACGGAATCAAGGAGGTCGAACGTGCCTGAACGTGACACGCTGCTCGAGGTCGAGCATCTGAAGAAGGTCTACGAGTCCGCGACGGGGTCCGTCGAGGCGATCGGCGATATCAGCTTCTCGATGCAGAAGGGTGAGCTGGTGTGCATCGTGGGCCCGTCGGGGTGCGGGAAGACCACGCTGCTGAAGTGCATCGCGGGGCTGCTCAAGCCCACCGAGGGGACGGTGATGCTGCATGGCGGCCGGGTGACCGCGCCGCCGCCGGACATGGCGCTGGTGTTCCAGGAGTACGGGCGGAGCCTGTATCCGTGGCTGACGGTGCGGGGGAACGTGGAGCTGCCGCTGAAGCACAAGAAGATGTCGAAGGCGCACCGGGACCAGCTCATCGACGACGCCCTCGAGGCGGTCGGCCTCGGCCATGCCCACAAGAGCTACCCGTGGCAGCTGTCCGGCGGCATGCAGCAGCGTGTCGCGATCGCCCGCGCCGTGGCGTACCAGCCCGAGGTGCTGATCATGGACGAGCCGTTCGCGGCCGTCGACGCGCAGACCCGAGCCGATCTCGAGGATCTGGTGCGGCGGCTGCATCTGGAGCGGGGCATGTCGATCCTGTTCGTCACCCACGACATCGACGAGTCCGTCTACCTCGGCGAACGGGTCGTGGTGCTCTCGAAGTCCCCGACCTGGGTGCAGGAAGACCTCGCCATCGACCTCGACGCCGACCGCGACCAGATCACCACCCGCGCCCTGCCCCGCTTCACCGAGCTGCGCACCCACGTGTACGAGCAGATCCAACGCGCCAAACGCGGCGAAGCCATCCGCCCCACCGCATGAGCGCCGTGCCGTCGACGAGGGAGGAGTGATGCGTCAGCGTGCCGCGAAGCGGCTGCTGCTCGCGTTCTTCGGCGAGTTCGTCCATGACACCGGGGTCGGGCCCGTTCGCGCGGGCGTGATCATCGAGGCTCTCGACGGCGCGGGTATCGCGGCGCCGACCGTCCGCGCGACGCTGGATCGCATGGCTGCCGACGGGCTGCTCGAGCGTCGTCGCGTGGGCCGCGAGATCGAGTTCCAGCTCACCTCGCAGGCCCACGAAGTGCTGCAAGAGGGCGCGCGCCGTGTGCACGAGCCGCGGCCGTTCGACCCGCGCGGCGCGGGCTGGACGCTCGTGACCTTCTCGGTGCCGGAAGGCCAGCGCGCGCTGCGGCATCGCATCCGCGCTGTGCTCGGCTGGGAGGGATTCGCCCTGCTCCGTGACGGCCTGTGGCTCGCCCCCGGCGACGTCGACCTCGCGGCCGTGCTCGAGCCGCTGCGGCACGACCTTCCTCTCGGAGCGGTCACGGCGTTCCGAGCCGAGGAGCTCGAGGGCTTCCCGCTCGCCGAAGCACTCGGCGATGCGTGGAGCCTGAGCGACATCCGCGCGGCGCACGACGGATTCCTGTCCACCTGGTCGGACGAGGGGGCCGCGGACGGCGCCGATCGTGCGCTGTCGGCGCGCATCATGCTGGTGGCGGACTGGCTCGCGCTGCTGCGTGCCGATCCCCGGCTGCCTCCGCAGCTGCTCGGGGACGACTGGCCGGCGGAGCAGTCTTACGCGGTCTACCGAGCCCGTCGCGCAGAACTGTTCGGACCCGCCGAGGCCGAGTTCTCCCGGCTCATGGGGGCGAGAGTCGCCGTCTGAACGCGCGGGTCGACCGCCGGTCGGCGCACCCCGGTCAGAGGACGCGATACGCGTCGTACACCACGCGCGATGCTTCGCGCGCGGCCGCGGCGACGATGAGGCTGTCCTGCAGCGTGCGCAGGCGCTCGGCGGCGGTCTCGATCGTCACGACGACACGGAAGTAGTACTCGTCGGGCGAGCGCTGCTCACCGGCCAGGATCGCCTCGAGCACATCCGGGGGCCCGGAGCGCACCCCGCGGGTACGAATGTGGAGCAGTTCCCCGTCTGTGGTCCGGGCGGAGTATCGCGTATCGATCTCGAGCGTGCCATCGGCATGCACGACCTGCCAGTCGGCCCCACCGGGGAGGATCGTCGCGTCGACACCCTGCGACAGCGAGCCCCCGCTGATCGCCACGATGCGCCGGTGGCCGGCACGGGTCATGCCGTAGTCCTCGACGGCACCGACGGCGACCTCGGCGCGGAAGAGATGCTCGAGCCCTGTGCGCGGCGGTTCGATGGGCATGAGCTCATTCAACCATCGGTGCTGGAACAACCCGTACCTGTTGTCATGATAAATAGTTGTGATCTACAATAGATGACATGGTCAACGTAGCCCTGAAGCGAACGATCTTCGACGAGTCGCACGATCAGTTTCGCGACGCCGTACGTGAGTTCGTCAAGCGCGAGGTGGTGCCCAACCTCGAGGACTGGTCCGATGCCGGCCGTGTCGATCGCGCGCTTTTCAGCAAGGCCGCAGAGGCGGGCCTGATCGGGATCACCGCGCCCGAGGAGTTCGGCGGTGGCGGGGTCGAGGATTTCCGCTACAACGCGATCGTCATCGAGGAGTTCGCCCGCGTCGGAGCAAGCGACGTCTGCATGTCGATCAGCGGCGAGAACGATCTCATCGCGCCGTACCTGATCGCCTTCGGGACGCCGGCCCAGAACGAGCGTTGGCTCGCGCCGATGATCGCGGGCGAGAAGGTCGGCGCGATCGCGATGACCGAGCCGGGCGCGGGGTCCGACCTCGCGGCGATCGCGACGACGGCGTTGCCGTCCGGAGACGACCTCATCCTCAACGGCGCGAAGACGTTCATCTCGAACGGTCTTCTCGCGGACTTCTTCATCGTCGCGGTGCGCACGGATCCGGAGGCGGGACGCGAGGGCATCAGCCTTGTGATCGTCGACGCGGACACCCCGGGATTCAGTCGGACGGGGCCGCTGAAGAAGGTGGGTCTTTCCGCTCAAGACACGGCCGAGCTGTCGTTCGTGGACGCGCGCATCCCGAGCGAGAACATCCTCGGCACACCCGGCGAGGGGATGCGGCACATGCGCCGCAACCTCGCGATAGAGCGCCTGAGCATCGCGGTCATGTCGATGGCCCGCATGCGCGCGACGTTCGACCTTGCTCTAACCCATGCTCGCGACCGCAAGGCGTTCGGCCAGCGGGTCGTGGACTTCCAGGCGAACCGGTTCTACCTGGCCGAGCTCGCCACCGAACTCGAGGTCACGCAGACGTTCATCGACCGATGCATCGTCGACGCTTCCGGCCACGCGCTGGACGGAACGACGGCCGCGATGGCGAAATGGTGGGCCACGGAGCTCCACCAGCGCGTCATCCAGCGAGCCGTGCAGCTGCACGGCGGCTATGGCTTCATGCGCGAGTACGCGGTCGCCCGCGACTATATGGATTCCCGCGTTGCGACGATCTACGGGGGCACGACCGAGATCATGAAGGAGATCATCGGACGTCAGCTCGCGCGCTGATCACGCCGCACACGAAAGCGGGCCGCCTCACCCGGAGGCGGCCCGCTCTCGTTTGCGTGTCAGTGGGTCATGTCGTGCGGCCGAAGCGCTCGCGCAGGTCGGCCTTGCGGATCTTGCCCGACGCCGTGCGTGGCAGGTCGTCCACCACGACGACGTTCTTGGGCAGCTTGTAGCGGGCGAGCACGCCGTCCAGTCGCTCGCGGACCGTCTCGGTGTCGACCTCGGCGCCCTCGCGCACGGTCACGACCGCCCACGGCACCTCGCCCCATCGCTCGTCGGGCACACCCACGACAGCAACCCCCGAGATCCCCTCGATGTCGTTGATGAGGTTCTCGACTTCCGCGGGATAGATGTTCTCACCGCCGGAGATGATCATGTCCTTGAGTCGGTCGGAGATGTGAAGGTAGCCGTCCGGATCGAGGTATCCGAGGTCCCCGGAGCGAAACCATCCGTCGTTCGTGAACGACGCCGCGGTCGCATCGGGCAGGCCGTGGTAGCCGAGGAACACATTGGGACCCGAGACCTCGATCTCGCCCACGGTCCCGCGTGGCAGCATGTCGCCGTTCTCGTCGGCGATCCGCACCTCCGTGAAGAAGTGCGGAAGGCCCACGCTCCCCTGCTTACTCCGGGTCATGTCGGGGGAGAGCGACGTCGCACCGGGCGACGTCTCGGTCATGCCGTAGCCCTGCGAGAAGTGCAGGCCGCGCTCCTCGTAGGCGTTGAGGATGCGGGTGGGCACCGCGGATCCGCCGCAAGTGAGCTTCTGCAGGGTCGAGACGTCGGTCGACTCCCAGTCGGGGTGATCGGCCATCATCTGGTAAGTGGTGGGGACGCCCGAGAGCATGGTGATGCCGTGCTGCTGGATCAGGGCCAGCGCCCGACCGGGCTCGAAGCCCTTCTCGAGGACGAGGGTCGCTCCCTTGAGCATGGCGGGGAGCGCGCCCATGCCGAGCGATGCGACGTGGAAGAGAGGCGAGATCATCAGCGAAACGTCGCTGGAGACCACGTCGTAGTCGATCACACAGTTGATCGAAACCCAGGTCAGGTTGCCGTGGGACAGGACGGCGCCCTTGGGCTTGCCGGTCGTGCCCGAGGTGTAGATGATGGCGGCGGGGTCGTCGAGCGAGACGTCGGCGATGGTGTGGCCTCCGGTCGCCTCGGCCATCTGCCGCTGGATGCCCGGATGCCCGGGGATGCCGTCGCCGGTCACGATCACGTGCGCGATGCGCCCCTCTTCGACGCCGGGCATCGCCCGTTCCAGGAACTCCGGGTCGAGGATCAGCGCCCGGGCGCCGGAATCGGTGAGCACGTGGCGGATCTCCGGGGCCGCAAGTCGCGTGTTGACGGGGACGAACAGCGCCCCGATCTGCGCGGCGCCGAACATCACCTGCAGGAACTGCGGGCTGTTCTCGCCGATATAGGCGACGGCGTCGCCCTTGCGGATGCCGCGGTGCCACAGGACCGAAGCGACGCGGTCGGCCGCGTCGGCCAGATCACGGTACGTGATGGTCTCGTCGCCGAAGACGATGGCGGGCTTGTCGGGGTTCTTCAGGCGCCGCTTGGCGAGCCAGAAGCCGAGGCCGCGGTTGCGCATATCTCTCCTTCGAGCTTTGCGTCCGGGAGTGCCGTGCCCCACGCGAGCGTGGGGCACGGCATGAAGGTCAGGCGTAGAAGCGCGAAAGGCTCCGGGCGACGACGGCCGGCTTGGTGCCGCCCTCGACTTCGATCGTGATGTCGACCACGAGCTGGTAGCCGCCGGGCACCTCGATGACGTCGGCGATTGTGCCGACGAGGCGGATGCGGTCGCCCACCTTGACGGGCGAGACGAACCGCACCTTGTCGAGGCCGTAGTTCACCTTGGTGGTGACGCCATCGACGTCGAACACTTCGGTCTGCAGCGGGATCAGGAGCGAGAGTGTGAGGAAGCCGTGGGCGATCGGGGCGCCGAACGGGCCGTCCTTGGCCTTCTCGGGGTCGACGTGGATCCACTGGTGGTCGTCCGTCGCGTCGGCGAAAGTGTTCACGCGCTCCTGCGTGACCTCGAGCCAGGACGACGGGCCGATCTCGGTGCCGACGGCTCCGGGGAGGTCGGCGTAGGCGACGGTGGTGGTCATGATTGTCTCCTTCGGAGGGGTGGTGTTGACAGGGATTCGATGGGGTCGGCTCTGGGCGTCAGTCGAGCCCCAGCAGGCGCACGGCGTTGTCCTTGAGGATGCCGGGCATGACCTCGGGCTTCAGTGACGTCTGCTCGACGTCCCTCATCCAACGATCGGGGGTGAGAAGCGGGAAGTCCGAGCCGAAGAGGATGCGGCGCTTGAGGTAGGAGTTCGCGGCGCGCACGAGCGATTCCGGGAAGTACTTCGGGCTCCATCCCGACAGGTCGATCCACGTGTTGTGCTTGTGGGTCGCCACCGAGATCGCCTCGTCCTGCCACGGCACCGACGGGTGGGCCATGATGATCTGCAGGTCGCCGAAGTCGGCTGCCACCGGGTCGAGCAGGATCGGGTTGGACAGCCCCAGCTTGAAGCCGCGACCGCCGGGCATGCCGGCGCCGATCCCCGTCTGTCCGGTGTGGAACAGAGCGACGACTCCGGCGTCCTGCAGCGTCGCGTAGAGCGGGTAGTACGCCTCGTCGCTGGGGTCGAAGCCCTGCACGGTCGGGTGGAACTTGAAGCCCCGCACGCCGTGGTCCTCGATCAGTCGCCGGGCGCGGTCGACCGCATCCGTCCGGCGCGGGTCGACCGAGCCGAACGGAATGAGGACGTCGTTGTTGCGCGCGGCGCCTTCGGCGATGTCCGCGCTCGACACCGGCACGTGGTCGAGCTGGGTCTCAGCGTCGACCGTGAAGACGACGGCCGCCATCTTCCTCTCGCGGTAGTAGGCCGCGACCGAGTCGAGGTCGGGGCGCGGCCCGTCGGCCGAGAAGTACTTCGAGGCCGCCTCGACCAGGTCGGGCGGGAGCGAGGCGTGTCCGTGCGCGTCGACCTCGATGTGCACATGCACGTCGAGCGCGGTGAGCGCGTCGACGTCGATCGCGGGTTCGTAGCGGGTCATGGTTCCGTTCCGGGCGGCGAGCGGGTGAAGCGGGACGAAGCGTCCCGCTCAGGCCTCCGGCTTGGGGCGAACGAGCTCCTCGGGCAGCGGGGGGAACTTCTCGCCGACGGTCTGGAGGTCGCCGACGGCGTCGGTGAAGCCGGCCTGCAGGTCGTCATAGGACCAGCCGCCCTCGTGGTACGCGGAGACGATGGCTTCGGGGTGGGACCACAGCTGCAGGCGATCGCCGCCGATGCCGATCGCCTGGCCGGTGACACCGGCGGCCTCGTCGGAGGCGAGGTAGGCGACGAGTCCGGCGACATCGGCGATCGTGCCGAAGCCGAGATCGTGCCGGAAGAACGGCGGCATGGGCTCGCCGGCCGCATCCGCCTCCATGGCCGCCGCGAAGTAGGGGATCGTCGCGGTCATGGCGGTGGCGGCGACGGGGACGACGGCGTTGGCCGTGATGCCGGCCTTCTTCAGCTCCATGGCCCAGGTGCGGACCATGCCGACGATGCCGGCCTTGGCCGCGGCGTAGTTGGTCTGCCCGAAGTTGCCGCGCTGACCCGTGGGGGAGCCGATCGTGATGATGCGGCCGGGGATCTGGTTCTCGCGCATGTACGTCGCTGCTTCGCGCACGCACGTGAACGTGCCGCGAAGGTGCACCCCGATGACGGTGTCGAAGTCGTCGTCGCTCATCTTCCACAGCACGGTGTCGCGCAGCACGCCGGCATTGGTGACGAGGATGTCCAGGCGCCCGTAGGTGTCGACCGCGGTCTGCACGAGCTGCTTCGCCGTCTCGGTCGGACCCACCGGCGCGACCACCGCGACGGCCTTCCCGCCCGCCGCTTCGATCGACGCGACGGCGTCCGCGGCTGTTGCCTCGTCGACGTCGTTGACCACGACCGAGGCGCCCTGGCGGGCCAGTTCTTGTGCGTAGGCGAGTCCGAGCCCGCGACCCGAACCAGTGACGATGGCGACCTTGCCCTCGAGTGACATATGAAGCTCCCTTGCTGAATCTCAGGTCCATTCAAGACCAATTAGATTGAGAATGTCAATAGTTCTCACTCTCATCAATTTGGGCTACGATGCCACCATGCCCAGACCGACGACGTCGTCCGTCGGCGGCAGCCGGCTCGCCCGCTCGCCGCTCGCCGATGACCTCAGCTTCCTGCTCGCGAGGGCGAACGCGCTGGCGGTCGCCGAAGCCAACGCGGCCCTCGCCGAACACGGGCTCAAGGTGCGTGCATTCGCTGTGCTCGAGCTCGCCGCCGCCGATACGCGTCCTTCGCAGCGCGAACTGGCGGACTTCCTGCGGCTGGACCCGAGTCAGGTCGTCGCCCTTGTCGACGACCTCCAGCGTCGCGGGCTCGTCGAGCGGCGCCCGGACCCCGAGGACCGGCGGGCCAACGTCGTGGTCGCCACCGCCGACGGCGTTCGCGTCGCCGCTGCTGCCCGAGTCGTGGCGGAGGACTCGGAGCGGCGGGTTCACGCGCGCCTGAGCGAGCAGGAGCGGGCACAGCTCACCGACATGCTCAAGCGCATCGCGCTCGACGAGGAGTGAGTTCTGCGGCCGGCCCGCCGCGACATGACGACGTTGCGTGACGACACAGGGTCGATCAGCGCCCCGCAGAAGTCGTAGGCTCACGATATGTCGCACCAGCCTCCGTTCCGCGCCGACATCGTCGGCAGCTTCCTCCGTCCCGACGCCATCCACGAGGCGCGCCTCGAGTATGCGCAGGGGGATCTCTCCAAGCAGGCGCTGCGGTCCGTCGAGGACGACGCCATCTTGGACCTGGTCAAGAAGGAGGCGGACGCCGGGCTGAAGGTCGCCACGGACGGCGAGTTCCGCCGGTCGTGGTGGCATTACGACTTCTTCGGGCTGCTCGACGGCGTCGAGATCGTCGAGCTCGACCACGGCATCCAGTTCCAGGGTGTCCAGACCAAGCCGCGCGGCATCGAGATCTCGGGCAAGGTGGGCTTCAGCGACGACCACCCCTTCCTGAACCACTTCCGCTACCTACGCGACGTGCTTGCGCACAGCACGGGCGCGATGCCGAAGTTCTCCATCCCCGCGCCGACGGTGCTCGACTTCCGCCTCGAGCCCGGCCACCTCGCCGCGCCCTACGAGCACCGCGACGACATCGTCGACGACCTCGTGACGACGTACCGCGACGCGATGCAGGCGTTCTACGATGCCGGATGCCGGTACCTGCAGTTCGACGACACCGCGTGGGCGTATCTGTGCTCGGACGTCGAGCTGGCAAAGGCCCGCGATCGCGGCATCGAGACCGACGGGATCGCCGAGCGCTACGCCGACATGCTCAACCGCATCCTCGAGGGCAAGCCCGACGACCTCACCGTCACGACGCACGTGTGCCGTGGCAACTTCCGCTCGACCTGGATCTCGTCGGGCGGCTATGAGCCGGTCGCCGAGCAACTGCTGGGTGTGACGAACTACGACGGCTACTTCCTCGAGTACGACTCCGAGCGCGCCGGCGGCTTCGAGCCGCTGCGGTTCCTCCCCGAGGGCGACAAGACGGTCGTGCTGGGGCTGATCACCTCGAAGAGCGGCGACCTCGAGGAGGTCGGCGCCGTCGAGAAGCGCATCGACGAGGCCGCGGAGTTCGCGCCGCTGGACCAGCTGGCCCTGAGCCCCCAGTGCGGCTTCGCCTCGACGGAGGAGGGCAACGTCCTCACCGAGGAGCAGCAGTGGGCCAAGATCCGCGAGATCGTCGCGATCGCCGACGAGGTCTGGAAGTAGGAGACGTCGCGGCATCCCGCTCGGTTGACGCGGGATGCCGCTTCAACGGACTGTGGTGACATCCACGGCCAACTGATTGTCAGACATCCGCGCTCGGTTGTCGCGGGATGCCGCATCGCATGCCTTGCGCGGCATTGAGCGCCAATCGACGCCTCAGTGGGGCTGCGGTGCGGCGCTACTCGTTCTCGACGTCGCGCTCGGGGAGGACGAACTTCCGGCCCTCCAGTGCCGCCTGGTCGATCTCCTCCTGGTGGTCGACGTAGGGCGTGCCGTGCGTGTGGAAGGTGGGGATCGTCTTCATGCCCCACGCCTGGCCCTTGGCGCGTTCGGCCTGACTCCATTCGACCACCGGCCAGTCGGGGTCGAGAATGAGTCGGCCCTGCGCCGTGGCGAACTCGATGCGGTTGCCGCCGGGCTCCCACACGTACAGGAAGAACGTCTGGTTGATGGCGTGCTTGTAGGGCCCGTACTCGATGTAGATGCCGTTCTCGAGGCAGATGTCGGCTGCTTTGAGGATGTCTTCCCGGGAGTCCGGGGCGATCGCGAAGTGGTGGAAGCGTCCTCGCTGCTTCGTCCAGTCGTCGGAGTAGACGACATCGTAGGACTTCTGGTGGAACCGGAACCACCACGCTCCGTAGCCGCCGGCGTCCAGCTTCACCCGCTCGGACTCGCGTGACTTCATGACGTCGCGCCAGAACTCGCCGGCGGCGTTGACGTCCGACGCGAGATAGTTGATGTGGTCCATGCGGCGGGCGTTGATGCCGCGACCGGGATATGCCGACGCCTGGTTCTTCAAGGCCGGGCGATCCTCATCGTCGGGCACGTAGTGCTCGGTGTCGAAGTACAGCGCCATGAGGTGCCCGTCGGGGTCCTCGAACTCGTACGACCGGCCCACGCCGACCTCGGGGTCGCGCCAGCCGTGGCCGAGCCCGGACGCTTCGATCGCCTTCACGCGCCGGTCGAGAGCCTCTTCGCTGGTGGTGCGGTAGAGCGTGCGTCCGACGCCGTTGGTGTCGGACGCGGTGAGCTTGAGCGTGTACAGCTGGTACTCGTCCCAGCACCTCAGGTAGGCGGAGTCGCCGATCCGCTCGACCTCGCGCATCGCGCAGATGTCGCGGAAGAAGTGAAGACTCTCCTCGAACTTCGGGGTGAACAGCTCGATCCCGCCCAGATGGGCGAGGTCGAAGTTCTCGAACGTGGCCATGTCATGTCCTCCTCGACAAACAGGGGCTCAAGGCCCCGGCCAGGGCGGGAATTGACCCAGCCGTCGAAGACCCTTCGCGGTCGTGAGCATACCTATTGGCATAGGGATACGAAATACCTATTGACATAGGTAAATGAGGTTCGTAAGCTCGCATCGGACCAAGACGACGACGTCGAAGGAGACATCATGGCCGACAACCTCCAGGAGCTGCTCGACGAGCAGGGGAACATCGTGCAGATGCTCCGCGACTCGAAGCTCGGAACCTACATCTACCCGGTCGTTCCCGCCGAGTTCAGCAACTGGCGCCGCGAACAGAAGTCCTGGCGCGAGACCGCCGTGCTGTTCGACCAGTCGCACCACATGGTGAACCTGTTCATGTCGGGACCCGAGGCGATCAAGCTGATCAGCGACACCGCCATCAACTCGGTGGCGAACTTCCCGGTCGACACCGCCAAGCAGTACGTGCCGACGTCCTCGACCGGCGGCGTCATCGGCGACGGCATCCTCTTCCGCGAGGCTGAGGACGAGTACGTGTACGTCGGCCGCGCGCCGGCGGCGAACTGGCTGCAGTTCCATGCCGAGACCGGCGGCTACGACGTCGAGATCCGCTACGACGACCGCTCGCCCTCGCGCCCCTACGGCGAGGCCGTGCACCGCGAGTACTACCGCTTCCAGATCCAGGGCCCGAACGCGTGGGCGATCATCGAGAAGCTCAACGGCGGCCCGATGGAGAAGGTCAAGTTCTTCCACATGGGGTACATGACCATCGCCGGCGAGCAGGTGCGCACGCTCCGCCACGGCATGGCGGGCGCCCCGGGCCTCGAGCTCTGGGGTCCCTACGAGCAGCACGGCAAGATCCGCGAGGCGATCCTCGAGGCCGGCGCCGAGTTCGGCATCGAGCCCTGCGGTTCGCGCGCCTACTCGTCGAACACCCTGGAGTCGGGCTGGATCCCCTCGCCGCTGCCGGCGATCTACACCGGCGGGGAGATCGAGCGGAAGTTCCGCGAGTGGTCGGGTGCCAAGAGCTACGAGGCGATCAACGCCCTCGCCGGGTCGTTCGTCTCGGATGACATCGAGGACTACTACCTGAACCCGTGGGAGCTCGGCTACGGATCGTTCGTGAAGTTCGACCACGACTTCATCGGCCGCGAGGCCCTCGAGAAGCTCGACCCGGCGACGCAGCGCAAGAAGGTCACGCTCGCCTGGAACGACGAGGACCTCGCCAAGGTCCTCAGCTCGCCCCTCGACCGCGAGGGCCCCGGCTACCAGTTCTTCGACCTGCCCAACGCGAACTACGGCTCGTCGAACTTCGACGCCGTCATCGACGCCGACGGCAACACCATCGGCCTGTCGCTGTTCACGGGCGTGACCGCGAACGAGAAGCGCGGCCTGTCGCTGGCGACCGTGGACCACGACGTGCCGATCGGCGCCGAAGTGCGCGTGGTCTGGGGCGAGCCGAACGGCGGGTCGGGCAAGACCACCGTCGAGCCGCACGAGCAGATCGCGATCCGCGCCATCGTGAGCCCCGTGCCGTACGCCGAGACGGCGCGCACGGAGTACCACGGCGGATGGCGCACGGCCGCGACGTCGTCCTGATCGCAGGAGCCGACCGGGGCGACGCGCCCCGGCCGGCCGCGATCGGCGCTGACGAGAGAGACGAGCGTGGCGCATCGCTCTGACGGCGAGTCGGTGCTGCACAAGCACCTTCGCGTGCTGCAGGCGTTCGAGATCGACCGGCCGTTTCTGACGCTCACCGAGATCGCCGAGGCCACGGGGCTGCCGCCGACGACGGCGCATCGGCTCGTGGCCGCGCTCGAGCGCGAGGGCATGCTCGAGCGCGCGCCCGATCGCACGTATCAGCTCGGCATCCGGCTGTGGGAGTTCGCGGCACGCACTCCCGGCGCGCTTGGCCTGCGGGAGATCGCGCGGCCGTGGCTCGACGAGGTGCATGCCCGCGTCCGGCAGCACACCCAGCTGGGGGTGCGCAGTCGCCGCGACGTGCTGTTCATCGAGCGGATGTCGGCGCGGGGTGCCACGGTCAACGCCACGGTGATCGGCGGGCGCTTCCCGCTCGCGGTCACCTCGAGCGGACTCGTGCTGCTGGCTCACGCCGGTTCGGCAGTGGTCGACGATGTCGTGGCATCGGGTTGGCCCGCGCTCACGCCGAAGACGATCCGGACCTCGGACGAGCTGCGCGCGCGACTGCGACGAGTGCGCGCGGACGGCTACGTCGTTGCGGACGGCCATATCCACCCGGCGTCGCGCGGGATCGCCGTGCCCGTTCAGGGTGAGGGAGGCCGGGTGATCGCCGCGATCGGCGTCGTGGTCCCCAGTGACGGGTCATCGGCCCAGGCGAGCATCGAGATGCTGACGGTCGCGGCCTCCGGCATCGGGCGGGCCATCCGCGAGGCGCACCTGATCCGCGGTGCCGGCGGCTGACGGACCCGCGGGGCCCCGGCGAACCGGGACCCCGCGGGATCGACCTGCGTTCAGGAGCCGAGGTCAGTCGGCGACGCAGGTGTACGAACTGGCCTGATCGACCGAACCGTAGCCGTCGTACTCGGGCCAGGACGGGTACTCGCACATGGGACGGGTGCGGTCCGCGCCGGCGTTGCCGTCGCGGGCGACAAGTCCTGAGGGTGCGACGTCGTTCTCGACCCAGTCCACGATCGCGTCCAGTCCGTCGTACTGCGCGCGGAACAGGCCCTGTCCGTGGCCCCATCCGGGCACCGTGTAGAAGCGCACGAACGAGTCGAGCCGCTTGCCGAACTCGTCCTCGAGCGCCTCGTAGTACTGGATGGTGTTGTGCGGCGTGATGAAGTCGTCGATCGTGCCGTGCGTCAGGATGACCTTCCCGCCGTGCGCGCGGAACTGGTTCAGCGAAACGTCGGTGACGTCCATGATCTCGCCGACCTCCTCCACGCGCTCCGCGTAGTCGAGCGGGTCGGCCGTGTAGGCGTCGAACCCGGGCGGGTCTCCGGCGACGCCGTAGCGCATCGTCGCCTGGAACACGAGGAACTGCAGGCCCTGCGACTCGGCACTGGAGCCGAAGCCGGCGAAGCCCTGATACAGGGCCCCCTCCAGCAGCGCGCTCTTCGCGAAGATCGAGTTGCCCTCGATGTCGATGCCGAGGTCGTAGTCGGTCGTGATCTTCTCGGCGGCGGCGATCTCGGCTTCCGACAGGCATGTGTCCGTCGTGGCGGGATCGACGCCCTCCGCGCACGCGAGTGTCTGGATGTCGAAGGTCTCGTCGCATCCGCGGACGTTGCTGATCAGCCCGTCCTCGACACCGTCGAGGCCATCGCACGCCGCGTAGACGGCATCCGTGATCGTCGCGGTCTCGCCCGAGTTCAGGTGGCCCGCGCCGCCGTCCAGCTGCACCGCGTCACGGAAGTTCACCGCGCCCACGTGCATCATCGTGACGTTGTACGCGGGGTAGTTCGCGATCACCCCGTCGTAGTCGCGCGGGTACCGGGCTGCGGCGTCGAGCGCCTCGTGACCGCCCTGGGAGCCGCCGATGAAGTAGGACCAGTTCGCGTCGACGCCGTAGGCGGCGAGGATGACCGCGGCCGCGGCATCGTGGGCCTTCTTGACCGACCACTGCCCGTAGTTGAGGAACAGCTCCTCGTCGAGCTGGAACGTGCCGTCGAACCCGGGGGCGCCCTGGTGGCCGCCGTCGGAGCCGAGCGTCACCCAGCCCTGCGACAGCGCGGTGGGCGAGCCCGCCGGCTGCGCCGTGTACGCTCCGGTCGCCGTCACGAGCGATCCGTCGAACCCGCCGCCGCCGAACTGCAGCGTGCGGCGATTCCAGTCGCCGGGGAGGTTGACCTGGAACTCCATGTCCTGGGGGGCGCTGACGGCGAAGATCCAGCCGGTGACGGCGCAGTAGTCGCCGGCGTCGTTCCACGTCGCCGTCTCGACCTCGGCGCCGTTCGTCGGCAGGCCGATCTCCTTCGCGGGGATCGTGAAGCCGACCAGAGCCTCGCAGTCGGCTTGGGTGACCACCTGGGGCTCGCGCTCGGACGGCGGCGCGGCCGAAGCCGCAGACGCGCCCGCGGTGGCCGCGAGGACGGCCGCGATGCCCATCGACACCGCGGACAGTCTGGTGAGTGCAGATTTCATCGACGCTCCTTTGCGTAGTGACTGACGCGAGCGCCGCCCGGTGGCGAGGAGACAGCCGGCGCCCGATGCGACGCTCGCACGCCGTCCAGGCGGCGACAACGCCGCTTCCGGTCAGCGGCGGCACCCGTTCCTTCGCGTCGCGAGGCCGGGTAGGCTACGTCGCTCGCTTCGCCCGGGCGCGGCGTGTGCGCTCCCGCCTTCCATCGCCCGGAAGGGCGACGGCATCCCCGGTCGGTCCGCGTCAGACTGACCACGGCAGGACCAGGCCGCCGGTGACGACGCGACGGCCGAGGATACGAAGTGGGGACCGGGATGACCGCTGCACCGACCTCGGAGTTATGACGTGCGCGCTCACTATGCCGACGTCTGGCAAGCCGTCGCGCGCGCCGTGCCGGAGCGCGCCGCGATCCGGACGCAGGAGGAGGAGTGGACCTATGAGCGGTTCGCCCGTGAGGCGGGCGCGCTCGCCGCGACCCTCCGGCGCCAGGGCCTGGGTGCCGGCGACGCCCTCGCGATGCTGCTGCACAACAGGCCGGAGTTCCTGATCGCCCTGCTGGCGTGCCTGGCCACGGGGATCACGCCCGTACCGCTCAACTTCCGCCTGCGCGCCGGCGAAGTCACCGCTCTGCTGGACGACTCCGGCGCCGAGGCGCTGCTGTACCCGGGCTCGCTCGTGGAGGTCGCCTCGGCCGCCGCCGCGGAAGCAGCGGACGACATTCTGCTCATCTCCATCCCGGATGCCGGGTCGGGACCGTTCCCCGGCATCGCCTGGGCGGACGCCGTCGCGGACGACCAGGTCCTGCCCGCGTCGGCACCCGAGAGCACGGAGCTGTGGATCTACACCGGCGGGACGACCGGCCGCCCCAAGGCCGTGCGGTGGGACGATCAGGATCTGTTCGAGGCGCAGATGGTGCCGACCTACTCGCTCACAGACGTGCCGTGGCCCGAGTCTGTCGAGGAAGCCGCGCGCATCGCCGCCGATCCCGCCACGCCCCGGGTCGTCAACCTCCCGCTCGCACCGTTCATGCACGGCACCGCGCTGACGACGTCGATGAACACGCTCACCCTCGGCGGAACGGTGCTCGTGACCTCATCGGCGCGGCTGGACGCCGAGGCTGCCGTCCGATTCGCGAACGACGAGGCGGCGACTCGCCTCATCGTCGCCGGCGACGCCGTGGCCTTCCCGCTGGTCGAGGCGGCTGAGCGCCTCGGAGTGGGCCTGCCGACGGTGACGTCGGTCATGAGCTCAGGCATGCGGTTCAGCCCGGAGACCAAGCGGCGACTGCACGAACTGGGCGACCTCACGATCGTCGACCTGCTCGCCTCCACCGAGGGCGGTGTGTTCGCGGCCACGATCACGACCGGTGTCGACGATCTGCCGGGGCGGCCGAAGCTCTTCCCGTCTGCCGTCGTCCTCGACGATCAGCGACGCGAGGTGCAGGACATCCCGGGCGCCCTGGGCGTGCTCGCCCAGCGCGGCGCGCTACCGCTCGGGTACCACCGCGACCACGAGAAGACGCGCGCCACGTTCCCCGTGATCGACGGCATCCGCCATGTCGTCCCCGGGGACTGGGTGCGCGTGGAGGACGACCGGCACATCGAGTTCCTCGGGCGCGGCAGCGGAGTCATCAACACCGGCGGTGAGAAGGTCTACCCGCTCGACGTCGAGGAAGCGCTGCTGACGCATCCGGCCGTCGCCGATGTCGTCGTGCTCGGCGTGCCCGATCCTCGGTTCGGCGAGATCGTGACGGCGGTCGTGCAGCGCGCGGGCGACGTCACAGCCGACGAGCTGATCGAGCACACCGGTCGGCTGCTCGCCGGGTACAAGAAGCCGCGGCATATCGTGTTCCGCGCGTCGATGGACCGCACCCCGACCGGCAAGGTCGACGTCGGCCGGATGCGCGACGACGTGATCGCCGACCTGCGCGCCCAGCTCGCCCGGTAGCGACCCGCGCGTCTGGTCCCTCCCGGCACCTGAGGGCGGCTGCCGGGGACTCCCTGGGCTTCAGGGCGCAGGGCTGGTCACGATGTCGTCGTCGCTCCAGGACGCCGTGACGTTGCGGATGAGCCCGTCGACGTCGACCGTGAAGACATCGATGCCCGTGGTCGTGGTGGTTCGCTCGTCATCGTGTGGTTCTGTTCGCGCGGCTGAAGCGGCGCCCGCCGCCCATGACCTCATGAGCGGCGGACGTCGCCGGCCGGGAATCAGCGACCTCGTGTTCCTACAGGCTCTCGGCGAAGAACGCCGCGATCTTGTCGAACGGGATGATGTCGACCTGGTCGTACAGGTCGGTGTGGCTCGCTCCCTCGATCGTGAGCAGCTCCTTGTTGTCGCCGGTGAGCTTGGCGTAGGCGTCCTGGCTGAAGTAGTACGAGTGCGCCTTGTCGCCGTGCACCAGGAGGACCGGGTTGCGGATCTCGGCCGCGTATGCCAGCAGCGGCATGTTCAGGAACGACAGGGCCGTCGTCACGGTCCAGCCGCCGTTGGAGTTGACCGAGCGGGCGTGGTAGCCGCGGTCGGTCTTGTAGTAGTCGACGTAGTCCTTGAGGAACTGCGGGGCCTCGTCGGGCACTGCCGGCGGGAGGCCGCCGACGAGCGCGTACTCGCCGGTGCGGTAGTCCTCGGTGCGCTGCGCGTTCATGGCCTCGCGCTTGGCGTGGCGTGCCTCTTCGCTGTCCTCAGACCGGAAGTAGCCTTCGGCGTTCACGCGGGTCATGTCGTACATCGTCGAGGTGACGGTCGCCTTGATGCGGGTGTCGATGGCGGCCGCGCTCAGCGCCATGCCGCCCCAGCCGCAGACGCCCACGACGCCGATACGGTCGGCGTCGACGTTCTCCTGCACCGAGAGCAGGTCGATGGCGGCCTGGAAGTCCTCGGTGTTGATGTCGGGGGAGGCGACGTAGCGGGGGCTGCCGCCGCTCTCGCCGGTGAACGAGGGGTCGAATGCGAGGGTCAGGAACCCGCGCTCGGCGAGGGTCTGCGCGTACAGGCCCGACGACTGCTCCTTGACCGCGCCGAACGGGCCGCTGACGGCGATGGCCGGCAGCTTCCCTTCGACGCCTTTGGGCGTGTAGAGGTCGGCGGCGAGGGTGATGCCGTACCGGTTGTGGAACGTGACCTTGCGGTGCTCCACCGTGTCGCTCTGCGGGAATGTCTTGTCCCACTCCGAGACGAGTTCGAGATTCTCTTCCATCGGCGCTTCCTTCTTGTTCTCGATCGCACCTGTGGTCGGATCCGGCGGCAGACAGCCGCACCTCCGCACCACTCGGGCTCCGCATGTGTCGCGTGGTGATCTGCATCCATGGTGGATCCCGCATGACGGCGATCACCAGACACTGCCTCTCCACGTACTCGCAGTGCGTGCTTTTCGCATGGTGTCCGCGCGCCGGGGAATCCAGGCTGGTGGCGGTCCCGTCGATCAGAGCGGCGACGTCAATCGCCCGCGTCGGGGAGCCCCGCGACGATCCGCTGCATCCACGCGACCGTCGCGCGGGTCATGTCGGTCGGCTGGCCGGCCGTCTCGAGGAGTTCCAGCGCATCGCGCATCTCGTGCTCGCGTCGGACGGCGTGGATGTACGTGCCGTCGACCAGACGGTCCACCAGCGCCGCACCCGCGGGGCCCAGTTCGCCGGCGATCTGTCCGCGCAGCCACTCCTCGGCGCCCTCGGCGCGGGCCGCGCTCGTCCCCTCGATCACGAGGGTGGCCAGGCCCTTCATGAACACGCTCCGCAGCAGCTTCAGCCGCGCGGCCGCTCCCGCGGGGCCGTCGACGATCGTGACCGGCGCTCCGAGCGATCCGAGGACATCGGCCGTGCGAGAGGCCGCCGGGCCGCTGGCGAGCAGCGGCGTGGCGTGTCCGGCGCGCAGGACCGGGGCGAGGATCGCGACATCCGCCATCTCGACACCGGCATCCGCCGCCATGGCGGCGATCTGGCGCTTGAGGTCGGGTGCCGACGTGTTCATGTCCACGAAGAGCGTGCCCGGCGCGGCCACCGCGAACACGTCGGCGGCCGCGCCGCGACTCTCGGAAGCCCCGACGAGGCTCAGGACGACCTCGGCATTCGTGATCGCGTCGGCAACCGTGCCCGCTTCCCGCACGCCCACGGCCTCCACGCGCTTGAACGGGTCGTAGGCGCTGATGGCGGCGCCGGCGCCGTGCAGGCCCACCGCGTAGGCGCGGCCGGCCTCGCCGTGGCCCATGATCGCGATCGCCGTCACGAGGGATCCGTCCATGCGCGCTCGCCGTGGAGCGCGCCGACCTCGGCCGCGAGGGCTTCGAAGTACTCCAGCGACCGGCGGGAGGTCGACAGCAGCGGCTGCACGCTGTGCTCGGGCGGGGCGTCGTCGCCGTTGTCGGGCAGATACGCGCTCGCGAGGTCGCGCGTGATGCCGACGGCCGCCATCCGCAGCAGCTCGATCGCGGGGAGGGGGGTCGAGCCGTCGTTGGGGACGACGACGCCCATCGCGGCGTAGACGCCGCCGTGGGGGCCCATCACCGGAACCGCGATGCCGCGCGACTCCAGGTGGATCTGCCCCGCGGCGACGGCGAAGCCGTCGGCGCGCACGTGTGCGAGGCGGTCGCGCAGCGCGGCGCCGCCGCGCACGGTCTGGTCCGTGTAGTGCGGCCAGCCGTGCGCGATCACGTCGTCCACGAGCGCGACCTCGGCGTGGGCGAGCAGCACGAGGCCGCTCGAGCTGATCGGCAGGGGGATGCGCCCGCCGATCAGGGTCGCGTTGACGACGGCATCGCGCGTCGACATCCGCTCGATGAACAGCACGTCGCGGCCGCTGAGGACGCCCAGCTGGGTGTGCTGACGCACGCGCGCGTGGACCGCGCCGAGCCACGGCCGCGCCAGCTCGCGGAGGCCCAGCGCGCCCGGCGTGCGGGACGCGAACTCCCACAGCCGGATGCCGAGGCGGTACGAGCGATCCGGCATGCGCTCGAGCATGCCCTCGCGCTCGAGTTCGCCCACGAGGCGGTGCGCCGTCGACGGTGCGAGGCCGGCGGCATCCGCGATCTCGGACAGGCTCAGGAACGGACGGGCCGAGTCGAACGCGTCGAGGACGCGCAGGTGCTTGTGCAGCACCGACTCACCGGCGGACCCTCGCGCCATCGCGACCTCCTCGCGTCAGACTAGCGCCCGGTTCCGATGAACGGAACCGGGCGCTGGATCTCGATATCGCAGGACTGCGTCAGCTCGAGGCGTCGGCGCTCTCATCCGCGCGATACACGGTGCGCGCGAACTCATGGTAAGGCGCCGGGGCGACCGTGGCGCGGATGCGCACCTGGCGGTGCTGCTGATCGACGGCGGCCTTGCGCGAGATGGGGTCCTCGCCCCACACCACCTCGACCTCGGTGCCGTCGAGGACGTCCACGTCGAGCGACGCCAACGACATGTAGAGCTGGTCGAAGGCGATGTAGCCCGCATCGGTCGAGACGCCGACCTGAGCGCCGTCCTTCTCGACCGTGTCCATCTGGAACAGCCCGTACCGCGCCTTGGGGAAGTCGAGGAACTTCGCGGGAACACCGGGTTCCATCTGCGAGCGGACGACCGCGGCGACGTCCTCGGCGTTCCAGATCAGCGTGACCTTGCGACGGCGCTGATTCTCGGCGTGCTTCTCGAGGGCCTCGCGTCCGTGGAAGTCGTGGTCGAAGCGCACCGAGCGACCCAGGCCGATGTCGTACGGGGTCATGTAGTAGTCGTGCACGTCGGGGGAGTACAGCGAACCGCCGATCGACCCCGCCCGCGCGGCCGGGAGCCACTCGCGGTACTCGGCGAAGTCGTCGTCGAAGATGGCCGGGAACGGCGTCGGAACCCAGCCGGACTCCAGCGGGGTGGCCGAGTAGGCCTTCGCGCCGACGCGGCGGATGCCGAACTCCTCGCCCGCCTCCATCAGCGCGTCCAGCACGACTTGGTTGTCCTCCCACGCGCCGTAGAACTCGAAGCCGGGCTGGCCCGCCATGCCGTGGCGGAGCGCTTTGACCGGGCGTCCAGCGATCTCGACGTCGCCGATGTGGAAGAACTTGATCTCGGGCGCAGGTCCGCCGAAGACCTTCTCCATGACCTTGTCGGCCTCGGGCCCCTGCAGTTCGTAGCGATAGAACGTCGGGGGGCCCTGCCGCATGTGCGAGTTCGCCTCGAGTCGGTGGTGCACGTCCTTGCCGGCGGCAGCGGCCTTCTCGATGTTGAAGCGCACCCAGTCGATGAGCAGGTGGTGCCCGATGAGCACGAGGCCCTCGGGAGCATCCTCGTTCCAGAACAGGATGCCGTCGCCGATCAGGTAGCCGTCCTTGTTGACGGAGATCAGCTGCTTGGCGACGCCGGGGCGGAACGTCTTGAACGTGTTGGGCGAGATCGACGACAGCAGGTCGATGAGGTCCGCGCCTCCCAGGAAGAGCTGGGTCATGTGATGGGACTGGTCCATGAGGGCGACCGTGGAGTTCCACGCCCGCTGCTCGTCGCGCCAGTTTGTGAACTCCGGTGCCACCGGGAATGTGAACGCCGGCCAGTCCTGGTTGCGCAGGAACTCCACGGCGCTGCCGGAACGGGTGATCGCCTGAGCGAGTGATTCGGTCATCATCGACCTTCCTTTCAGTCCGCTCGGCACATTACGTTCGTCGCCGCGGCACCGGATGCGCAGATTCCATTGGACGGAATCGCTCGCGGCGCCCCCGG
Organism: Microbacter sp. GSS18; assembly: GCA_029319145.1. NCBI lineage: Bacteria > Pseudomonadati > Bacteroidota > Bacteroidia > Bacteroidales > Porphyromonadaceae > Microbacter > Microbacter sp. GSS18. The sequence continues at coordinate 2,827,930 of CP119753.1, read as the reverse complement.
GACAGGCGGCCACGATGGTGTGTGAGAGGCGGTGTGCAGGACCGGTCCGGCAACGAATGCATAAAGACTCGGCCACGTCACACCAAAATCGTTGACAATCCGAAGCGGGGTACGTACGTTCCCCAAGTGAGGGGATCACCCGGTCCCCTCGGTCGTAGCAACGACGCGACGACACGAAAGGTGAGCATGGGCGCTCGACTGACCGTGCGAGACGTGAACCTGCATTTCGGTGGTGTCACGGTGCTCGATGAGGTGGGCTTCGACGTGGAGCCCGGCCAGATCCTGGGGCTCGTCGGCCCGAACGGTGCGGGCAAGACCTCGCTGTTCAACTGCATCAGCGGGCACTACAAGCCCAGTGCCGGTTCCATCCAGATCGACGGCACCGAGGTGCTCGGCGACCACCCCTCCACGCTGGCGCGGCACGGCCTCGCGCGCACGTTCCAGCACCCCGCGCTGCAGCTTCGCGAGACCGTCCTCGAGAACGTCATGCTGGGCGCCCACAAGCGGCTGCCGGGCGGGCCCATCGCGTGGTCGGTCCGGATGCCGTTCACGTGGCGCTCCGAGAAGGAGATGCGCGCCGAGGCGCTCGCGCTTCTGGAGCGCAGCGGGCTCGGCTGGGCCGCCGGCGAGCGGGCGGATGAGCTCTCGCACGGCCTGCACAAAGGCATCGAGCTGTGTCGCGCGCTGATGATGAAGCCCAAGCTGCTCCTGCTCGACGAGCCGGCGGCTGGTCTTCCGCACGCGGAGGTCGAGCACCTCGTCGAGACCGTCCTCCGCATCCGCGACGAGGACGACATCACGGTCATCGTCGTCGAGCACAACATGGGCCTCATCTCAGCGCTCACCGACCACGTGGTGGTGCTCGACCACGGCCGGAAGCTGATGGAGGGCACGGCCGCGGAAGCGCAGTCGGACCCCCGCGTCATCGAGGCGTATCTGGGCAAGGAGGAATCGGATGACGCTGCTTGAACTCGTCGACGTGACGGCGTCGTACGGTCGCGTGCAGGTGCTCGAGGGGGTGTCGCTCTCGGTGCCCGACGGCGGTGCGGTGGGCATCCTCGGCGCGAACGGCGCGGGCAAGACGACCACGCTGCGCGCCATCAGCGGCGTCGTCCGCACGGGCGGCACGATCCGGTTCCAGGACAAGGACATCCGCGGGCTCCGTCCCGAGCAGGTGGCGGCCCTCGGCATCGCCCACGTTCCCGAGGGACGTGGAACCCTGGGGAATCTGACCGTCCGCGAGAACCTGATGGTCGGCGCCTACCTGCGCAAGGACAAGAAGAAGGTCGCGCAGGACGTGGACTACCTCATCGAGCTGTTCCCGAACCTCAAGCGGCGCATCGGGCAGCCCGCCTCGGCGCTCTCCGGCGGCGAGCAGCAGATGCTCGCGGTCTCGCGAGCGTTCATGGCCTCGCCGACCCTGCTCGTCCTCGACGAGCCGTCGCTCGGCCTCGCACCGAGCACGGCACGGGACGTCTACGACGCGATCTCCCGACTGCGAGCCGAGTCGGGAATCTCGATGCTCGTGGTCGAGCAGAATGCGACGCTCGCCTTCTCGGTCGTCGATTCGGCCGTGGTTCTCGAGACCGGCAGAAGCGTGCTCACGGGCACCACGGAAGAACTGCGGGGCGACGACGCCATCCGCAAGGCGTATCTGGGGGCATGAGATGAATCAACTGGCGACATTCATCCAGCTCATCATCGATGGGCTCGCGCAGGGATCGCTCTACGCGGCCCTTGCGCTCGCGATCGTCCTGGTCAATCAGGCCACGGGCCTGGTGAACTTCGCGCAGGGCGGCATGGCGGTCCTCGGCGCGTACATCGGACTCACGGCGAGCAATCTCGTGACGCCCGTCGTCGGGCTGTTCGCGGGGATCACCATCGGCATCATCGTCGCCGTCGCGGCGTCGTTCGGCATCGGAGCCCTCATCGAGCGGTTCGTGATGCGCCGGTTCATGGGAGCCGAGGTCGACACCCAAGTGGTCGTGACCATCGGACTGTTCACGTTCATCGGCGGGTTCATCGGGATCGTGTGGGGCTTCAACTACATCCCGTACCCGTTCTACATCTCGGGGAACGAGAGCTTCACCGTCCTCGGGGTCTCGATCAGCGTGTGGTCGATCACGACCTTCGTCACGATCCTGGCGCTCATGATCGTCCTGCAGCTGCTGTTCCGCGGAACGAAGCTGGGACTGGGGCTGCGTGCGGTCTCGGACAACTCCGACTCCGCCGCGCTGTCGGGCATCCGGGTCGGCGGCATGCTCATGATCGGGTGGGGTCTGGCGGCATCGCTGGGAACCGTGGCGGGCGTCCTGCTCGCGGCGAAGGCGCAGCTGTACCCCGACAACTTCGACGGCATCCTCGTCTACGCGCTCGCCGCGGTCATCATCGGCGGCCTCGATTCGCCGATCGGCGCGGTGCTCGCCGCCTGGGTCATCGCGATCGTCGAGAGCCTCGTCGGAGTGTACGTGCCGTTCATCGGCCATGACCTGAAGGTGATCGTGCCGTTCGTCTTCCTCTTCGCCGTGCTCATCATCAAACCTCAAGGGCTGTTCGGCCGACGACAGGTGGTGCGTGTCTGATGTCGACGCAGCAGAGTCTCTACGCTCGGGTCGCCGAGAACCGCTGGACGGGCCTTGCCGTCGGCATCATCATCACCGTCATCCTGCTCGTCCTGCCGCTTGTCTCGGACCCCTTCACGAACCAGACGATCTCGCGGATCCTGGTCTTCGCCGTCGCGGTCCTCGGGCTCAACATCGTCATGGGGTATGCCGGCCAGGTGTCGCTCGGTCAGGTGTTCTTCGTCGGGATCGGCGCCTACGCCGCGGCGATCACCATCGAATCCGACTGGGCCGCCGCGCTCGGACCCGATCTGCTGCTGCTCGTGCTCGTCGTGGCCCTCGCGCTGGCGATCGTCCTTCCGGGCGTGGCCGGGGTCATCATCGGGATGGCCGCCCTGCGGCTGCGCGGTCTGGCCCTGGCGCTCGTGACGATCGCGCTCCCCATCATCGGCGTCCCGCTCCTCAAGCGTTTCGAGATCACCGGCGGCTCCGAGGGCATGTCGGCCCGCTTCATCCCACGGACCGACAGCTTCCCGTACCAGGACCAGATCCAGTACTTCGCGATCCTGGCGATCTCGGCGATCATGTTCGCACTCGCGTACTTCCTCGTGAGAGGAAAGTACGGCCGGGCCTTCGCCATCGTGAAGGAGAACGAGGCGATCGCCGCCTCGATGGGCATCTCGCCATACGGATACAAGGTGCTCGCGTTCACGGTCGCCGCGATCTACGGCGGCGTCGCGGGCTTCCTCTACGTCGTCGCGATCCAATTCGTCTCGCCGGACGTCATGGGCTTCGGCCACTCGATCGAGCTGGTCATCGCCACGATCGTCGGCGGCGCGGGCAGCATCGTCGGATCGCTCCTCGGCGGTGCCTTCTACGTCCTCATCCCGCAGCTCACCAACGCCGTCGGAGCGACCGGGTACACCCCGATCGTCCAGGGCATCATCATCCTCCTCGTCCTGTTCCTGCTGCCGGGGGGCCTCGCCAGCCTGCCCCGCGTCATCCGCCGCCTCGTCAGGCGCCGTCGTCGGCAGGACGACAGCGACGGCGACGGCGCCTCGGCCTCAGCACCACCCAACCACCAAGAGAGAGAGGCAATCCAATGATCACCACCGCAAGGGGGCGTCGTGTTCTCGGAGTCGCCGCCGCCATCGGCATCGCTGCCGTGGCGCTGGCCGGCTGTGCGCGAGGAGGCGACTCCGGCTCGACCGACGATGGTGAGACCGCGGCGTCGCCCGGAATCACCGATGACTCGCTTCTGTTCGGCATCAGCACACCGCTGACCGGAGCCACCGCTGGTCCCGGCAACTGCACCGCCGACGGCGCGCTGGCGTACTTCGGCATGCGCAACGCCGAGGGCGGCATCGAGTTCGGCGACGGGAAGACCCGCACGATCGAGATCAAGACCTACGACGACGAGTACAACCCCGAGAAGGCCGCGGCGAACTTCCAGCAGATGGTCGCCGACGACGTCTTCGCCGCGGGCATCGGCCTGGGCACCCCGACCAACCGGGCGTGGCGCGAGGCGGCCATCGAGGAGGGCATGCCGCAGGTGCTCATCATGACCGGCGACAAGATCTTCTCGACGCGTGAGGAGTCGCCGTGGCAGCTCGGCCTCGTGCCGACGTACCCGCAGGAGGGTGCCGCGTTCGGTGAGGCCCTCGTCGCCTCGGGCGAGGAGTACACGGTCGCCGCGCTCTACCAGAACGACGACTACGGACTGGGCTACTGGGAGGGCTTCCAGGAGGCCGTCGCCGGGTCGGACAACATCACCATCGTCAAGGAGCTCAGCTACGAGCCCGGGCCGGCCGGCAACACGCCGAACTACCTGGAGCCGCAGATCACCGAGCTGGCCGCGACGAACGCGGACGTGCTGTTCCACGCCGTCTCGGTCGTGCCCCGTGCGATCGAGGATCTGACGAAGGCCGACGCGATCGGCTGGAACCCGGTGATCTTCCTGCCGTCCAACACCGCCTCGCCGGGCGGAGTGCTGACCCCCGCGGGTGTCGACGCCGACACCTACCCGGGTGTCTATGCGGCCGGCTTCGCGCAGGCGGCCGCCGCGCCGCCGTTCGCCGAGACCCCCGAGGGTCAGGAGTACTTCGACGCGATCGCCGAGTACGCCCAGGGTCCCGACCAGGACGGCAAGTCGTTCCCGCACTGCCTCTGGTCGTGGATCGGAGCGGAGATCCTCGAAGAGGCGTTCACCAACATGACCGAGCCGACGCGTGAGTCGTTCTACGACGCGCTCACATCGATCGACAGCCTCGACCTGGAGTTCGCCTTCGGACCCATCAACACCACGACGGACGGCCTCCCCGCCATCCAGACCGTGGTGCTGCAGAAGTTCAACGGCGCGGGATACGCCAACGTCGACGTCGTCGAGTGACGATTCCGACATCGGGGCGGGCCGAGTCCACTCGGTCCGCCCCACCGCGGAACTGAAGCGGCCCTCCCCTTCCCGGGAGGGCCGCTTCTCGGCGTGAGAGGGGCGTCGTCACTCCAGGCTGCGCAGCACTGCGATGATCCCCGAGAGGTGATCGTTCGTCGCCCGGGCGGCGCCGTCGGCGTCGCCCGCGAGGATGGCATCGATGATGGCGACGTGCTCAGGCGCGGAGCTCGCGGCGCGTCCGGGCAGGAAGCTGAGCCGGAACTGATGGCGCGCGGATTGCGCGCGCAGGCGCTCCAGCAGCTGTGCCGCGATGGCGTGGCCGCTGATCTCGCGGATGCGTCGGTCCATTTCCTGGTGAAGCGAGGAGTAGCGCGGCAGGTCCGCCGCGTCGACGGCAGCCTGGATCTCGGTGCGAAGGCGCCGAAGGTCGGTCGCGCCGGCCGCGGTGAGGTTCTCGGCGGCCTTTCGGGCGACGAGCGACTCGAGGCCGACGCGAACCTCGACGATCTCGACGGCTTCCCCGACGGTGATCGCACGCACGCGGGCGCCGCGATTCGGCAGGCGCTCGACGAGTCCTTCGCCCGCCAGGTTCATCAGGGCAGCGCGGACCGCCGCACGGGATGCGCCGAAGCGGTCGCTGATGTCGGCCTCGATGAGGCGCTGATGCGGCGCGAACTCCGCGCCCAGGATCGCATCACGCAGCTCCTGGGTGAGGTCCGGCTGCGCCGACTTGTCGGCTCCGGGCGCGGTGCTCCCCGTCATCCGATCGACCTCCTCGTCACCGGACAGCACGGCGTCGTGATGTCCGGTTCGAGACTAGCCGTCGACGCCGGGATTGTCGACGAAGTTCGCGCCAATCGGGGAGATCATCGTGTCGACACGCGAGAGGGACGCGGTGCGACGGGAGCACGCCATCCGGACGCCCGTGAGGTGGGGCCGGGCCCCGCGTCGGGACGTCCCGACGCGGCTCAGGAGGCCGCGGCGTCCGGGGTCGTGTCGGGGTAGAGCCGGTCCACGAGCTCCAGCCCGCGGCGCGCCCAGTCGATCTCGACCTTGGCGCGCTCGACCAGTCCCTGATACGCGAAGCGCTTGTACTCGATCGTGCGCTCGCGCTCGGCATCCGGTGTCACGGCGAGTCGGCGCACGAGCATCGGGTTCGAGAGAGCATCGATGTGACGGAGTTCGCCCTCGAACTGCTCGAGTTCGCTCTCCCACTCGGCGATGTGTCCTTCGAGGAACCGCCGCGCGTCGTCGGGTTGCGCCGCCTCGAGATAGGCGGCGCGCAGATGAGCGGGATCGCGGACCCGCTGATAGGACAGCGGGCTGCGCATCCACTCGAGGAACGCCTGCTCGCCGGCGTCCGTGACGTGGTAGACGATTCGCGTTCCGCGCTCGCCGCGCGTCTGCTCCTCGGGCTCGATGAGCCCGTCGGCGTTCATCTTGCGCAGCTCGGGGTAGATCTGCGAATCGGGCGCGTACCAGACGTGCCCGACCGACTGCGCGAACTGCTTCTGCAGGTCATAGCCAGACAGCGGTCCCACGCGCAGGATCGCCAGGAGCGCGTACCGCAGGCTCATCGGCATCCCCTTTCGTGCCGTCACACGTTATCAACTGGTGGAAATGGTGCGGGGGAGGGCGGACGCGCGCGCGTCCGCCCTCCCCCGAGCTGATGGGTCAGGACTCCTTGTAGCCGGTGCGCCAGCCGCCGTGGTAGGTCTGGCGTGCGACCGTCGAGTACGGCACGGGCGAGACGACCGCGCGGACCTCGAGCTGCTTGTGCGGCTCGACCGAGGCCTTCTTGGTGCCGCCGTTCGGCTCGCCCCACACGACCGTGACCTCGGCGCCCTCGGGCACGTCGGGGTTGACCGTGCCGAGCGAGAGCGCGCGCTTCTCGTTGGAGCTGTAGCCGGTGAACATCGAGAACCCGATGTCGTTGCCGGCGGCATCCTTCACGGCGTCGTAGTTCGCCGACCCGTAGTTGGCCAGCGGCAGGTCGAAGAACTTGTAGCTCTCGCCCTCGGTGTCGAACAGCGACGCGAAGATCTTCGTGACGTCCTCGGGGTTCCACGCCAGCGTGACCTTGCGCTTCTGCGTCTCGGGGTCGACCTTCTCGAGCGCGTCACGGCCGATGAAGTCGTGGTCGAACTTCACGAACGAGCCGTACCCGAGCTCCCACGGGGTCAGGTAGTAGTCCGAGATGTCATCCGACACGAAGGATCCGGCGAGCGTGCCGGTGGCCTCGTAGCTGTCGACGCCGAGCCACTTGCGGTAGCCCGCCTCCTCGGCCCCGGAGTAGATGGCCGGCAGCGGCGAGGGGATCCACCCCGACTCGAGTGTGTTCGAGGGGTAGGCGCGCGATCCCACAGGGACGAGGCCGAACTCGGCGCCCGCCTCGACGATGAGGTCGCGGATGCGGTGGTGGTCCTCGTAGGGTCCCCAGATCTCCAGTCCCGGGGCGCCGGCCATGCCGTGACGCAGGGTGCGGACGTTCATGCCGCCGATCTGCATCGTCGACATGCTGAAGAAGCGCAGCTGCTCGAGCGGGCCGCCGTTGAGCTTCTCGATGACCTGCCACGCGGTGGGGCCCTGGATCTGGAAGCGGTAGTAGCGGCGGGCGACCGCGTCGCCGTAGGGACGCGAGGGCGAGCGGCGGTCGACCTCGACCTCGAGGTTGGCGTAGCCGCCGGTCTCGCCGTGGTACATCAGCCAGTTCGAGGCGGGTGCGCGGCCGACGTAGACGTACTCGTCCTCGGCCTCGCGGAAGAGGATGCCGTCGCCGATGACGTGGCCGGACGCCGTGGTCGGCACATACTGCTTGGCCTTGTTGACGGGGAAGTTGGCGACCGAGTTGATCGCGGTGTCGCTGATCAGCTTGATGGCGTCGGAGCCGCGCAGGAACACGTTGTCCATGTGGTGCGACTGGTCGTAGAGCACCGACGTGTCGCGCCAGGCCTTCTGCTCCTTGATCCAGTTCTGGAAGTCCGCGGGCACGACCGGGTAGATGTACGACCCGATCTGCGAGTTGCGGAGCAGCTCGACCGGGTTGGTCTGGTCGAGCAGCTGCTGAAGGTTTTCAGCCATGGGATGAACCTCTCTGTTCGTTGGTGGTTCTCTGGTGAGTCGCGGCCTGCCGCCGCGTGCGTCAGGGTCTGTCGGTGAAGACGATGGTGTGGTTGCCGTGGCGGATGACGCGGTCCTGGGCGTGCCATTGGACGGCACGGCTGAGGACGGCGCGTTCGACGTAGGCGCCGCGGGCCTGCATGTCTCCGGCGGTCATGGCGTGGTTCACGCGGGCGACGTCCTGCTCGATGATGGGGCCCTCGTCGAGGTCCTTCGTGACGTAGTGCGACGTGGCGCCGATCAGCTTCACGCCCCGCTCCCTCGCCTTGCGGTAGGGGGCTGCGCCGATGAAGGCGGGAAGGAACGAGTGGTGGATGTTGATGACGGGGACGCCGACGTTGTCGAGGAAGTCCTCGCTGATGATCTGCATGTAGCGGGCGAGGACGATGAAGTCGACGTTGTCCTTCACGAGCTCGAGGATCTTCGCCTCGGCCTCGGACTTGTCCGGCCCCTGGCTGGGGACGTGGAAGAACGGGATCCCGAACGTGCGGACGTCCTCGGCGGTGTTGGTGTGGTTGGAGATCACCATCGGGATCGTCACGGGCAGCTCGCCGCGCCGGTGACGCCACAGCAGCTCCAGCAGACAGTGGTCCGACGTGGACACCAGGATCGCCATCCGCTTCGGGATGGACTGGTCGGTCAGCGTGAACTGCATCCCGAACGGCTTCAGGGTCTTGGCGACATCGGCTTCGATGTCGGGCATCGCGGCGGCGAGGTCGGGGCGGTGGAACACCACCCGCTGGAAGAAGTCGCCGCCCTCGGGGTTCGAGGAGTACTGGTCCAGGGTGACGATGTTGCCCTTGTTGCGGGTGACCAGTGCGGTGACCGCGGCGACCAGGCCCGCCTGGTCGGGGCCGTGGACGGTCAGGCAGGCGTGGTCCTTCAGGGACTCGTGATGGATCGGCATGCGAACTCTCTCCCGGTCACTTCGCGACGAAGTCGCGCGCCCAGTCGGCCGTCGCGAGCAGTCCGCCGAACGTGTACATGTGCAGCTTCACCGTCCCGGAGGCTTCATCGGCTTCGAGCAGGCCGGACAGGTCGGTGACGAACCGGTCCGGGCCCGCGGTGCCCATCAGGTTGGTGAGCGAGAAGCCGTACTTCTTGACGATCATCGCGTTCGCGCCGACGCCGAACCGGCGGGCGAAGTTGATCAGCCGCTTGATGCCGGCGGGCCCCGGCGTACCGATGCGGATCGTGGCCGTGATGTCGCGGGCCCGGACGGCGTCGATCCACGACATCACCGGGTCGGTGTCGAACGCGAACTGCGTGAGGATCGTGCAGTCGAGGTTCTGCTCCCCCAGCGAGGCGACCTTGTCGTCGAGGTGGCGCCACAGCACATCGGTCTTGATGTCGGGGTGTCCTTCGGGATAGCCCGCGATCGAGACCTCCTTGACGCCGTACTGCTGCAGGATCCCGGTTCGGATCACGCTCAACGAGTCGGGATAGGGGCCCTCGGGCTCGGCCGGGTCGCCGCCCACGGCGAACACATGCTCGGTCGCGCCGACCTCCTGCAGCCGGCCGAGGAACTCCTCGAGCTGCGCCTGGCTGCCCAGGCGCCGCGCGGAGATGTGCGGGACCGGGGTGAACCCGAGATCCTTCACGGCCTTGGCCGCGGCCACCCGCATATCGAGATCCTCGTTCCCGAGGAACGTCACATTGATCTTCGTCCCCGCCGGGATCGCGTGCGCCGCCTCCTGCAGACCCGGGACATCCTTGCCCGTCATCTCGAGCGAGAAGCCCTCGACGAGGTCGATGGCAGCGGCGGTGTGGGAGTGAGCGGTGCTGGTCACTGGTGGGAGCCCTTCGTTCTCAGCCGGAGCGCCTCGTTGCGCTTCCGTGGATCACAATACCTATGTGCATAGGGAATGTCCATAGGTAAATCACCACGGTCCGGTCCGTCGTCAGTATCCGTGCTGAGTGCGACTCGATGATCTGAGGATTCCGCTGATCGGAAGCGCGCGGTCGTCGTTCGCTCGGTTTGGCGTTGCGATGTGCGCGCGTCGTGCAGGACGCCGGCGTGACGTCGCCTCCAACGGCGGAGCCGCGGATCAGGCCTCGTGTTCGTGTTCGAGGGCGGCGGACCGGGCGAGGGTGCGCTCGACGATCTGGAGGTCGCGCAGCTCCTCGAGCATGCGGTGGAGCAGCGCGTTGAAGTGCTCGACATCCTCCTCCGCGACGTGCGAGAGGATGAGCTCCTGGCCGCGCATCGACACCGGCATCATCTGGTCGTGCATCTCGGCCCCGTCGACCGACAGGTACAACGGCCGCGACCCGCGCGGGCCGTCCGAGAGCACCAGCAGATCGCGCTGCACGAGGACGTTCACGCTCTTGGAGACGATCGCCTTGTTCACGGCGAGGAATTCCGAGAGCTCGGTGGCCGAGCAGCCGGGTCGCATTGCGAGAGCGGAGATCACGCGCCACTCGTTCGTGCCCAGGCCGAAGCGTCGACGCAGCTCGTGCGACTCGCGCCATACCAGCGCGTTCGAGAGCAGGGCGAGGAGGCGCGGCGTGAACGACTCGGGGTCGATGGTCACCTCGAGCGGTTCGACGATCGTTCCGGGCGGAAGAGGCGGCCGCGGGGGCTCGACGACGTCAGTGGACATGCCGCTCCTTTCGTGGGTCGAGTCTGTCAGACGAACGTGGGGCACCGCGTCTCGTCCGAGCGCAGTGCCCCACGTGCGTCGTGGCCTCAGTGGGCCATGGCCGCCAGGGCGTCGGGATCGATCGTGGCGATCGATCGGGTGTCCTGGAAGGCGCGGACGCCCTCGATGCCCTGCTCGCGTCCGAACCCGGACTGCTTCATGCCGCCGAACGGGGCGCGCAGGTCCAGGCGCGTCGCGCCGTGGTCGTTGACCCACACGTACCCGCACTCCAGCTGCGAGCCGACGCGGCTGGCGGCCTCGGGCGAGTCGGTCCAGACGCTGCCGCACAGGCCGCCCCAGGTGTCGTTGGCGAGCGCGACGGCCTCATCCTCGGTGTCGAACGGGATGATCGGGATGACCGGGCCGAACTGCTCCTGCGTCACGACGCGAAGGCTGTGATCGGGGTCGACCACGATCGCGGGCCGCAGGAAGTTGCCGCCGGCCATGTCGCCGCCGGGCAGCGTCCCGTACTCGCGCACGTCGGCGCCCGCGTCCTTGGCCTCCTGGATGATCTCCTCGACGAACGCCTTCTGCGCCGGCTGGTGCAGCGGGCCCATGGTGGTGCCCTCGTCCAGTCCGTAGCCGATGACGGCCTTGTCCAGCCGGGCGGCGAGACCGTCGACGACCTCGTCCATGCGTGAGCGGTGCACGTAGATGCGCTTGGCGTTCATGCAGATCTGGCCGGTGGTGTCGAAGATCGCCGCGTAGAGCCGGTCGAGGTGGGTGTCGTCGAGGACGGCGTCCTCGAGGAACACCGCCGCGTCGTTGCCGCCCAGCTCGAGGGTCACGCGGGTCAGCGTCTTGGAGGCCATCTCCATCATGCGCTTGCCGCCGTTGACCGATCCGGTGAAGCACACCTTGGCGATGTCGGTGTTCTGGATCAGCGCGCCCATGTTCTCGTCCTTGCCGGTCACGACGTTCAGGACGCCGGGCGGCAGCTTCTCGGCGACGCGCTGCACGACGCGGGTCGTGGCCAGGGGCGCCGAGGGCGGCGGCTTCACGATCGCGGTGTTGCCCGCCAGCAGCGCGTGCGGGAGCGAAGCACCCAGGATCGCGATCGGCCAGTTGAACGGCACGATGACCGTCACGGCGCCCAGCGGCTGGTAGGCCACCTCGGTCGAGACGGGGATCGCCCCGGGGACGACCGGCAGGGTGTGGCCCTTGTCGACCTCGTCTGCGAGCATGAGCGCGAGGTTCCAGCGGATCTCGAACACGAGGGCGTCGATCCAGCCCTCCATCCGGATCTTGCCGTTCTCCTGCGACAGGATCGCCGCGTCCTCATCGCGGTCGTCCGCGATGCCGGCGATCGCCTCGGCCATCTTCGCCGCGCGCTCCTGCGCCGACAGGGCCGCCCAGGCCGGGAAGGCGGCGTTCGCGGCCGCCACGGCGTCGGCGACATCCTCGGCGGACGCCGCTGCGGCCTCGCCGACGATGACGCCGGGCTTGCCGGGGTCCGCGATCTTCAGGGTGTCGGCGGTGAATCGCTCCTCCCCGCCGATGAACAAGCCGGTCCGCACTCCCGCGGCCGTGCTCAGGGTGTCCGTCATCGAAATCGCACCTCTCTGTGTCTCTCGCGCCGACTGCAGCGTCGCCGCTCCTTCGAGCATCCCTCCGGTCGGAAGGGATGTCAACAGGTTTAGAACTATTCCTGTTTACGAGTAAATCAGATTGTGCTAGCGTCACTCGCGTCGCCCCGGTGAAGCCGCCGGGACGCACGAGTGAGAGTCGACGGAGACCTGCTCCCGCAGCATCCGATCGGCCCTTCGTGAACTCAACGAGGAGGCATGGATGGGTACGCATACCCTGGCGACGGGACCCCGCCCGAGCGTCGAAGATCTCGAGGACCTCGCGTTCGAACTCCGCACGAAGCTGCTGCAGCTGTGCGGGACGTACGAGGGAGCCGTCCACATCGGCGGAGACCTGTCGGCCGCCGACGTCTTCACCGCGCTGTACCACTACGGCCTGCGCGTGGATCCCGACGACATCGCCAACCCGGCGCGCGACCGCTTCGTGCTGAGCAAGGGCCACGCAGCCGTCTGCATGTACATCGCCATGGCCATGCGCGGGTTCTTCTCGTACGAGGGCATCGTCGAGACCTACGGCCAGCTCGACAGTGCGTACGGCATGCACCCCTGCAAGGTGCAGCTGCCCGGCGTCGAGTGCTCGACCGGATCGCTCGGCCACGGACTGCCGCTGGCCGTGGGCATGGCGCTCAGCGCCCGCCACCGCCGCGAGGACCACCGCGTCGTGTGCCTGCTCGGCGACGGCGAGACCGGTGAGGGAAGCGTGTGGGAGGCCGCGATGGCCGCCCGCAGCAACGAGCTCGGGAACCTGGTCGCCTTCATCGACCGCAACCGTCAGCTCATGACGAGCTTCGCCGAGGAGCGCGTCGTCTTCGAGCCCTACCCCGACAAGTGGCGGGCCTTCGGCTGGAACGTCGTCGAGGTCGACGGCCACGACATGGGCCAGCTGGTCGAGGCGATCGATGCGCTGCCGGCGACCGACAGCGACCGCCCGACGGTCGTCATCGCCGACACGGTCAAGGGCAAGGGCGTCGACTTCATGGAGCACAACCTCGCCTGGCACGCAGGATCCCTCGGCGCCGCCGACCTGGAGCGCGCCCTCGCCGCCCTCGAGTCCACCCGCAAGAAGGAGAGCGTCTGATGCCTGTCACCTTCACCTTCGGTGAGTTCCTCGGTGCCCGATCGGTCATCGGGTCGACCCTCGCCGAGCTCGGCGAGACCCACGAGAACCTGTGGGTCATCACCCCCGACATCGGGGCGACGCTCGTGGAGTTCCGCGACAAGTACCCCGACCGCTTCCTCGACGTCGGCCTCGCCGAGCAGGTGAGCGTCGGGATCGCCGCCGGTCTCGCGTACGACGGCAACATCCCGGTCGTCTCGGGCATGCTGCCCTTCCTGAGCATGCGAGCCCTCGAGCAGGTGCGCACGGACGTCTGCTACCCCAACCTGCCCGTGAAGATCATCGGCACGCACGGCGGCCTCGTCGGCAACGGCGGGTCGACCCACTACGCGGTCGAGGACCTGTCGCTGATGTGCTCGCTGACGAACATGACCGTCACCTCGATCGGCGACCCGCTGATGGTGGGCGAGATCCTGCGCCAGTCCATGACGATGCAGGGCCCCCTGTACATCCGCCTCGCGGTCGGCAAGAAGGACAAGGTGCTGTACGAGCCCGGTGAGCACGAGGTGCGCATCGGCAAGGGCATCGTCGCCCGGCAGGGCACGGATGCCACGATCTTCACGCACGGGACCACGGTCGCCCAGGCGCTCGAGGCCGCCGACAAGCTCGCCGAGGACGGTCGCTCGATCCGCGTCGTCGACATGTTCACGCTCAAGCCGATCGACGAGGACCTCATCCTGCAGTGCGCCGACGAGACCGGCGGCCGGTTCGTCGTCCTGGAGGACCACCTGGCGTACGGCGGCCTCGCGTCGCGCATCGCCGACGTGCTGGCCGACCGCGGCGTGTGCCTGAAGGGCTTCGAGCGCCTGGGCATCCCGCAGGTCTACGCCGGCTTCGGCGAGGACGAGCAGCTGCGCGACAAGTACGGCTACGGCCTCGAGGCGACCATCGCCGCCACCCGCCGCGTGCTCGCCGCATCCTGAACCGCATCCGCTCAACGGAGAGAACGATGAGAACAGTCGCCGTCACCAAGATCGGCAGTCTGCGCGACCCCGACGAAGCCACGCGGGGCAGGGTCGGCGTGGTCGACTTCCCCGACCAGCCGCTCGGGCCGGAGGACGTCCGCATCCGCGTCGCCTATGCCGCGATCTGCGGATCCGACCCGCACCTTGCCGAAGGGTTCTTCGGCACCGATGTGCCGATCGGGCTCGGCCATGAGATCTCGGGCGTCATCGAGGAGCTGGGCGAGCGCGCGCACCGCAACGGACTGCAGGTGGGCGATCGTGTCGCCGGGAACTTCCTGATGTTCTGCGGCACCTGCCGACCCTGTCAGGCCGGCGCGCAGCAGTTCTGCGAGAACATCCAGGACTACAACCGGCCCGGCATGGCCGAGACGATCGTGTGGCACGAGTCCCAGGTGTACAAGCTGCCCGACGACGTGTCGCTGCTGAAGGGGTGCCTGCTCGAGCCGACCTCGGTCGCCGTGCGCATCGCCGACAAGACCCGCATCCGGGTCGGCGACCGCGTCGCGGTCTGCGGCGGCGGCCCGATCGGCCAGCTCGCGCTCCAGGTGATGAAGATGTACGGCGCGACGTCCCTGACGATGATCGAGCCGATCGCCGAGCGTCGCGAGATGGCCCTGCGCCACGGTGCCGAATTCGCCGTCGACCCCGTGAACGAGAACCAGTTCGAGCGCGCCGACGAGATCACCGACGGCCGGGGGTACGACGTCGTGATCGACGCCTCGGGCTCGCCGCGTGCGGTGAAGGGCCTGCTCGACATCGCGGCCAAGGGGGGCATGGTCGTCTACGGGGCGATGTACCCGCACGACTTCGAGATGCCGCTGAACCTGTCGGATTACCTGTACCTCAAGGAGCTCACGCTGACGGGCGTGTTCGTCTCGCCGTACGCGTTCCCGCGGGCGCTGCAGGTGCTGCCGCACCTCGACGTCGACGAGCTCACCGAGGCGGTCTTCCCGCTCGAGCGCGCCGAGAAGGCGTTCGAGGTGCACGTCAGCGGCATCTATCCCAAGGTCGTGATCCGCTGCAACGACGTCGCGGACGTGGTGTCATGAGCGACCCGGTCCCGGCTTCCGGCACGCTCGCCCTCGAGGCCAGCGGCATCGTCAAGCGGTTCGAGGGCGTCCATGCGCTGGACAACGCGCGCCTCGACGTGCGCCCCGGCGAGATCCACGCCCTGCTGGGCGAGAACGGGGCCGGAAAGTCCACCCTCATCAAGGTTCTGACCGGTCTGTACGAGCCGGACGCCGGTGAGATCAGGGTGCGCGGCGAGAAGGCCGAGTTCGACAACGTGCGCGAAGCCAACGACGCCGGCATCGTCGCGCTCTATCAGGAGCTGTCGATCATCCCGACCATCAGCGTCGCCGAGAATATCCTGCTGGGTGAGCAGACCCCGACGAGCGGCGGCATCGTGCAGTGGGGGGCGCTGCGCAAGCGTGCCCAGGAGCAGCTCGACAAGATCAACAAGAAGATCCCGCTCGGCAAGCTCGGCTTCGAGCTGTCGCCGGTGCAGCAGACGATGGTGGCCTTCGCCCGGGCGCTCGCGACCGACGCGAAGATCCTCATCCTCGATGAGCCGACAGCCTCGCTCACCGACACCGAGATCGTCGACCTGTTCGCGGTGCTGCGGGGTCTGCGCGACCAGGGCGTGGCGATCCTCTACGTGTCGCACCGGCTCGAGGAGGTCTTCGAGCTGTGCGATCGGCTGACGATCATGCGGAACGGCCAGACGATCGTCACGAAAGATGTGGCCGAGTCGCACGTCGACGAGGTCATCTCGACCATGGTCGGCCGCAACGCCGACGAGCTGTTCCCGGCGCGGGCGACCTCGATCGGCAAGCCGGTCATGACCGTCGAGGGGCTGACCGGACGTCGCGTGCAGGACGTCTCGCTCCAGGTCCACGCCGGTGAGGTGCTCGGCGTCGGCGGACTCGCCGGGGCGGGGCGCAGCGAGCTGCTGCGCATCCTGTCGGGCGCCCAGAAGCACGTCCACGGCACCATCGCCGTGGGCGACGAGACCCTGCCGCACTCCCCGGGCGTCGCCCGCGCGCTCGAGGCGGGCGTCGCGCTCGTCCCCGAGGAGCGGCGCAGCCAGGGCGTGATGCTGAAGGCGTCGATCCAGGACAACATCGCCATCGCCAACCTGGCGTCGGTGAGCACATCCGGTGTGGTCGCGGGCGGCCGCATCATCGACATCGCCAAGCGCGGCATGGAGGACCTCAAGATCAAGGCGCGCAGTCCCCGCCAGCACGTCGGGGAGCTCTCGGGCGGCAACCAGCAGAAGGTCGTGCTCGCCAAGATGCTCGCCCGCAAGCCGCGCGTGCTGCTCATGGACGAGCCCACCCGGGGGATCGACGTCGGCACGAAGGCCGAGATCTACCGGCTCATCCGGCGACTGGCAGAGGACGGAACGGCGATCATCGTCGTCAGCTCCGAACTGCCCGAGCTCATCGGGATGAGTGACCGGATCATCATCATGCACGAGGGGCGGATATCGGGCGAGGTCCCCGCCGAGGATGCGGACGAAGAGGTCCTTCTCGCCTACTGCTACGGAAAGACCGGAAAGTGACCATGACGAACAACGACAAGGCCCCGACGACCAGCACGGTCGTGATGGGCCACGCATCGAACGCCGGGAAGTGGATGCTGCAGGCGGGGACGCTCGTCGCCCTGATCGCGCTGATCCTGTTCTTCTTCCTGATGCGACCGGACGTGTTCCTGGGGTTCACCAACGTCCGGAACATCCTCTATCAGGTCTCGATCCTCGCGATCATCGCGGCGGCGCAGACGATGGTGATGGTCGTCGGCGACTTCGACCTGTCGGTCGGCGCGAATTCCTCCCTCGCGGGAGCCACCTCCGCCGCGCTCATGCTCGGGGGGACGCCGATCCCGATCGCGATCATCGCGGGGCTGGTCGTCGGCACGCTCATCGGCCTCTTCAACGGCTATCTCGTGGCGTATCTGAAAGTGTCGGCGTTCGTCGCGACGCTCGCCTCGATGACATCCGTCATCGGCATCAGCTACCTCGTGACCGGGGGCACGACGCTGTTCAACTTCCCGCCGGAGTTCAACGCGCTCGGGCAGGGGCGGCTGTTCGAGATCCCGCTGCCGGTGTACTTCGCGGTCGTCGTCGCGGTCGCCACATGGTTCGTGCTGCGCTACACCACGATCGGCCGGCGCTGGTACGCCGTCGGCGGCAACCACGAGGTGTCGCGCCTGTCGGGCGTGAACGTGCGGCGCGTGCGCCTCATCGCCTTCGTGCTCGCCGGCACCGTCTCGGGCCTCGGCGGCATCCTGCTCGCCGCGCGGCTCGGCAGCGCCAGCGCCACCCAGGACGGCAACAACATGATGTTCGCCGTCGCCGCGGTGTTCCTCGGCATGACGATCGCCCGGTCCGGGGCCGCCAACCTCGTCGGCACGATGATCGGCGTCATGATCATCGGCGTCCTGGCCAACGGCCTCAACATCCTGGGCGTCAACGCCTACATCCAGCAGGTCATCACGGGCCTGATCATCGTGGCCGCGGTGACGCTGTCGGGACTCCGAAGCCGAGAACGCTAGCGACCCATTGCAGCGGACACCCGTTCGCCGCACCGAACCCGGCGAGCTCCCGCTCGTCGCACCAAGAAGAAACGCAGTGACAAAGGAGTAGACATGCGTAGGTCTTTCAAGGCAATGGCGGCAGTCGCCGCCGTGGCAGCCCTCGCGCTGACCGGGTGCTCGTCGTCCGGCGGCGACAGCGGAGGCGACACCGGGAGCGGCGACGAGCCGTTCCGCGTGGTGGCCTTCACCTCGGGCAACCAGACCCCCATCGGAGCGTGGTGGGTCAAGTCCGTCGAAGCGCAGGCCGAGGAGCTCGGCTGGGATCTCACGATGATCCAGGGCGACTTCGACTTCCAGAAGATGAACCCCGCCGTCGAGAGCGCGATCGGCCAGGGCGCCGACGCCGTCTTCGACGGGTACACCGACTACGCGTCGATCGGCTCGATCATCACGGCCGCGAACGACGCCGGCATCCCGATCTTCGCGATCGACTCGGGCACCGAGGCGACCGACGCCTTCGCGCTGAACATCACGACCAACCAGCAGGGCATCGTGGACCAGACCCTGGGCGCCATTTCGGACGCGCTGGGCGGCCTCGAGGGCAAGAACATCATGGTCATCGGGCACGACCCGCACCCGGGCATCCGCATGCGCTCCAACCTCGCCGCCGACGACCTGGTCGCCGCCGGTGCAGAGCTCGCCGGTGGCGAGATCCAGCAGGTGAAGTCGCCCGCGAGCGGCCGTACCGAGGCGCTCGCGCTCGTGGCCGACTACCTTGCCGCCAACCCGGACGGCCTCGACGCCGTGTGGGTCGGGTGGGACGACGCCGCCCTCGGCGCCTCGCAGGCCGTCCAGGAGGCCGGCTCGTCGGCGTTCGTGACCGGCGTCGACGCGGTGGCCGAGTCCATCGCCGCCATCCAGGCGGGGACGATGCTCGCCACCATCGAGCAGCCGTGGCCCTCGATCAACGAGGACGTCATCGCGGCGATCGTCGAGTACCAGAACTCCGGCACGATGCCCGCGAACAACTTCGAGACGGTCGACACGACGCTCGTGACCGAGTCGAACGCGGCCGACATCACCCCGTCGGACCAGCTCGAGTGACACCGATCGGCGGGGGCGCGCGATGCGTCCCCGCCGATCCCCCTCCCCGACATCCACCTGCAGCGAGGCAGAGAAGAGGAACGCGCATGCGTTTGAAGGACAAGGTCGCCCTCATCACGGGCGGCGCCAGCGGAATCGGACTGGCGACGGTCGAGAAGTTCATCGCCGAGGGCGCGAAGGTCGCCGTCGCCGACATCAACCTCGAGCGGGCCCAAGAGGTCGTCGACGGCCTCGAGCCCGGCAGCGCCGTCGCCGTGGGCGTCGACGTGTCGAAGCTCGCCGAAGTGGAGGCCGCCGTCCAGAGCGCGGTCGACGCCTTCGGAAAGCTCGACGTCATCTTCAACAACGCCGGCATCGCCGGCGGCACGCCCCTGCTGGATCAGGACCCGGCCACCGACTACGACCCCATGATCCGGGTGGATCAGGACGGGGTCTACTACGGCATCCTCGCCGCGGGACGGCAGTTCAAGAAGCAGGGCACCGGCGGCGTCATCATCTCGACGTCGTCGATCTACGGCGAGCAGGCCGCCGAGCTGTCGTTCACGTACAGCGCGGCCAAGGCCGCGGTGATCTCGTTCACGCGCTCGGCCGCGTACGAGCTGGCCGAATACGGCGTGCGCGCCGTCGCGATCACGCCCGGGCGCGTGGCGACGCCCATCATCAACCAGTTCTCCGACGAGCTGAAGGCGACCTTCGCGTCCGAGCAGCTGCGCAACAAGATGACCGCTCCCGAGGAGATCGCCAACGTCGTGGCGTTCCTGGCTTCGGACGAGGCCAACGTCATCAACGGAACCGTCGTGCACGTCGACGACGGTTACTCGGTGTTCAAGCAGCGGCTCGATCTGCCGGTCTTCTAGCAGGCGAGCATGACCTTCGAACTGGACATCGCGTGCCACCTCAGCGCGCTCGTGCCCGATCCCTCCGGTGACGAGGTGCCGGCGGTGCTCGACGCGATCGCCGAGGCCGGATATCGCCGGGTGGTGCTGCCGCCCGTGCCGCCGGACCTCGCTCTGGCCGAGAGCCTCGGTGAGGCGATCGCCGCCCGCGGTCTCGACGCCATCGCGATGTGCGGTCAGACGCCGGAGGCCGACGTCTCGTCGCCGGACCCCGACGTGCGCGAGGCCGGGCTCGCCGCGCTGCGCGATGCGCTCGCCTTCACGGTCGCGCTCGGGGCGGACCAGCTCAACGGCGTCCCCTACGCACCCTTCGGGGCCGGCGGACCGACCGGCGCCGACGCGATCGAGCGATCGGCGAAGAACGTCGGGATCATCGCGGACGAGGCGCACGAGCGAGGGGTCACGCTCACGTTCGAGGTCCTCAACCGCTACGAGACCTCTTTCGTGAACACCGCCGACCAGGCGATGCGGTATGTCGAGTTCAGCGGATCCGACCACCTGCGCATACATCTCGACACGTTCCACATGGCCGTCGAAGAGGCCGACATGAGCGCGGCCATCCGGACCGCGCTCCCGCGACTGGCGTTCCTCGAGCTCGGGCAGTCCGGGCGCGGTCTGCTGAGCCAGGGCACCGTGCCGGTCGCAGACGTCGTGCGCCAGGCGCTCGACGACGGCTACGAAGGGCGCTTCGGGCTCGAGTCGTTCTCGCGCCCGCTCATGGCCGAACCCGTCGCCGACATGCTGGCGATCTGGCGCGAGACCTACGACGATGGTGCCGTCATCGCACGCGACGCGATCGGCGTCATCCGTCAGGGATGGGCCGCCAGTACCGTGGGACGGCGTGCCCAGCGGCTGGCGCGGGGCGCCACCGGCCCCATTCCGCAGACGGTGTGAGATCCGCGCTGCACATCGACAAGGAGAATCCATGACGATCATCCAGGACACCGACGTCCTCATCGATCCGGCGGCCTTCGAGGGCCGCATCCACATCGACGGCGAGTGGGTCGACGGCGAGGGCGGGTCCATCGACTCCGTCGCGCCGGCTACCGGCGAGGCGATCGCCGCCGTCGGGCTGGCCGGTCCTGCGGACGTCGCGCGCGCGGCCCGCAGCGCCGCCGAGGCGCAGAAGGAGTGGGCGGCGCTGCCGCATCCCGCCCGCGCGGCGGTGCTTCGCAAGGCCGGGATGCTGTGGGAGCAGTACGCCGAAGAGATCTCGGGCTGGAACATCCGCGAGGTCGGCGCCATCCCGCCGCTGGCGGGTTTCGCCCTGCACGTTACGGCGGCGGAATGCTACGAGGCGTCCGCGCTGCCGTCGGCCCCCCTCGGCACCGTGCTGTCGAGCGAGGAGCCGCGCCTGTCGATGACCCAGCAGGTGCCGGTCGGCGTCGTCGGCGTCATCTCCCCGTTCAACGTGCCGCTCATCCTCGGGATCCGGGCCGTGGCCCCGGCCCTCGCGCTGGGGAACGCGGTGCTGCTCAAGCCCGATCCGCGGACCGTGATCACGGGAGGCGTCTCCTTCGTGCGCATCTTCGAAGAGGCGGGGCTCCCCCCGGGGCTCCTGCAGCTGGTCCCCGGCGGCGCGGACGTCGGCCAGGCCATGGTCGAGGACCCCAACGTGCGCGTCATCGCGTTCACCGGCTCCACGCGGGCCGGCCGCAGCGTCGGCGAGCACGCGGGCAAGCACCTCAAGCGCGCGCACCTCGAGCTCGGCGGCAACTCCGCGTTCATCATCCGCGCCGACGCCGACGTCGATCAGGCGGTGAACCTCGCCACGTGGGGATCGTTCCTCCACCAGGGGCAGATCTGCATGACGGTCGGTCGGCACATCGTGCACGAGTCGGTGTTCGACGCGTACGTCGACAAGCTCGCGGCGAAGGCGGACTCCATGGTCGTCGGCGATCCGGCCGCCGGCCCGGTGCATCTCGGGCCGCTGATCGACGAGGTGCAGCGCGACCGCGTGCACTCGCTCGTGCAGGATGCCGTGGCCTCGGGCGCCGAGCTGCGCGCGGGCGGTACCTACGAAGGGCTCTTCTACCGTCCGACCGTGCTCGCGAACATCCCCACCGACGCGCCGGCGTACTGCGACGAGATGTTCGGCCCGGTCGCCACCGTGGTGTCGTACGCGACCGACGACGAGGCGGTGCGGCTGGCCTCCGAGACCGACTACGGGCTCTCGCTCGGCATCGTCACCAAGGACGCGCTCGCCGGATGGGAGCTGGCTCAGCAGATCCCGACGGGCATCGTCCACATCAACGACCAGACGGTCAACGACGAGGCGAACACGCCGTTCGGCGGGACGGGCTCGTCGGGCACCGGCTCGCGGCACGGCGGCGTGCAGGCGAACATCGACGCGTTCACCGAGACGCGCTGGATCACGATGCGGCGCGAGCCGGGGCAGTTCCCGCTCTAGAAATCCGCGCTCCCTCGAGACACGGGGTCTTCCGCTGAGGCACGTGTCCCACTTCTGGTCGGCCGCGACAGCGGCAGGCGACCAGAAGTGGGACACGGCACGCTGAGGCGGTGGACCCCGTCTCCGTGCGCACGCAGTGTTCCGCACCGCGGAAGCATCCGTTGGTGATCGATCGCGGCCCCGACGATCGTGTAGCGCACACGGACGGACCGATCCCCGGAGCGGCCCGACCGTCAGGTCGAAGAGGACATCGACGGCGATGATCCCGGACGCGTGAGTCCACGGCCTCGCGCACACGGAGGGATCGGCGGGCATGAAGGCACTCGTCCTCTACATCGGCCGGCTTCTGCTGTCGAGCTTCCTGCTGTTCCTCGCGGTCATCACCGTCCTCTTCTTCCTGCTCGAGATCGCCCCCGGCGACCCGGTGCAGACGCTCGTGGGCGACGTCCCGCTGTCGCCGGAGTTCCGCGAGCAGATCGTCGCGGCGTACGGCCTCGACCAGCCGGCGTGGGTGAGGTACTTCTCGTACCTCGGCAACGTCCTGACCGGGAACCTCGGCTACTCCTTCGGGACGAACAACGAGCCGGTCCTGGATCTGATCCTCAGCCGCGCGGGCAACACGCTGGCGCTCGCGATCCCGGCCTTCGTGCTGTCGACGATCGGCGGCATCGTGCTCGGCTCGATCGCCGCGCGCACGCGCCGCCGGTGGCTCGACGGCGGCATCTCCGCCGCATCCGTCGCCTTCTTCTCGGTGCCCAACTTCTGGCTCGGGATGATGCTCATCATGGTGTTCTCGCTGTGGCTGGGATGGCTCCCCACCCAGGGCAAGAGCCCGTACGGACAGCCCGGCATCGAGTGGCAGTACCTCGTGCTCCCCGTCATCACGATGGCGACGAGCGAACTCGCGTTCAAGGCGCGCATCATGCGCTCGTCGATGATCGAATCGCTCGGACAGGACTTCATCGACACCGCACGATCGAAGGGCCTGTCGTCGCAGCGGATCCTGTGGCGACACGCGATGCCCAACGCGCTGCTGCCGATGGTCACGGTCGCCGGCTACAGCCTCGGCTTCATCTTCGCCGGGTCGGCGCTCATCGAGAGCGTCTTCGGCTGGCCCGGCATGGGGCTGCTCTTCATCGACGCCATCCACCGCCAGAACAACATGGTCGTGCTCGGCGTGGTCATCGTCATGACGGTCACGATCATCGTCGTCAACCTCCTGACCGATGTGGTCTACGGCATGGTCGACCCCCGCCTGCGCGCCCGATTCTCGCGTCGGCCCGAACCCGCGATGACCAGCACGGAGGCCAGCGCATGAGCACGCAGAGCAGCATCGAGACGCCGGTCGATCAGGCACCCGAGCCGGCCCCCGCGACCGAGCCGATCCGCACCGAGCGCACGAAGGGCACGCGGGCGTCGGCGTGGCGCGCGTTCCTGCGGGCGCCGTCGACGCTCGTCTTCCTGCCTCTGATGGCGATCATCACGCTCGTCTCGGTCATCGGCCCGGCCTTCGTCGGCGACCCGGTGGCAGCGGCGTACCCGGTGCTCCAGCCGCCGAGCGCGGAGTTCCCCATGGGCACCGACTTCCTGGGACGCGACTACCTGGCGCGTGTCGTCAACGGCGGGCAGGTGTCGCTGCTGGTCGGCATCAGCGTCGCGCTGCTGTGCATGACGATCGGCGTCGTGGTCGGCGGGCTCGCGGGCTACTACGGCGGATTCATGGACACCGCGCTGGTCAAGGTCGCGGAGTTCTTCCAGGTGCTGCCCGGTCTCGTGCTCGCCCTCGTGGCGGCGGCGCTCCTCGGCTCCAACGTCTTCGTCATCGTCGCGATCCTCGCCATCACGATGTGGCCGGCCGTGGCGCGCATCGCGCGCGCCGAGGCGATGCGCATCTCGCAGCTCGGCTACGTCGAGTCGGCGAAGGCCGCGGGTTTCCGGGGGCCCCGCATCATCTGGTCGGATGTCATCCCCAACGCGATGCCGCCGGTGCTGGTGGCGACGAGCATGACCGTCGGGCGCGCGATCCTCATCGAGTCGGGGCTGGCGTACCTCGGCGTCGGCGACGCGAACAATCCCAGCTGGGGTGCGCTGCTGAACTCCGCGCAGTCGTACATGCAGGACGGATGGTGGCTGGCCCTGTTCCCCGGCGCCCTCATCTTCCTCACCGTCCTGTCGATCAACATCCTCGGCGACCGCATGAACGACGCCTTCAATCCGACCGTCGGGAGGGTCAAGTGATTCCGTCCGCACAACCGCAGCCGGCGCCGCTGGTCGAGGTGGCGGGACTGCACGTGGTCCTGCCCACCGGCGACCGCGAAGAGGTCACCGCCGTCCGCTCCGTCGATCTCGTCGTCGGCGAGGGCGAGCGCGTCGGGATCGTCGGCGAGTCCGGTTCGGGGAAGTCCGTCACGGGCCGCGCGATCTCGGGCCTTCTCCCCACCTCGCCGCGCGTGCGCGTGGAGGGATCGGTCCGCATCCGCGGTCGCGAGATGCTGGGCGCCCCCCGCGCCGCGTGGGACGAGGTGCGCCGGTCGACGATCAGCATGATCTTCCAGGACCCCCTGACGTTCCTGAACCCGACGATGAAGATCGGCAGGCAGGTGGCCGAGTCGCTGCCGCGCCGTCAGGCGGAGTCGCGACGCGGTGCCGTGCATCGCGCCCTGCGCCTGGCAGACCCTCGAAGACGTCGAGGCGATCGCGGAGCGATTCCCCCACGAGCTCAGCGGCGGCATGCGTCAGCGCGTGCTCATCGCCATCGCCATCGCGAAGCAGCCCGACCTGATCATCGCGGACGAGCCCACGACGGCGCTGGACGCGACCGTCCAGGCGCGCGTGCTCAAGACACTCGGCGATGCGGTGTCGGACCTCGGCACGTCGCTCATCCTCATCTCCCACGACATCGCGGTCGTCGCCGCCATGACCGACCGCATCTGCGTCATGTACGGCGGCGTCGTGGTCGAGACGGGCCCGACCGATCAGGTCCTGCACGACCCGCAGCATCCGTACACGCGCGCGCTGCTGCGGAGCGTCCGCAGTCTCACGGATGCCGAGGTCGATCTGTACTCGATCCCGCCCGCGCTGCGCCGCAGCATCGCCGAGGAGGTGGCTCATGCTTCTTGAGGCCAAGAACGTCTCGAAGGTGTTCCGCGGCCGCCGTGGAGCGGCGCCGGTGCACGCCGTGCGCGAAGCGAGCGTGGTCGCCGAGCCGGGACGCTTCGTCGCGATCGTCGGCGAGAGCGGCAGCGGCAAGAGCACGCTGGCGCGTCTTCTGCTGGGGCTCCTCGATCCGTCCGGCGGCGCGATCGAGTGCGACGGCGTGGATGTGGCATCGATGGGCCGCGCGCAGATGACCGCCTACCGGCGACAGGTGCAGGCGGTCCTGCAGGACCCTGCCGGGTCGCTGAACCCCCGCAAGCGCGTGGAGCAGGCCGTGGGCGAGGTCGTCCGGCTGCACGGCATCGCCCACGGGCGCGAAGCGGTCCGCGCGACGGTGGCCGACGCCCTCGCGCTGGTCGGCATGACCCCCGCCGAGCAGTTCCTCGACCGGTATCCCCACGAGCTCAGCGGCGGGCAGCGCCAGCGTGTGCTCATCGCCCGCGCGATCGTGCTGCGGCCGCGCGTGATCGTCGCCGACGAGGCGGTCTCGGCCCTCGACGCGTCGGTCAAGGCCGGCGTGCTCAAGGTCATGCGGGATCTGCAGACCGAGCTCGGCGTCGGCTACGTCTTCATCACCCACGACCTGCCCGTCGTCGAGAAGGTCGCCGACGACGTCTACGTCATGAAGGACGGCCGCATCGTCGAAGAGGGCACGACGGCCGAGATCTTCCTCGCAGCGCAGCATCCGTACACGCGGACGCTCCTCGCGGCGGCGCCCGTGCTCACGTGAGCCGCGTGCCATCCACAACTGAACACCACCCGAACACGGACTCGCGTCCACCCATGCAGAGAGGCAGAGAACGGTGAACGATCACAGGAGAAGGAAGTACGGGGCGGCCGCGGTCCTCGCGGCGGCGGCGCTCGCGGTGGCGGGATGCTCGGCGTCCGCCGACGAGCAGCCGGCCGAAGAGGTCGTCTACATCCAGGCGATCGCCGACGACCCGATGGGGCTGAACGCGCAGCTGGTCAGCGGCGCGACGCCGTCGATGTTCAGCGCGCAGATCATGGACCCGCTGATCCGGGTCGACGACGCCGGAGAGCTCACTCCCGGTCTGGCGGAGAGCTGGGAGCTCAGCGACGACGGCCTCGAACTCACGCTGCACCTGCGGCAGGGAGTCGTGTGGCACGACGGCGAGCCCTTCACTGCCGAGGACGTGAAGTTCAACTTCGACGAGATCGTCGAGCTGCAGACGTTCGGCTCGCGGCTGGCGTCGGCGATCGACGACACCGAGATCGTCGACGAGCGCACGGTCGTCGTGCATTTCGGCTCGGTCTTCGGCCCGGTGCTCGAGACCGTGGCGCAGCAGTACATGGTGCCGATGCACATCTACGAGGGCACCGACTACGTGACCAACCAGGCCAACATCGAGCCGATCGGCACGGGGCCGATGATGTTCGACTCGTACACGTCGGGCGAGCAGGTCGTCCTGGTGAAGAACCCGGACTACTGGGACGGCACCGTCCAGGTCGACCGCGCCGTGTACCCGATCCTGGCCGACCCGAACAGCCGCGCGGTGGCCCTGTTCGCAGGCGAGATCGACCGCGCCGACATCGACGCCGCGCAGCAGGACCGCGTGAACGAGGACGACGCGCTCCACCTGATGGAGCGCGGGTTCTTCTCGCAGGACGTCGTGGTCATGTTCAACGGCGGCGCGGCGCCGCTCGACACCGTCGATGTCCGCGCGGCCGTCTTCGCGGCGATCGACCGGGATGCCGTCACCGACGTCGCGTTGAAAGGCCTGGGCACCACCGCGCAGGGCTTCTTCCCGCCCGGGCTGGAGTGGGCCGTGAACACCGATGTGAACTTCGACAGCGACTTCCCGCGCGACCTCGACGCGATCGGCGCCGCGCTCGACGACGCGGGCTATCCCGTCGGTGACGACGGGACGCGCTTCACGCTCGACGGGCGCTTCATCTCGGAGCTGTCCGAGGTGGCTGCGAGCGCGGAGCTGATCAAGTCGCAGCTGGCGGAGGTCGGCATCGAGCTGAACCTGATCGGGGAGTCCGGCTCGGTCTTCACCGAGAAGGTGTACACCGAGAGCGACTTCGACCTGGCCTTCCTGCGTTCGACGGTGGGTGCAGACCCGAGCACGGGAATCGTGCGCTGGTACGAGTGCAACCCCGATCGCCGCGCGGCGGCGAACCCGTCGCAGATCTGCGACGACCAGATCCAGGCGGCGGCCGAGGGGGCACTCATGACCACCGACCGAGAGCAGCGCGGCGCACATCTGCGCGACCTGCAGGCCCGCGCGAACGAGCTCATGTTCTACGCTCCGCTCACGTGGTACTACGGTGCCTATCCGACGGTGAACACGACGCGCTGGGAGGGGCTGCTGGACCCGCAGCCGATGACCAACCTGGTGCCATGGACGACCATGACGCTGACCGGGTGAACCCGACACCCGATGGGGTGGACGCGCCGCCGGCGCGCCCACCCCTTGGCATGCCCGCAGTCCTCGAGACGCGCATGTCGACCGGTCTTCCGTCAGGTGGAAGACCGGTCGCACGCGCCGGGGTCCGGGGGCTGTCCTGAGGGGGTGCGCATCGCGGCGCCGCCGGGATCGTCCCCAGGCGCCGCGATCATTCGCGCCGGCGTGAGGAGAGGCCATGTCCACATCATCCGAGGAAGCGACCAAGCTCACCGCGGCGGGGCGCCTGCTCGCCCTCCTCGGCGCCTTCACGCGCAGCGACGGACACCTCACCCTCTCGGAGATCAGCCGGCACGCGGGGCTGTCGTTGTCCACGACGCACCGGCTCGTGCAGGAGCTCCTCGCGTGGGACGGGCTCGAGGTCGACGACACCGGCCGCTACCGCCTCGGCCCCAAGATCCTCGAGCTCGCGTCGAGCTCGACGAACGGATTGCGCTTGCGCGAGCGGGCTCTGCCGCACCTCATCGACATCCACCGCCGCACCAACATGACGGTGAATCTCGCCGTGCGCGACGGGCGCAGCCTGCTCTATCTCGAGGCGTTGCGCCCGCACCCCAACTACACCGGCCAGAACCGCATCGGCGGTCAGCTGCCCCTGCATGTGGCGGCGGCCGGGCTGGTGCTGCTGGCATTCGCACCCGACGAGGTCGTCGACGAATACCTCAGCGCCCCCCTGCGGCGCTACACGCCCTCCACGGTGACGGAGCCTGATCGGTTCCGCGAGATCCTCGAGCGCGTGCGCACGGAGCGCTACGCGGTCACGAGCGGGACCCTGACCGTCACCGCCGGCTCGGTCGCGGCGCCGGTCGTCGGCCCCGACGGCGACGTCGTCGCCGCCGTCGGACTCATCTACTTCCTCGAGCATCACGACCCGGCCGCGTACGTCGACCTCGTGCGGTCCACCGCGGCACGGGCGTCGCGGGCTCTCAGCGACAACCGGCCGATCCGCATGAGCGAGAACGCGCGGGAGTTCCGCCGCCGGCACGCGATGCCGGCCTGATCGAGCGCGCGAGCGCAGTGTTCCGTGGAGCGGAAGGAGCACTCTGCGCTCGCGTCGACCCGCGCCCATAGTGGGGGAGGCGAGCGAAGGCGGAGGGCCCGGACATGTCCCCTACGACGACACGATCCACACCCGGGATCATCGACCCGACGGACATCAGCGTCCGCGGCGGGGCACCGTCGGCTCCGCGCGCGACGCGACCCGAGCAGCTGGCCGGCGCCCGCGTGGGCCTGCTGAGCAACACCAAGCGCAACGCGGACCGGATGCTCGACGCCGTGGGGGAGATCCTGCTCGACGATGGGCGTGCGGCCGCGCTGGTGCGCCGCGTGAAGCACGACTTCGCCATGCCGCTGGCCCCCGATCTGCGGGCGGAGCTCATCCGCGAGTGCGACGTCGTGGTGGTCGGGGTCGGCGACTGCGGGTCGTGCAGCGCGGCGGCGGTGGCGGACGCCATCGCGCTCGAAGGCGCCGGAGTCCCCGCCGCCGTCATCTGCACCGAGCAGTTCTCGTCGACCTCGCGTGCCATGGCGGCGCTGAAGGGCGACCCCGAGCACCCGATCGTGCTCACGCCGCACCCCGTCGCCAACCTCACGGCCGAGGGCATCCTGGACCGGGCGCGGGATCTGTCGGGCCAGGTCGCGGACGTGCTGACCCGCGCGACGCGTGGGGCCATCGGATGAGCTCCGACACCGACGCGACCCTCGACCCGCGGATCGCCGCCGCGGTCGCGGAGTACGTCTTCGACCGTGGGTGGTCCGACGGGCTGCCCGCGCTCGCGGCGACCGAGGAGGCGCGCGCCGACTTCCTGGCGCACACCGACCGCGACCCGGACGAGGTCATCGTGCGCCACGAGCAGCTCGGCCGCACGCTGACCGTCGGCGACGTCGCCACTCACGCCATCATGGCCGGCTGCCGTCCCGAGTTCCTTCCCGTCGTGATCGCGGCGTGGGACGCGCTCGCCCTCGACCGCACCGCCCGTGGCGGCGGGTGGCAGAGCACGAGCGGACCCGCCCCGCTCGTCGTGGTGAACGGGCCGCTGCGGCACGACATCGGCGTCAACTCCGCCGGCGGCGTGCTCGGGCCCGGCTTCCGTCCGAACAGCACGATCCCGCGGGCGATCGGGCTTGCGGTCCGCAACGGGCTCGGCATCCGCCCCCATGAGTTCGAGCAGGCGACGCAGGGCATCCCGGGCCGCTGGTCGATGGGCGTGGGCGAGGACGAGGAGTCGAGCCCGTGGGAGCCGCTGAGCGTCGACGGCGGTCTGGCGCAGGGCGAGAGCGGCGTGAGCGTCATGCTCGTGCGCACGTGCGAGTTCGTCGACAACCGGCACTTCACCGATCCCGTCGAGGTGCTGCGCGACATCGCCGACACGATGCAGCGCACGGGGTCCTGGATCTTCCGGCACGCTTCGGTCGGCGTCGTGATGAACCCCGACCACGCCCGCGTCCTCGCCGAGGCCGGCATGACCAAGCGCGACGTGCGCGCGTGGCTGTTCGCCCATGCGGGCAGGACGGAGGCGGAGCTCGCCGCGGTGGGCAAGGGGCTCAGCCGTCTTCCCGAAGGGCCGTTCCCGGACGATCACTTCCATCCGGTCTTCGCCGATGCCGAGCCCGCGAGCATCCCGATCATCGTCGCGGGCTCGGCCAACGCCGCGATGTCGATGGTGTTCCGCGTGTTCGGGCGCTGGTCGGGGACCTCGATCCGGGTCGGCTGATGCGCCGCCGACGGGGCCCCGGCACCGACTGCCGGGGCTCCGTCGCGCAGGACCTATGACTCCTCGACCGGGCTGAACGACGAAGGCCGCATGCGCGGCGCGAGGCCGAAGATCTCGACGACCGCGGACACCCCCGCGTTGGGCGCGCCCGCGACGACGATCTGCACGGCGTGGGGAGAGGTGAGCACCCGCACGCGCTCGGGGTCGACGCCTCCGGCCGACGCATCGGGCGTGGCGTCCGGGTGGACCGCCGGCACGCGCCAGTGCGTGTGCGTCGAGACGGCGTCCTTGCCGACGGCCGCGAGTTCGCTGCGGTGCCGCACCGCATGGGCGTAGACGTGCTCGCGCAGGTCGTCCCTGCTCCAGCCCGCGTCGGCGAAGAGGCGGGCATGCTCGGGGCTGACCACCAGCAGGGCGCTGGTGTACTCGTGGATGAGCGCGCCGGTGCGCCGGATGGTGTCGGCGAAGTCCAGGGCGAGCTGCTCGGGCGTCTGGCTGTGGCGCGCCTCGATGTGGATCACCGAGCGGACCACGAACGCGGTCACACAGCTCGTCCCGGCATCCAGTCCGTACTCCGTGTGCAGCGCCGGCCAGGGGCTCGCCTCCTCGTTCTCGGCGATGCAGCCGGCGTACTTCACCGGGGTTCCCTGCGTCGCCTGGTCGAGGGCGTGCGGGCGCAGCCCGAACACGTTGATGCAGGCAAGCCGGACCGCGCGACCGATCGTGGCGTTGGCCCGGTGGCCCGAGCCGAAGACGTTGCCCGCGCTGTTCAGCCCGATCGCCGCGCGGACCGGTCCGTTGACGACGGCGAAGGGGGCGGTTCCTGTGGTGCTCTGCCAGATGCCGCGCGCAGGGCTCGGCTCCTGAGCGATCGCGTCCCACAGCGCCAGCACGACAGGGAAGTACTCCGGGAGACATCCGGCCATGGCGGCGTTGACCGCCGCCAGCCGCACCGTGAGCGTGCGGTTCAGATGGGGGATCGTGAAGAGGGGATCCTGCGGGTGCCGTCCGGTGGTGGCGAGGAACTCGTCGAGGATCGACGCCGTGACCGGCACGACGGGAAGACCGTCGGTCCAGCCGCGACGCTGGTACTCCTCGAGCAGCTCGCGCACGTCCTCGGCATCCAGCACCCGCTCGTCGGCCGGGGTGATCGTCGTCTCGCTCATCGCGCGGCCCCCGTTCCCAGCACGCGGGCGACGTCGTCCACGATCGCGACGGCCCGCTCGCGCAGCGCCGGTCGGTCCAGGCTCGCCACGGGATGAGGGACCGTCAGGAACTCGTAGTCCGGGAATCCCTGCAGCTGCGCCATGGCGCGCCCCGAGACGAGGAACGTGTCGGAGCAGACGCTCACCGCCGGGGTCCCCGCCCGTTCGAACAGGATGCCGTCGGCCACCGTCGCCGCGCTGCACGAGCCGCAGTCGCCGACCGCCGTGACCACGACGTCGCATTCGAGCGCGATCCTGTCGATCAGGTCGGTCTTCGCCGGCGTGCCGAAGTAGTCCTTCGTGTACCGGCGGGTGGCGCCGACGCCGAAGCGGCGCTCGAGGGCGTCGCCGATCTCGTCGAGCAGAGGCGTCGCGTTCGGCTTGGTGTTGTCGAGCAGGCCGACCGTGAGTCGGGCCAGCGTTCCCGGCCGCGGAGCGAGCGTCGGTTCGTCGCGCGCGATCTCGAATCCGGTCGGGTCGATCAGCTCTTCCGTCGTGACGGTCATGGGGGCGCCTCCTGCCTGCGGCCGCGTCGTGTGCCGTCACCCAAGCACGCTCCTTCCCGCGGGTGGCTCATCGCTTCCGCACTGCGAAAGGGAGTGCGGCTCGCGCGCGCTGCGCCGCCCGCCGCGCCGAGACGGATTCCGCGGCGCGGAAAACCGCGTTGAGCGGCCGGGCGTGCGGGACCACAGTGGAGTCGAGGCGTCGTGGACCCGCCCGACGGACGGCTTCGGAGGAGAACCAGGATGCTCGATCGCCGCGTGGCGCTGATCACCGGATGCGGCAAGCCGGACGGCGCGGGGCGCGCGATCGCGGCCCGCCTCGTCGAGGACGGCTTCGCGGTCGTCGTGACCGACCGCGCGCCGCAGGGCGTGCCGAATGCCGGCGAGCAGGCACGTTCCGGTGGCGCCGGCATCGCGGACTACGCGGCCGAGGTCGAGGCATCCGGCGGCACCGCTCTGGCGCTGACCGGCGACATCGGCGACCCCGGCGACGTCGAGCGGATGGTCGGCGAGGCCCTCGCGCGGTTCGGACGCATCGACGTGCTCGTCAACAACGCCGCCGCACCCCAGGGGCCCGACCGCGTCGACATCGCAGACGTGCCGTTCGACGCCTGGAACGAGATCCTCCGGGTGAACCTCACGGGCGTCTTCCTCATGAGCCAGGCGGTGATCGGCCCGATGCGCGAGCAGCGCTACGGGCGCATCGTCAACATCTCGTCGATGGCGGGGATCGACGCCGCTCCGCGCTCGACGGCGTACTCGGCCTCGAAAGCGGGCGTGCTCGGCTTCACGCGGGCGCTCGCGATGGATGTCGCCCGGTGGGGCATCACGGTCAACGCGATCTGCCCGGGCCTGGTGAGCACCAGCCGGTCGATGCTCGGCCGCCGCGATGCGGACCGCGATGAGGCGATGCGCACGATAGGCGGCCGCATCGCGGTCGGCAAGGTGGGGCGCCCTCACGACGTCGCGAACGCGGTCGCCTTCTTCGCCGACGAGCGCACGGATCACATCACGGCGCAGGAGCTCCCGCTCGACGGCGGCGGGCTCAGCGCCTTTCCGCTGGCCGGACCCGACGACGCCGCGGCGCCGGCGCGGTGACGGGCCGAGAAGACGACGACACGAAGGAGTCATCGATGAACGCACAGACCGATTGGCCGATGCCGGTGGAGGATCCGCTCGCCGCAGCGGCCGGGCCGTGGCTCACGGGGAAGGTGGCCGTCGTGGCCGGAGGCGGGCTCAGCGGCCCCGAGGGAGGGATCGGATTCGCCCTCGCGTGGATGTACGCGCGGGACGGCGCGTCGGTGGCGATCCTCGACCGCGACGTGGATGCCGCCGAGCGCACGGTGGCGGGCATCCGCGAGGCCGGCGGCACGGCCGAGGCCTATGTCGTCGACCTCACCGACGACGCCGACGTCGCCCGCACGATCGACGCCGTCGTGGACCGGTTCGGCGCGATCGACGTCGTCGCCGACTCCATCGGCGGTGGCGGCGTCGAGGGCATCTTCGACACCACCGAGGAGGCGTGGGACTTCGCGATGGACCTCAACCTGAAGTCGGCGTGGTTCCTCATGCGTCATGCCGAGAAGCACATGACGCGAGGCGGATCGATCGTCCTCATCTCGTCGGGAGCCGCCGAAGGCCGGGGCCCGGGCCTGCCGTACAGCATCGCCAAGACGGCACTCGAGAAGCTGACCACCGGGGCGTCGGTGTCGCTGGCCGCGCGCGGCATCCGCGTCAACTGCGTTCGGGTGGGGATGATCTGGGGCGCGTTCGCGGCGAAGGGGATGACGCAGGAGCAGCGCGAGTTCCGCCGGCGGAACGTCGCGATGCAGGTCGAGGGCAACAACTGGGACATCGCCTCGGCCGGGTTCTTCCTCTCCACCGATCAGGCACGGTGGGTCAGCGGCCAGGTGATCGCGGTCGACGGCGGCGGCTTCGCGCCCCGCGATGTGGGCGCCGCCGGGTCGCCGTCGGCGAAGAAGAAGGACTGATCGCGGCGCAAAGCGACGAGGCGGTGAGTCCCTCAGCGCCCCTCGAGCACGTAGCGATCGCGTCCCGCGAGGATGCCGACCAGGCCCTGCCCGACGAGCACGGCGATGAGCATCGTGAGTGGAGCGCCCCAGCCGTCGGTGACAGCGTGCAGCCAGCCGAAGAGCACCGGTCCGGCCGCCGCGACGACGTATCCCACCGACTGCGACATGCCCGACAGTGCGCTCGCGCCGTCATGGTCGCGGGCGCGCTGGGCCATGAGCGTCAGCGACATGCCGAGCGATGCGCCCGAGCACAGGCCCGTGAGGACGACCCAGCCCGTGATGCCCGAGGGCACCGCGATGAGTCCCGCCACTCCGGCGATGCCGAGGATCGGCAGGAGCGCCGGGGCGAGCGTCTCGATGCGCCCGCGGAGGGCGAGCGGGAGCGCCAGGGCTCCCGCGACGGCGGCGATCTGATAGATCATCACGTCGATCCCGGCCGCGACCTCCGAGCGACCGGTCGAGGTCGCGATCGTCGCAAGCCACGTCACCTGCATGTAGAACGACGCGGACTGCAGCCCCATGTAGGCCGCGACGACCCAGGCGACGGGGTCCGACCAGATGCCGGTCCTGCCGTGCGCGCCGGAGCGACCGGTGCCGTGTCCGCGCCCCCGGGTCGCCCAGGCCCACACCCCGATGGCCGGGATCAGCAGGATGCCGCCGGTGACCAGCAGTGCGAAGCGCCAGCCGGCCGGCTCGCCGCCGAGCGGGATGTTCGACAGCGGCACGACGACGCCCGACGCGATCGCGCCGAACCCGCCGAGCAGGCCGGTGTACAGCGCCATCACGGCGGGGACACGACCGCCGAAGTCGCGCTTGACCACCGCGGGCATGAGCACGTTCGCGACGGCGAGGGCGACACCGATGAGCACCGTGCCGATCCACAGGCTCGCCGTCGGTCCGGGCAGGGATCGGACCGCCGTGCCCAATGCCAGCAGCACCAGTGCCCACAGCACCACGCGCGACATGCCGAAGCGTCGGCTGAGGTCGTGGGCGAGGGGCGAGACGAGGGCCCACGCGACCAGGGGCACGCTCGCGAGCATCCCCAGCGTGGCGGTCGCCAGACCCGTGTCCTCGCCGATCTGGGCGAGAAGCGGGCCGACGGCCGTGATCGTCGGCCGCATGTTCATCGCGACCAGGCACACCGCCGCGACGAGCGCGATCGTCGCACCCCGCGTGCG